>DATJLQ010000139.1:0-24242 GCA_035509415.1 Alphaproteobacteria bacterium
GCCGCGAGCACCTTCTCGTCGACGTGCGCCTCGAACTGCTTGAAGTTGTTCTCGAAGCGCTTCGCGACCTCCTGCGCCGTCTTGTCGTAGGCCCCCTGGTCCTTCCAGGTCTTCTTCGGGTTGAGCACGTCGGACGGCACGTCCGGGCAGCTTTCGGGGATCATGAGCCCGAACTCGTCGAAGCGCACGGTCGAGACCTGCGCCAATCGCCCGTCGAGGGCCGCGCGCACCATGGCGCGCGTGTGGGCGATGTTCATGCGCTTCCCGGTGCCGTAGGCGCCGCCGGTCCAGCCCGTGTTGACGAGCCAGCATTTGACGTTGTGGCGCGCGACGTATTGGCCGAGGAGCTTCGCATAGACCGTCGGATGGCGCGGCATGAAGGGGGCGCCGAAGCAGGTCGAGAAGGTCGCCTCGGGATCGCGCCCCATGCCCTTCTCGGTGCCCGCGACGCGCGCGGTGTAGCCCGAGAGGAAATGGTACATCGCCTGGTCCGGCGTGAGGCGGCTGATCGGCGGCAGCACGCCGAACGCGTCGGCGGTGAGCATGATCACGTTGTCGGGATGGCCCGCGACACCGGTCAGGCTCGCATTGGGGATGAACTCGATCGGATAGCAGGAGCGCGTGTTCTCGGTGAGGCTGTCGTCGTCGAGGTCGAGGATGCGCGTCTCGGGGTCGATCACCACGTTCTCGAGCACCGAGCCGAAGCGCCGCGTGGTCTCGTAGATCTCGGGCTCGGCCTCCTCGGAGAGGCGGATCACCTTCGCGTAGCAGCCGCCCTCGAAATTGAACAGCCCGTTCTCGGACCAGCCATGCTCGTCGTCGCCGACCAGGGTGCGCGTCGCATCGGCCGAGAGGGTGGTCTTGCCCGTGCCCGAGAGGCCGAAGAACACGGCCGCGTCGCCGCGCGGCCCCACATTCACCGAGCCGTGCATCGGCAGCACGCCCTTGGGCGGCAGGAGATAGTTCAGGAGCCCGAACACGGACTTCTTGATCTCGCCCGCATACGACGTGCCGCCGATGATCACCATGCGCTTCTTGAAGTTGACCAGGATGAAGGTCTCGGAGCGCGTGCCGTGCTTCGCGGGATCGGCCAGGCAGGTGGGTGCCTGGAGGATGGTGAAGTCGGGCGCGAAATCCTTGAGCTGGTCGGTCGACGGGCGGATGAACATGTTGCGCGCGAACAGGCAATGCCAAGCGCTTTCGGTGATGACGCGCACCGAGAGCCGATAGGCCGGGTCGGCGCCCGCATGGCAGTCGGCGACGAACACGTCCTTCCCCTCGAGATGGTTGAGGATGTGCTCGTAGAGCGCGTCGAAATGGCGCTCGGCGATCGGCTGGTTGATCTTGTTCCACCAGACGTTCGGCTTGGTGTCCGCTTCCTCGACGATGAACTTGTCGGGGACCGAGCGGCCGGTGTGCTTCCCGGTCTCGACCACGAAGGCGCCGCCCTGGCCGATCATGCCCTCGCGCCGCAGCACCGCCTCCTCGTAATAGGACGGGACCGCGAGATTCCAATAGGCGGTGCGGACGCGGCGCAGACCGGAATGGCTCAGCCCATGACGGCTGATGACGGGACCCACCTGCTGCACAATCTCCTCCCTAAGAATTCGACGCGGCGCGGGCCGCGATTGGCGCCCGAGCGCGATTGGTGCCCGGCCGCGATTGGTGTTTAAGCGCCGCGGTTCCGGCACGGGACCGGAATCTACAAGCCGCCTCGTCCGGTTTGCAACCGACTCCCCGTGATCATTGCGGGGCCGCGCAGAAATACGTGCCGAATCAAGCCTTTGTGCGCGCCTCCCGGGCCCAGGCCACGAGCGCCGCGCGCGCCGCCGCGGCATCCTCGACCGGTCGGGGAAACGTGAGTCGGGCGACCCGGCCGCGCCGGCGCAGATCGATGCCCTCGGGGTCGATGCCGGTCATGCTCCACTCGGCGCCGTCGAGCCCGAGGAGGCGTTGGGCATAAAGCGTCAGCGCGTCCGCGTGATCGCGGTTCATGTGCTGGACAATTTCCGCCTCGGCCGCGGCGAGCGAAGCCGCGCGCGCGGGATCGTAGAGAATGTCGCGCGCATCGACCCAGTGGATGCGCCCGAACCCCGCGACCAGGTGGCCGCGCGTGGGCTCGACGCGGAAATAGCGGAAATCGTGGAAGCTCGAATAGGGTGCCGCACTCGGATGGCGCGCGAGGAAGCGCGCCCGATCGGCCGGGTCCACGGTCTCGCGCGCGCGGCCCACGAGGGTCAAGCGCGGACCGGTCAAGGGCTCCTCGAGCCCGCCGGTACCGTCGAACAGAAGCGACACATGGAGATCGCGTTGGATGTTCTTGGTGTGCTCGGCGAGGTCCGAGATGAGCAAAAGCGGCGTCGCGTCGGGCATGCAGGCGACCATGACGAGGGACGCGTAGGGCCAGTTGGCGCCGTCGCGCGCGAGGGAGGTCGCGAGCGTCGCGCGGTCGGCGGCGCGGATGAGGCCGCGCGCGATGATCCCGGGGGCCGGGCCGGACTCCTCCTCCCGATCCTCGTCGTCCGCTTCTGCCGCCATCCCGACCTCGCGCCCGAAATACGCCCCGGCCCGAGTATAACGCCCCGGCTGGGCCCCGACAGCGCTCCCTCGGGCGCGCTCGAGGGCGTCCGGCAAGGGCCCTAAGCCCCTGGAATTAGCGCGGAATCGTGCCAATATGTGCGCCAGCGCCGGGCGCGGCGCCCGCCATCCGGGCGGGCTCGCGGGAGAAGCAAGGCAACGAGAGGGAAGCCGTGACGGAAAAGCGCACCATCGCGCTCGTGGACGACGACCGCAACATCGTGACCTCGGTCACGATGGCGCTCGAGGCCGAGGGCTTCGCCGTGCGCGCCTATGGCGACGGCGACGAGGCGTTGCGCGGGCTCACGGCGCAGCCGGCCGACCTCGCCATCCTCGACATCAAGATGCCGCGCATGGACGGGATGGAGCTGCTCTCGCGCCTGCGCAAGAGCTCGGCGATCCCGGTCATCTTCCTCACGTCCAAGGACGACGAGGTCGACGAGGTGCTCGGCCTGCGCATGGGGGCGGACGACTACATCACCAAGCCCTTCTCGCTGCGCCTCCTGGTCGAGCGCATCCGCACGCTCCTGCGCCGCACCGAGCTGCGCGAGGGTGCCGCCGACGGCGCCAGCGCCGAGAGCAGCATGGTGCGCGGCGATCTCGTGCTCGATTCGAGCCGCCATCTGTGCGCCTGGAAGGGCGGTGCGGTGAGCCTCACGGTCACCGAGTTCCTGATCCTCAAGGCGCTCGCCCAGCGTCCCGGCATGGTCAAGAGCCGCGACCAGCTCATGGACGCGGCCTACGGCGAGCACATCTACGTCGACGACCGCACGATCGACAGCCACATCAAGCGCGTGCGCAAGAAGCTGCGCGCGGTCGACGAGGCGTTCGACCAGATCGAGACGCTTTACGGCATCGGCTACCGCTACAAGGAAGCGTGAGTGCCGAGCGCCCGCGGCGCGGGGATGCTTTCGAGGATCCATGGCGCTCGACACGCATGACAAGGCGATCGGCCGGCTGCCCGAAATGACCGCGACGGCGGCCCCGCCGCCCGCACCCGCGCGGCCCGCGCCCGCGCCAACGCAACGCGCGGCGCTGTCGGCGCCAAGCCGCTCGGCCCGGCTTCTCCGCCGCGGCCGCCGCCTCAAGCGCGCGCTCAGCGTCTCGCCGCTCACGCGCCGCATCCTGCTCCTCAACATGATAGCACTCGGCATCCTCGTGCTCGGGCTCGCCTATCTCGGCACCTATCAGCGCAACCTGATCGAGAGCCAGTTCGAATCCCTCACGACGCAAGCGCGCATCTTCGCCGGCGCCTTGGGCGAGAGTGCGGTCGCCGGCAAGGACGAGACCAGCTTCGAGCTCGAGCCCGATCAGACGCGCATCCTGCTGCGCCGCCTCATCGAGCCGACCAAGGCGCGCGCGCGCCTGTTCGCGCCCGACGGCAATCTCCTGGCCGACAGCCGCGTGCTGGCAGCGCCCGGGGGTGCGGTCCAGATCGTGCCCTTGCCGCCGCCCGCGAGCGTGAGCCCGATCGGCCGCGCGCTCGAGGACGCCTACGACTGGTTCGTCGACAACGTGCCGCGCCTCGGCAAGCTCGCGCGCTACCACGAAAGCGCCGTCGAGCACGCATCCGACTATCCCGAGGCGATCAAGGCGCTCGCGGGCTCGACCGCGCGCGCGCTCTACAGCAACGGCTCCCACGGCACCATCCTCTCGGTCGCCGTCCCGGTGCAGCACTACAAGCGCGTGGTCGGCGCCCTCGTGGTCTCGGAGGAAAGCACCGAGATCGACAACGTCATGCGCTCGGTGCGCCTCGACATCCTCAAGGCGTTCGCGGTGGCACTTCTGGTGACGACGCTGCTCTCGCTCTATCTCGGCAGCACCATCGTGCATCCGATCCGGCGCCTGGCGCAGGCGGCCGAGCGCATCGGCCCGGGCAAGGGGAGTGCCGCCGACATCCCGGATTTCACCCAACGCGGCGACGAGATCGGCGATCTCTCGGGCAGCCTGCGCGAGATGACCGAGCTCTTGTCCCAGCGCATGGACGCGATCGAGCGCTTCGCCGCCGACGTCGCGCACGAGATCAAGAACCCGCTCTCCTCGCTCAGGAGTGCCGTCGAGACCGCATCGATGGTGAAGGACCCGGAGCGCCAGCGCCGGCTCATGACCATCATCCTCGAGGACGTCCAGCGCCTCGACCGGCTGATCTCCGACATTTCCTCGGCCTCGCGGCTGGATGCCGAGCTCGCGCGCGCCGAAGCGGAGCCGATCGATCTCGCGTCCCTGCTCGCGGCCCTCGTCGTGGTCTATAACGCGGACGCCGCCCCCGACGGGCCGCAGCTCGCCTTCACGGGCTCGAGCGAGGCGCTTCCGGTGCGCGGCCTCGAGGGGCGGCTCGCGCAAGTGTTCCGCAACCTCATCGAGAACGCGATCTCCTTCAGCCCGCAAGGCGGCACCATCTCGCTCTCGGTCCGGCGCGAGGGCGAGACCGTCGCCACCTCGGTCGAGGATGACGGGCCGGGATTGCCCGAGGGAAAGCTCGAGGCGGTGTTCGAGCGCTTCTACACCGAGCGCCCGCCGGGCGAGAAATTCGGCGTCCATTCCGGCCTCGGCCTCTCGATCTCGAAGCAGATCGTCGACGCCCACGGCGGCACGATCCAGGCCGAGAACCGCCACGACGCGGCGGGCCGCATCTTGGGCGCGCGCTTCACCGTGCGTCTCCCGCTCGAGCGCGCGATCCCGGGCGGCGCGGCGCCGGCTTGAGGGCGGGATTGACAGCGCGCCCGCGTCCCGCCACCCTCCCGGCCCTGGAAAGGCGGCGCGTCTCAGCCAGATGTTCGGGCGATCGGAGACCGAGGCATGATCCGGGTGCACGGAACCTGCGTCGAGGTCGCGGGCACGGGCGTGCTGCTGCGCGGGCCCGCGGGCAGCGGCAAGTCCGATCTCGCGTTGCGCCTCATCGACGAGGGCGGGCGCCTGGTGGCCGACGATCAGGTCGAGCTCGCGGTGGTGCGCGACCAGGTGCATGCGCTCGCACCGGCGTCGATCCTGGGTCGGCTCGAGGTGCGCGGGCTCGGCATCGTCGAGCTCTCGCCCTGCGCGGACGCGACGCTGGGCCTCGTGGTCGATTTGGCGCCCGCGGCCGACGTCGAGCGCATGCCGGAGCCGGAAAGCGTGATTTTGTTGGGCCTTGCCTTGCCGCTCCTCAAATTGGCGCCGTTCGAGCATTCGGCGACCGCGAAGCTGCGTCTCGCGGTCGCGAGATTGGCGCGCACAAACGCCGGAGCGCGGGTATAATGGCGCCTTCATGAGGATGCCGGACTCATCGTCGGTGCCATGGACAGCGCCGCCCGCGCTCGCGAGCGGGAGGCGGCCCGAGCGCACGGGAATGGGCCGGTGCCGCAATTCCGGCGCCGGCGCGAAGCGACACGAACAAGGGGATCGTCCATGATCGGCATGATTTTGGTCACCCACGGCAGGCTCGCGGTCGAATTCATTTCGGCGCTCGAGCACGTGGTCGGACCCCAGCAACGCATCAAGGCCGTGTGCATCGGCGCCGAGGACGACATGGAGGAGCGGCGCGAGGAGATCCTGCGCTCGGTCGCCGACGTGGACGACGGCAGCGGCGTGGTGCTCTTGACCGACATGTTCGGCGGTACGCCGTCCAACCTCGCGATCTCGGTCATGGACAATGCGCATGTCGAGGTGATTGCCGGCGTCAATCTTCCCATGCTGATCAAGCTCGCGAGCGTGCGCCAGGCCGATCCGCCGCCCCCGCTCCAGAAGGCGGTCGCGTTGGCGCAGGAGGCGGGCCGCAAATACATCAACGTCGCCTCGGCGCTGCTCGCCGAGGAAAAGGCGCGCTGATGGAGAGCGCGGGGCCCGGCGGCGCCGCGAGCGGCGCCGACACGGGCGGCACGCTCTCGCGCATGCTCGTGATCGTGAACCAGCGCGGCCTCCACGCGCGCGCGGCGGCGCGCTTCGTGAAGTGCGTCGAGCGCTTCGAGGCCGAGGTCACGGTCGCGAAGAAGGACGCGGCGGTGTCGGGCCTCTCGATCATGGGGCTCATGATGCTCGCGGCCGGTCCGGGCACGATGATCGAGGTGAGCGCCTCCGGGCGCGACGCGGCCGCGGCGCTCGATGCGCTCGAGGCCCTGGTCAAGGACAAGTTCGGAGAGGACGAATAGGGCGGTGGCGACGCCGGGCAAATCACCCGCGGGATCCGAGCGGCTCGCGCGCAAGCCCGGCGCGCGGCGACCCGGCGATGCGCCCGGCCGGGAGACGACGGCGCGCGAGACGGCGGCACGCGAGGCGGCGAAGCACGCCGAGCGCACGCTCCAGGGCCTGGGCGTCGCTCCGGGCATTGCGATCGGCCCGGTCCATGTGCGCGAGTCCGGCTCGGTCGAGGTGCCGGAATACGCGATCGAAGAGGGGGCGCTCGAGGCCGAGGTGAAGCGCCTCGCCGACGCGGTCCATCGCTCGCGCCAGCAGCTCCGGAAGCTCAAGGAGAAGGCAGGGACGCTCAACGGCAGCGCGGCCGACGAGCTCGGCTTCCTGCTCGACGCCCATCTTCAGATGCTCGCGGGCTCGCGCCTCGTGCGCGGCGCCGAGGCGCGCATCCGGCGCGAGCGCATCAACGCCGAGGCGGCGATGCATCGTGAAATGCGCGACATCGCCAAGAGCTTCGCGCAGATGGAGGACGCCTATCTCGCGAGCCGCGCCGAGGACATCAACGAGGCGGGCGGGCGCGTGGTGCGCAACCTCCTGCGCCGGCCCTACCAGGCCTTCGCCGCCATCCCCGAGGGCAGCATCGTGCTGGCCGAGGAATTGACGCCGGCGGACACGGCGCTGCTCGACCCCGCGCGCATCGCGGGCTTCGCGACCGTGCTCGGCGGGCGCGAGGGCCACACCGCGATCATGGCGCGCTCGCTCGGAATTCCGGCGGTCCTGGGAGCGGCGCATCTCCTCGAGGGGGCCGCGGGCGCGCTCGCGATCGTCGACGGCGGCGAGGGACGCGTGATTCTCGATCCGACGCCGGCGACCTTGGCGCTCTACGAGGAGCGCCGGCGCGCGTTCCGGATCGAGGAGCGCCAGCTCGCGCGTCTCGCGCGCCTCCCGGCGGAGACCACGGACGAGGTCACGATCACGCTTCAGGCGAACATCGAGCTCCCGCGCGAGCTCGAGACGGCGCTCGCGCTCGGGGCGCAGGGCATCGGCCTCTTGCGCACCGAGTTCATGTTCATGAACCGCGACGACGTGCCCGACGAAGAAGAACAATACCAGGCGCTGAAGGCGCTCGTCGTGGGGATGGACGGGAAGCCGGTCACCATGCGCACCCTCGACGTGGGCGGCGACAAGCTCGCCTATTCGCTAGGCGGCCACGTCGGCCCCTCGGCCAATCCCGCCCTCGGGCTGCGCGCGATCCGCTTCTCGCTGAAGCATCGCGAGCTCCTGGAGGCGCAGCTCTCGGCCATGCTGCGCGCGAGCGCCCACGGGCCCGTGCGCATCCTCTTGCCCATGATCTCGACCCTCGCCGAGGTGCGCACGGTGAGGACGCTCATGCGCAAGCTCCATGCGCGCCTGCAGCGTCAGGGCGTCAAGGTCGCGAAGGAGCCGCCGCCCTTGGGCGTCATGATCGAGATCCCGGGCGCGGCGCTCGCGGCCGACGCGCTCGCGACCGAGAGCGACTTCTTCGCCATCGGCACCAACGACCTCACCATGTACACGCTCGCGATCGACCGCAGCGACGAGCAGGTGGCGTACCTCTACAACTCGCTCCACCCGGCGGTGCTGCGCCTCATCCAGTTCGCGACCGGCGCCGCGTTGCGCGCGCGCATCCCGCTCTCGCTGTGCGGCGAGATGGCGGGCGACGCGCGCTACACGGCGCTCCTTCTGGGGCTCGGCATCCGCGACCTCTCGATGGCGCCGGGAGCGCTGCCGCGCATCAAGCGGCGCGTGCGCCTGCTCGATTCGCGCGCGGCCGCGCGCCGCGCCGAGCTGGTCATGAGCCAATGGGACCAGGGCCGCATCGCGACCCTGCTCGACGATTTCGACGATCTCGCGTGAGGCGGGACCTGGGGTCGCGCCGCGTCAGTAATGATAGAATTCGGGGTCGCAGTCCGGGCCCGTGATCGGCAACCAATCCAGCTTTACGCCCGTGCCGATGCGGAATTCGCGCGTGAGCAGCCGATCCATCAGACCGGACACCCGCATGTTGCTGCCGATGCCGCCTAAGGTATCGGTGATGCGGAAGCCGCCGTTGTTGGCTTCGAGCGCCGACATGTCGATGACCGTATCGAGGTGTCTCTTGGGCGTTTCCCGCTCGATCGTCGCCATGTTCACGAGCACGCCATTGTGCCGCTCGAGCAGCATGATGTCCGCCTTTTCCGATCGCGGCACGATCAAGTACGCGCCATAGGTCTCGGAATCCTGGACGTATTGGCACGAATCGTAAAAGAAGACTCCGTCGCCGATCTTGGCGCGATAGTCCGCGTACCCAACTTTGAACGATCCTGAAGGGTCTGCGGGCACAATGTCAGGCCCCGCCCCGCGTAAGATGTGCGGCGCCGCAAAGGCCACAAGCACAGTAAGCGCAATGCCCAATGGGAATCTCCGCATCGTATGGCCTCGAATGAAAGCGGACTCTCCGCGATCCGATTTACGGCGCATGGTGGAGCGCATCGATGCATTGCGGGCCGGTGATCGGGAGATGATCCAAGTCCTCGCCGGTCGCCATCCGGAAATCGCGATTTCGCAATTGGTCGACCAAACCGGAGGCCGACATGAGGCTCCATATTCCGCCCTCGGTCCAGGCGATGCGGTATTCAGCGCCTTTTCGCTCGATTTCAGTCCAATCGACGATGGTTTCTCCGCTCCACTCGATCATGACGATGCCGGCGTCTCGCGACTGCGGGACGATGAGATAGACGCGGTCGAGATCGCTATCGTCGGGCGCCATGACGTGGAGAGTGCGGCACGAGGCGTAAAAAATTGTTCCGTTTCCGATCTTGGCGCGATAATCGGCGTAGGCGTCTTCGAACAGACCGGCCTTTGCGGCATTCGTCGCGAACGGAGACATTGCGCAAAATACCAGCGCTGCGTACAGGCAGAACTTGCCCATGACCGGCGACCTCGTCGATAGATATTGATGTAGACATTGTCTCCATGCAGTTGCGGGGTCGGATCCGAATTATGGAACGGGCCGTACTGAGAAACGATCGGAGAACCCTGAAACGGGCTCGGCCGGGTGAGGCCGTTCCAGGCCAACCCGCACGAGCCCGGCGTCAACTGCTGCCCGAGGGCTTGAGCGTGCCATCGGCGAGTAGCGTGATGCGCATCTCGTCGGTCTGGGCGTTCGGCGCGATCAGATTCAGGCTGAAGCGGTCGTCGTAGGGCGAGCCGTAGACGCCGCCGCGCGAGAAGGCGACGCCGTTGATGCCGCCCGAATTCGCGCTGACGGCATTGCCATAGGCGCTGTAATAGGCGTTGCCGGGCTGGGCGGGCGCATAGGCTAGCAGCGGGTTCTCCCACCATTCGTAGCTGGCCAGATCGCCCAATGCCGTGCTCGGCGAGGTGGCGGACAGGACGGTGCTGCCGGGAAAGCCGCAGGTGACCCCCTCGGCGAAATCCCCGGCCGCCTTCAGCAGCACGGCTGCATTCACATTCGCCGCGCCGAAATCCTTGTTGAGCGCGTCCCAGCCGCTGCTGGTCACGTCGATGCCCGCGCCCGTGGTCGCCGCCTGATAAATGAAATTGGTCATGTAGAGATTGCCGGCCGCCAGGTCATCCGCGGCGATCGTCACGGACAGCCCGGTATATTGATAGCTCTCGATGCCGGTCGGATCGCTGCCGGCCAAGGTTGCGTTCACATATCCGTTCAAGGTCACGCGATAGGTGCCGTTCGGATTGCCCGGCGGCGACGGCTTCGTCACCTGGGTGACGATCGCATCGAAATGGTAGTCGAGATTATAAATCTTATCGGGCGTGACGTTCGTCGCCGTACCGGTCGACTTGAAGCCGGCCGATCCTTTGCCGCCTGGCTTCTGTCCCGGCTCGAGATTGGTCAACTCCTTGACGACACTGCGGACTCCATTCGCAACGAAGAGGGATTGCAGATAGGCGTTGAAAGTCGCGTAGGGCGTCTGCACCGTTCCGTTCGGGAAGACATTGGTGCCGATGATGCGGACGAAACGGCCGTTCCCATCGAGATACACCGTCGCGGTCGAGGTCTCGCCGGAGAAGCCGGATGCCCCCGCCAGGGCGTTGAACAGGGTCGTCGTGTCGGCGGTATTGCCCACTTGGGTCTGCACCTTGCCGGCGCTCAGGAAGGCTATTTGGATCGCGCCCCCGAATTGCGAGATATTGGTGACATCGGCGCCGCCGGTAGAGCCGCCATACGACACCTCGAAGATGGAATAACGCGGCGTCGCGTTGCTGAGAAAATTCGGCTGGCTGCCGACGCCGAGCAACTCTATCCCCGCGGTCGACCCATAGGAAATGAAGCCGACCAGCGACGTTGCCGAATTGAGCTTGAGCCCATGGGTCGCAATATCGCTCAAACTATAGGCCGTCGATGTGCCGTAGGATTTGCTCTGGATGGCGATGGTTCCATTGGTGAAGGTTATATGGGACTCCGATCCGTACACCATATCGGCCGCCGCGGCGGCGAAGGTGACGTACACATTGGCCGGAGAAAGTTTGCCGTTGTCCAACTTGGTCATGTCGAAGGTGATCTTCATCGCTCTTCCTTTCCGGGGCTAGCGAAGCGGCCGCTCCGACGAGATCGACGTTTCATGCTCTACCAAAGGTGGCAGGACTCACGGATGCGGGCAAGCGCTCTTCGACCTGACCGTCCGTCCATGGACGTTTGATTTTGGTCAGCGCGTGCCCGACGCCGTTTTGGCGGCGGCCCATATCGAACGCGCGGGTCGCGTACCTGGCCGTTGGGCTATTGGCGTAACGCGGCGGGAACGTGAACCGGATGCCATAGCACAATGGGAATGAAGCGTGGGACCGGCGATAAGCGGCGCGCGTTACCGTGAGGAATATGTCCCCCGGCGCTTCCTTCCTGCGTTGGAATAAGAATGCACCGTCGAAACCCGAGACCGAACAGCTAGCAGCCCAACCTCTCGGCGAGCGCATTGAAGTCCTTGGCTTCGAAATCGAAGCGCTCGGCGCGAGGCACGTCGGCGCGCGGCACGTCGGTTCGCGCGCGCGGCTCGGCACCCGGATCGGGCTTGCGGCCCAAGCCGTATTCGAGCGGGCGCGGCACATGGGCGGTCTTGAGGCCGCAGGCGGCCGCGGCCGCGAGGTCGCTCCGGTGCGCGGCCACCATGACGCATTCCGCGGGCTCGAGGCGCAGCCATTGGCACGAGGTCAAATAGACCACCGGCAGCGGCTTGAACTGGCGCGCGGGCTCGGCGCCGAGGATCGCGTCCCAGGGGAGATTCGCGTGCTTCGCCAAATTGACCATGAGCGCCACGTTGCCGTTGGAGCAGGTGGCGAGGATATATTTGCGCTTCAAGCGCGCGAGCCCCGCGACCGAATCGGGCCAGGGGTCGAGCCGGTGCCAAGCGCGCGCGAAGCGGTCGAGCTCGGCCTCGGCGATGCCCTTGATCCCGCGCTCGCCGAGCAACCTCTCGAGGCTCATGCGATGGAGATCGTCGAGCTGGCGGAAGGGCGCGCGGCCGCTCCTGACTTCCTCGAGGCTCGGCTGATAGAGCCCGCGCCATGCGTCGGCGAAGGCGACCCAGTCGACGTCGCCGATCCCATGGGCGCGCCCGAACGCCTCGCCCTCGCGGACGATGCTGGTGCGCCAATCGACCACGGTGCCGAACACGTCGAACAGCAGGGCCTTGAGGATGGGTTCCGCCATGGCGACCTCCCGATGCGCGGGCGCTCGCGCGCTCGAATCCGCGCGCGCCTACGTGAAAATATGTATCAGGGCCCCGGCGCCGAACGCCAGCATGACGAAGCCCGACGCCCGGTGGATGACGCGCAGATAATCGTCCGAGAAGGCGGCGCGCATGAGACCGACGCCGTTGCAGAGGACGGTCCACCAAAGCGCCGAGCCCGCGAACACGCCCGCGGTCAGGAGGGCGCCGCCGAGGAACGTCTCGGTGCCGGTGGTGATGCCGACCGCGACGAACACGGCGGTGAAGGAGAAGATGGTGATCGGATTGGTGATGGTGAGGAAGAAGGTGCCGACCATATCCTGCGCCAAACGCCCGTCGGGCTGGCTGCGCGTGCCGGGCGGGTGCCATTTCCCGAACACGGTATGGAGGCCGAGCGCGATCAAGAGCGCGCCGCCGCCGAGCTGGAACCAATATTGCTCGCGCACCAGGAAATCGGCGACGAAGCTCACGCCGAAGGCCGCGATGGCGCCGTAGATCGCGTCCGCGGCCGCCGCCCCCATGCCCGAGGCGAGGCCGTACAACACGCTCCTGGTAAGCGAGCGCTGGATGCACAGGATGCCGACCGGGCCGACCGGTGCGGCGATCGCGAATCCGACCGCCAGGCCTTTGACGAAAAGCAGAAGCTGGAGAAGCTGCATGAGCCCGCGATGCGTGAGAAGCCGGCGCCGCGTCGGCTTTAGCGCCCCGACCGGTTCGTTGATGCCGGCGCCGCCATGCGTCGGCGTTTCTTCCGTCGCGGCCCGCTCCGTTTAGCCTATCTTGACCGCTTTGAACAGCCGCTTGGGATTTGCGAGCCGGTCGAGTGCTGCGACGAGTGCCATCTCCTCGCGATGCTCGCGGGCGGTGCGCGCCATCACCTCGTGAAGCGAGGAGACCGCGCGCGCAAGCGCGCTTGCGACATTTTCTCCGCGTACGCGCCGGCCGACGAAGAGCGCCGAGAAGAGGTCGCCCGCGCCGTGGGCGCTCGACGCCACCTCCGGGCCTTCCGCGAGCCAGCCCGCGCTCGCACTCGCGACGAGGGCACCGACCGAACGCCGGCCGCGCACGAGACGCCGCAAACCCTTGACCACGACGAGCTTCGGTCCGCGCGCGACGAGGCGCCGCGCGGCCTCGAGCGCGCGCGCGATGTCCCAGCCGGCGCCGTCCGAGCCGTCCGCGAGCCAGGCGAGCTCGAACAGGTTCGGCAGCAGCACGTCCGCGCGCGGCAAGACCCGGTCGCGGAAGAATTCTGGGATGCCGGCGCGTACGTAGAAGCCCTTCCCGCTCTCGCCCATCACGGGATCGCAATAATAGAGTGCCTTCGGGTTCGCGGATTTGACGCGCGCGACCGCGTCGAGGATCGCGGGCCCGAGGGACGCATCGCCGAGATAGCCCGTGAGGATCGCCGCGCACTGCTTGAGCTCGCCCGCGGCCGCGAGCCCGTCGAGCGCGGTTTCGATCTCGCTCGGCTCGGCGATGCGCCCGCGCCAGGCGGGCGCGCCCTTGGCCACGCGGCGCGCGGGATGATGGGCGAGGGTCACGGTCGAGAGCGCCACGGTCTCGATGCCGAGACGCTGGAGGGCCGGGACCGCCGCGCCGTTCCCCACATAGCCCGCCGCGACCGAGGATTGGATCGAAAGCACGCTCATGGATCGAGCTTGCCATAGGGGTCGGCGGGCGCCTAGGCGCGGCGTCGGCGCCGTGCGGCCCGGTCTCCACTGCGCTATAAATCCTCATCCCGAGGAACCCCGCCGCCATCCTTCGAGACGCCCGCCATGGGGGCTCCTCAGGACGAGGCGGCGGGGTGTCTCGAAGGATGAGCGCGCAAGAAACACCGCGCCGGCCCCACGTTATTGCAACGCAGCAAGATTCCTTGTTAGGCTGGCGCCGGCTTCTCCGCCCCGTCCCGCAGATCCAGCCAGGATCCCAATCCATGAGTCCAAATCCATGAGTCCAAGCCCATGAGCCAGACCGTGAGGCCCCGCCGCAGCGTTCTTTATATGCCGGGCTCGAACGCCCGCGCGCTCGAGAAGGCGCGTAGCCTCGCCGCCGACGGCCTCATCCTCGATCTCGAGGACGCGGTGGCCCCCGACGCCAAGGCGCAAGGGCGCGCGCAGATCGCAACCGCGCTCCGCCAAGGCGGCTATGGCGGGCGCGAGCTCATCGTACGCATCAACGGGCTCGAGACGATTTGGGGCGCGGACGATCTCGCCATGGCGGCCAAGTCGGGCGCCCATGCCGTGCTGGTGCCGAAGGTCGAGCATGGGGCCACCGTGCTCGAGGTCGAGCGGCGGCTCGGCGAGCTCGGCGCGCCGCCCGCGCTCTCCATCTGGTGCATGATGGAGACGCCGCTCGGCATGCTGCACGCCGAGGAGATCGCGGCGTCCTCGAAGCGCGTCGGCTGCCTCGTGATGGGTACCTCCGACCTCGCGAAGGACATCCACGCGGCGCACACGCGCGAGCGGCTGCCGATGCTGACCAGCCTCGGCCTGTGCCTGCTTGCGGCGCGCGCCTTCGGGCTCGCGATCCTCGACGGCGTCCATCTCGATCTCGCCGACGACGAGGGCTTCGCCTATTCGTGCCAGCAAGGCAAGGAATTCGGCTTCGACGGCAAGACCCTCATCCATCCCAAGACCATCGCCAAGGCGAACGAAATCTTCGCGCCCTCGGCCGAGGACGTGGCCTGGTCGCGGCGCATCATCGCGGCCCATGGCGAGGCCGAAAAGGAAGGGAAGGGCATCGTGCTGGTCGAAGGGAAGCTGATCGAGAATCTCCATGTCGAGGCGGCGAGGCGGCAGGTGGCGCTCGCCGAGGCGATCCAGCACCTGGAGCGCGCGGGAGCCGCGTCGTGAGCGGCGCGAAGAGCGACGCCGCGAAGACCGGGGGCGGCAATTTCTTCGAGGATTTCCGCCTCGGCCAGGAGATCGTGCACGCGACCCCGCGCACCGTCTCGCGCGGCGACGTGGCGCTCAACACGGCGTTCACCGGATCGCGCTTCGCGCTCCAATCGTCGGACGAGTTCGCGCGCCGCTGCGGGCTCGCCGAGGCGCCGCTCGACGATCTCCTCGTGTTCCACATCGTGTTCGGGAAGACCGTGCCCGACGTCTCGCTCAACGCGGTCGCGAATCTCGGCTATGCCGATTGCCGGTTCCTGGCCCCCGTCTACCCGGGCGACACGCTCGCCTCGCGCTCGAGCGTGATCGGGCTGCGCGAGAACGCCAACCGCAAGAGCGGCATCGTCTATGTGCGCTCGACCGGGCGCAACCAGCGCGGCGAGATCGTGCTCGACTATGCGCGCTGGGTGATGGTCCGGAAACGCGACGAGCAAGCGCCCGCTCCCGCGCCGCACGTGCCCGAGCTCCCCGCTTCGGTCGCGGCCGACAAGCTCGCGGTGCCCGCGGGGCTCGACTTCAAGGGCTTCGACTACGCGCTCGCGGGCTCGCGCCACGCGTGGGAGGATTACGCGCCCGGCGAGCGCATCGACCACGTCGACGGCCTCACCGTCGAGGAGGCCGAGCACATGATGGCGACCAAGCTCTACCAGAACAACGCTCGCATCCACTTCAACCAGCATGCCCAGGAGAGCGACCGCTTCGGCCGGCGCCTGATCTATGGCGGCGTCATCATCAGCCTCGCGCGCGCGCTCACCTTCAACGGCCTCGCCAACGCGGTCAAGATCGCGGCGATCAACGGCGGACGCCACGCCAACCCGACCTTCGCCGGCGCCACCATCTACGCCTGGAGCGAGATCCTCGAGCGCTGGGAGATTCCGGGCCGGCGCGACCTCGGCGCGCTCCGCCTGCGCACGGTGGCGCTCAACGACCACGCGTCGACCGGGTTCCTCCACAAGACCGCGGACGGGAATTATCCGCCCGCGGTCGTGCTCGATCTCGACTACACGGTGCTGATGCCGCGTCGCGGCTGAGGGCCGGGGGGTCCCGTCGCGCCGCCTCGAAAGGCGAAACCGCGGACGCGCGCCGGCGCATCCGCGGTTCCGAATGAGCGAGGCGCCGGAAGCGTAAGCGATCGACCCACGCGCGTGTCCGGGCGGGACACCTCCAGCGCCTCGGGAGCCGAAGCTCCCGGCAGGGACAAGCGGCCGGGCTTTCGAGCGTACCGGACTCGGGTCCGGCTCCTCGCGGAGCCGGTCGCTTAGCCGGCGGCTCGCATCCTCCTCGCGGAGGATCGCCGTCGCGAGGTCGCCGAGCGGCCGTGCCAGCTCCTTCCGTCGCGTCCCTCGTCCCCTTGCGGGGGCGATTTCCGCGCCACAGCCGCCACGGCTCCGCGGAGCCGGACAGCCTCCCGTGACGGCCCCGAAACGCCCGAAGGCGTCCGACGCCGATCCGGAAAAAGAACCAGTCGGTCGATCGCTCGACCTCCCGCGCGGCGACGAGCGTCCCGAAGGACCTCCCGTCGCCTGGGCCGGACGCGGGCCGTCCCGAAGGACTGTCCCGCGCCCCGGGGGTTTCGTCCGGCGCGCCGCGCCAAGACCCGAAGGATCCCGGCCGCGCGCTCGGGCCTACTCGCCCCGACGCTTTCCGTGCCGATGAAATCGTCGCGCCGTTGCCGTGCGCATTCAATCGAAAACGCCGCGGCGCGCGAAGATTCTTGTGCGCAATTTCGCCGTTGCCAACAAAGCGCGCACAAAAAATCCCCGCCCTTATCCACCGGCGCCTCTTAGACGCGCTCGAAACAAACGCGTAAACGCGCCGCGCCGCGGCGCTTTTCGGATCACAACCGCGCGTCCGCATTCTCTCGTGCTGGGGCCGAGCGCTTGCGGGACACTTCCGACGCCATGCGGATGCCGGGGCTCCGAAATTCAGGGTCCCGAAAAGGGAGGCGGCGTCGGAAGCCCGAAGTCGGGCCTTGCGCTCTCGTGCCGAGACCGAACGCTTGCGGGACACTTCCGACGCCACACGGTTGCAGGGCCCCGAAAAGGGAGGCGGCGTCGGAAGCCCGCAGTCGGGACTTGCGCTCTCGTGCAGAGACCGAACGCTTGCGGGACACTTCCGACGCCATGCGGATGCCGGGGCTCCGAAATTCAGGGCCCCGAAAAGGGAGGCGGCGTCGGAAGCACAAGTCGGGACTTGCGCTCTCGAGCCGGGGCCGAACGCTTGCGGGACACTTCCGACGCCATGCGGATGCAGGGGCTCCGAAATTCAGGGTCCCGAAAAGGGAGGCGGCGTCGGAAGCACAAGTCGGGACTTGCGCTCTCGTGTCCGGGCGGGACACTTCCGACGCCGCCAGGGGCCTGGGCAGACCCCGGTGCAGGGGCAATGCGGATTGCGCCGCCGTCCAGCCGGTGCGCCTCAGGGAGAAACGCGCCGACGCGACGGTTGACGGGTCGAAGCGGCTCTGGGCGGAGCCCGATCCGACCCACGGCGGACCGTCGTTCCTCGCGCCGCACCGAGCTTGATCGACGCGAAGCGCCGACCACTCTCGTAAGGGGCGCCGCGCTCCCGGGCGAGGAGCCGACCCCCCGAAGCCTGCACGCGCCGCGCTCCCGAAGGAGCGACGGCCGGCGGCCTGCGGCTCGTCATCCGACGGCCTCGCCACCTCGCATCCCCTGCCGCGCGGCCCGTTGAAGGGCCCCGAGGCCGAGGCCCGGGTGGCTCCGCCTTCCGCAAGCGGAAAGCGGCACCGCAAGCTCCGCGCCGGAGCCGGCCTCACGAGCGCGCTGGCGCAGGCTCGTGATTCGCGGAACACCGGCGCAGAGGGAATGCCGATCTGCACCGGGAAATATCCTGACGGGGGCGACCGGGGACGACAACAAAAAAGTCAAGTAACCGTCAAGAATCTTGTGAATAGATTTCGGATTTCACACAAACGCCGCACGCACTATCCACAAGCTTATGCACAAAATCTCGCGCCCTCAGCGGTAAATCTCGACCGTGACGAGCCACGGACTGAGCGGGGTTCCGGTCAGCAGGGTCTTGAGCCGGGCCGTGCGGTCGCGCCCGAATTCCGCGCGCGCGACCAGTTGGCGCTCGGCCGCGACCTCGCGCGCGATCTTCTCGAGCCGGGGCTGGGTGAGGAATTCTTGATTGCGCACGACGACGATGTCGTGGAACGGCGCGAGGCCGCGCGCAAGGCATTGCGGCTTGCGACCCCATCCGATCGTGCAATAGCCTTTTTCCTCGAGCAGCCATTGGCTCACCGGCTCCGAGCTCGCAACCAGCACATCGCCGCTGGTGTTGTCGGCGACGAATTGGGCCACCTCGTCGAACGGAATCGCGAGGTCGCGCTTGAACGGCTCGTCGGTGAGGCGACCCGCGCCGAGGGCCGCCGAATAAAGCAGCAATGCCACGAAGGCGAGCGGCCAGGCTTGCCACCGCGCGGCGAGCTTGAGGCGCCAATAGCCGAGCGCGAAGCAGCCCAAGAGGAACGGTGCCACGAACAGGAGCGCGCGGCCGCGGTCGAACGAGGTGAAGAGCGAGTAGAGCGCGCTCAGCACGATAAGCGTCGTCGCGACCGAGACCAGGTCGCGCGCGTCCTCCGAAGCGCTTTCGCCGCGGGCGCGCCGGAGCCAGCCGTAGAGCGCCGCGAGGCTCGCGAGCAGCAGGGCCACGAACGGGAGCGCGAGCGCTCCGTTGAAGAGGCCGAGCCGGTAGCCGCCGAAGAAGCCGAGTGCTGCCTGGGCGAAGCCCGCGAGGCCGGCCAGGATCGAGACGTGCTCCAAGAAAGTCTTCGATACGTCGGCGCTGCCCGGCCGGTCGAATGCCATGGCGAAATTGACGAGACCGGGCCACGCGGTCAGCAGCATCGCGAGATGGAACGGCGCGTCGGCGCGAAGCTCGAAGCGGCGCTTCAACGCGTAGCGGCGCACGGCGAAGCCGACGTAGGCGAAGATCGCGAGGTAATTGGTCGACGCCGCGAGCCCGAGCAGGAGCCCGCCGGCGATCGTCGGCGCGTCGCGCCGGAGCTCGAGCCGGAAGAAAAGCGCCACCTCGAAGGCCAGGATCGGATACCAGCGCAACGCGTCGCCCACGCCGTAGAGCAACGGAAAGGTCGCGAACAGGAACAGGATCGAGACGCGCGCGGCCGCGTTCGGCGCCGCCTGTGCGCGCAGCGTGAGGTCGAGCACAAAGAGAAACGCGCTCGCGCTCAGGAGCAAGCTCACGCTGCGCATCGCCCAGAGGGCCAGGCCCAGGTCGCTCAGCACGCGATACCAGGCGTAGGAGAAGAAGGGATGGATCTCGATCCCGGTGAGGCCGGTCGAGAAGATGGCGCGCAGATTCGCCTCGTGGATGTAGCCGAGCGTGAATATCTCGTCGTCGAAGGGCGGGCGCGTGTAGGTGCCGAACGGCCATGCCATGAGCATGACGAAGGCGAGGAAGGCGAGCGCCTCGAGCCGGGTGACGCCCCGGCCGCTCGTGCGAGGCACCGTCGGCTGAGCGCTCGAAGCCATCCAATTCTCTCCCGCCAGCGTTCCGCCTTCGTCCCGCGCGCCCACGCGCTCGCGCGGGCGCCGGCACTCCTCGGCCCCTTCGGCCCGGCGACTATAGGCACCGCGCGCGCGTTCCGGAAGCCCGTCCCCAGCTTTGCTGCGGCTGCTACGGCCCTTGTCTCTGGTATGCCAGAGCGTCGGCGCCAAGTCCCCGCGTGGACGCGCCGAATCGCGCTCCACGAGGCTCATATTGCAACGCCGAAGATTGACTCGAAAGGGGCGACGGCCTAGAACGAACCGCGCCGAGCCGAGAGGGACTTCCCGGGTCTCGACGCCAGGCGCCGATTCTTCCCCCCGCTTTGCCTGAGCGCGTGCATGGGCATTCCGATGACCGTTTCCAACCGGCCCCTCTCTCCGCATTTGCAAATCTACCGCTGGCCGGTCAGCATGATGGCGTCGATGCTGCATCGCGCGTCGGGCATGGCGCTCGCGGCGGGAATGCTGCTGCTGCTGTGGTGGATCGCGGCACTCGCCTCCGGGCCCGCCGCGTTCCTCACCTTGCAGCATTTCATCGGCTCCTTCATCGGGCGCCTGCTGCTGTTCGGCTGGACCTGGTCGCTCTTCTTCCATCTCCTCAACGGCCTGCGCCACCTCGTGTGGGACACGGGCATCGGCTACGAGGTGAAGTCCGTGCAGCGCTTCGCCTGGATCGTGCTCGCGGGCTCGGTCGCGCTCACGCTCGTCGTGTGGACCGCGGGCTATGCCATGCTCGGAGCGTGGTGATGAGCGGCTTGAGCTCGCCCCTCCAGCGCGTGCGCGGCCTCGGCTCGGCCAAGGAAGGTGCCGCGCACTGGTGGATGCAGCGGCTCACCGCGGTGGCGCTGGTGCCGCTCTCGCTCTGGTTCGTGTACAATGCCGTGGCGCTTACCGGCGCCGACGGCGCCCAGGCCGCCGCCTGGCTCGGCAAGCCCATCGATGCAACGCTCATGATCCTCCTGATCGCGGCGGGCTTCCACCATGGCCAGCTCGGCCTCCAGGTCATCATCGAGGATTACATCCACACGGCGTGGCGCAAGATGGCGCTCCTGATCGCGGTCAAGTTCGCGGCCGTGCTCGCCGCCGTGGGCGCCATCGTGCTCGTACTCAAGATCGCGGTCGGAGGCTGACGGCGATGACCCAGGCCTACGATATCGTCGATCACGTCTATGACGTCGTGGTGGTGGGGGCCGGCGGCGCCGGCCTGCGCGCGACCCTCGGAATCTCCGAGAAGGGGCTCAAGACCGCGTGCATCACCAAGGTGTTTCCGACGCGCAGCCACACGGTCGCCGCGCAGGGCGGCATCTCGGCCGCCCTCGGCAACATGGGCGAGGACGATTGGCGCTGGCACATGTACGACACGGTCAAGGGCGCCGACTGGCTCGGCGACCAGGACGCGATCGAATATATGTGCCGCGAGGCGATCCCGGCGGTGATCGAGCTCGAGCATTACGGCGTGCCGTTCTCGCGCACCGAGGCGGGCAAGATCTACCAGCGTCCGTTCGGCGGCATGACCACGCGCTTCGGCGAGGGTACCGCGCAGCGCACCTGCGCCGCCGCCGACCGCACCGGCCACGCGATCCTGCACACGCTCTACGGCCAGGCGCTCAGGCACAAGACCGAGTTCTTCATCGAGTACGTGGCGCTCGACCTGATCGTGAGCGACGACGGCGCGGTATGCGGCGTCATGGCCTGGAACCTCGATGACGGCACCATCCACCGCTTCCACGCGGCACTCGTGATCATGGCGACGGGCGGCTACGGGCGCGCCTACTTCTCCTGCACCTCGGCGCATACCTGCACCGGCGACGGCAACGCCATGGTGCTGCGCGCGAATCTTCCGCTCGAGGACATGGAGTTCGTCCAGTTCCATCCGACCGGCATCTACGGCGCCGGCTGCCTGATCACCGAGGGGGCGCGCGGCGAGGGCGGCTATCTCACCAATTCCGAGGGCGAGCGCTACATGGAGCGCTACGCGCCCCACGCCAAGGACCTCGCGTCGCGCGACGTGGTGAGCCGCGCGAGCACGATCGAAATTCGCGAGGGGCGCGGCTGCGGGCCCTTGAAGGACCACGTGCTGCTGCACTTGGAGCATCTCGATCCCAAGGTGCTGCACGAGCGGCTGCCAGGCATCTCGGAGACCGCGAAGATCTTCTCGGGCGTCGACGTGACGCGCGAGCCGATCCCGGTGCTGCCGACCTGCCACTACAACATGGGCGGCATTCCGACCAATTATCGCGGCGAGGCGCTGACCCGCGTCGACGGCGATCCCGACCGCGTGGTGCACGGGCTCATGGCGATCGGCGAGGCGGCTTGCGTCTCGGTGCACGGGGCGAACCGGCTCGGCTCCAACTCGCTCCTCGACCTCGTGGTGTTCGGGCGCGCGGCCGCCAATCGCGCGGCCGAGATCGTCACCCCCGGCGAGGGGCTGAAGCCGTTGCCGAAGAACGCGGGCGAGCCGGCGCTCGAGCGCTTCGACAGGCTGCGCCACGCCTCGGGCTCGACCCCGACCGCGTCGTTACGGCTCGAGATGCAGCGTATCATGCAGAACGACTGCGCCGTGTTCCGCACCGGGACGACGCTCGCCGACGGGCTCAAGAAGCTCGAGGCGTGCTGGCAGAAGCGCGGCGACCTCAAGGTCTCGGACCGCAGCCTGGTCTGGAACAGCGACCTCGTCGAGACGCTCGAGCTCGACAATCTGCTCGCGCAGGCCGTGTGCACGATGTCGTCCGCCGTGTGGCGCACCGAGAGCCGCGGCGCGCACGCGCGCGAGGATTTCCCCGAGCGCGACGACAAGAACTGGATGAAGCACTCGCTGGTGTGGATGGACGAGAGCGGCAAGACCCGCCACTCGGACCGGCCGGTGCACATGCAGCCGCTCACCAACGAAGTCCAGTCCTTCCCGCCCAAGGCGCGGGTCTATTGAGCGCCTAGAGGATCGCTCGCATGGTCGAATTCGCGCTGCCCGCCAACTCGAAGATCGGACCCGGCACGGTGCATCCGGCACCTAAGGGTGCGAAGAATCCGCGGCGCTTCAAGATCTACCGCTGGAGTGCCGCCGAGGAGGGCGCGCAGCAGGAGAATCCGCGCGTCGACACCTACACGCTCGACCTCGCCGCGACCGGGCCGATGGTGCTCGACGCCCTCATCAAGATCAAGAACGAGGTCGATGCGACCCTCACCTTCCGCCGCTCGTGCCGCGAGGGCGTGTGCGGCAGCTGCGCCATGAACATCGACGGCCAGAACACCCTCGCCTGCACCAAGCCGATCGAGGACGTGAAGGACGACGTGAAAATCTATCCGCTGCCGCATTTAGCGGTGGTGAAGGATCTCGTCCCCGACATGACCCGGTTCTACGCGCAGCACGCCTCGATCGAGCCCTGGATCAAGACCGAAAGTGCCGCACCCGACCGCGAGCGTCTGCAGTCGCCCGAGGAGCGCGCCAAGCTCGACGGGCTCTACGAGTGCATCCTGTGCGCCTGCTGCTCGACCTCGTGCCCGAGCTATTGGTGGAACAGCGAGCGCTATCTCGGCCCCGCGGCCCTGCTCCAGGCCTATCGCTGGATCGCCGACAGCCGCGACGAGAGTGCGGGCGAGCGGCTCGACGCGCTCGAGGATCCGTTCCGCCTCTATCGCTGCCACACGATCATGAACTGCACCCAGACCTGCCCGAAGCACCTGAACCCCGCGAAGGCGATCGGCGAGGTCAAGAAGCTCGTGGTCGAGCGGCGCTGAGGGACGGCACCGGGCCGCTCGGCGTGCCTGGCCTGCAACCCTTCCAGGACGGTCCTTCGCAAACCCTCGTTCTCTGGTAAAACAGGGTCGGGAGGAGGGGCCATGTACATTCCCAAGGGCTTCGAGGTCGAGGACCTCGCGACGCTCCACGATTTCATGGAGCAAAACAGCTTCGCGACGCTGGTCGGCATCGCCGAGGGCGCGCCGTTCGCGACCCACATTCCCTTGCTGGTCGACCGGTCGCGCGGGCCGAAGGGCACCATCCTGGGCCACGTCGCGCGCCTCAACCCGCACGCCGGGCTGTTCGACGGCGCGGGCACGGCGCTCGCGATCTTCGCCGGCATCCATGCCTATGTGTCGCCCTCCTGGTACGCGTCCAAGAACGCGGTGCCGACCTGGCTCTACACGGCGGTGCATGCGAGCGGCCGGCCACGCGCGATCGACGATCCAAAGGCGGTGCGCGCACTCCTCGAGCGCATGGTTTCGCTTTACGAGGGCGGGATGGCGCGGCCCTGGAGCCTCGCCGATCAGCCCGAGAAATATCTGGACGGCATGCAACGCGGCATCGTCGCGTTCGAGATGCCGATCGAGCGCCTCGAGGGCAAGTTCAAGCTCAACCAGATCAAGAACGAGGGCGACCGGCGCGGCACCATCGAGGGGCTCGAGGCGTCGGG
>DATJLQ010000140.1:0-26280 GCA_035509415.1 Alphaproteobacteria bacterium
CTATGGCACGTACGTACCACTTTCCGGCCCCAACCTCGCGCAACTCGCTTTCCTGAACAAAACCGCTTACAGCTCCGTTCACTGCTTCAAAGCTGATTAGGCGCTCGCCCGAGAAGGGACCGGGCTTTGTCTCGCAAAGAACGCCGATAACCGCGCCTGGTTTTAAGTCCGACATCAATCTCCCCTTCAGCTGGTATGGTTCTATTTTTGTTCAGCCCACATGTGGTAGCTCACCATGGAGGAAATTATCGGTTTCGTCAATATGATCGAATCGTCACTCCGCCGCCGTGCGTTGGGCGGGCGGCGCGCGGAAGGCGGCGAGGAGCTCGGCCTCGCGCGCTTTGGCCAAATCGATCGCGCGTTCCTTGACGTGGCCGTAGCCGCGAATTTGCTCGGGGATCGAGGCGATCTCGAGCGCCAACGCATGGTTGTCGTGACTGAGGCGCGCCACGAGCTCGTCCACCACGCGCTCGTATTCCGCGATGAGCGCGCGCTCGCGCTTCCGCTCCGTCGTGTGGCCGAAGGGATCGAGCCAGGTGCCGCGTAGCCCCTTGAGGGACGCGAGCAGGCGGAACGCGTTGAGGATCCAGGCGCCGTATTCGCGCTTCTCGAGCTCGCCCGTCGCCGGGTTGCGCCGCGCGAGCAAGGGCGGCGCCAAATGGAAGCGCAGTCGGTAGTCGCCCGCGAAGCGCTCGTGGAGCGCCGCCTCGAACGTGCCGTCCGTGTAAAGCCGCGCGACCTCGTACTCGTCCTTGTAGGCGAGGAGCTTGTAGTAATTCCGCGCGACCGATTCCGCGAGCCCGCTCAGGCCCGGCGCGTTCTCGGATTCAGCCGCGCGCACGCGCTGGACGAGATCGCGGTAGCGCTTGGCGAGGCCCGCGTTCTGATAGGCGGTGAGCTGGCGCGCGCGCCGTTCGATCGTCTCCTCGAGGCTCGCCGAGAGGACGCGCGCGGGGGCGGGCGCTTGGGGGGCCGCGGCACGCTCGGTCGCGGCGGGATCGTGAGCCGCGAGCCGGCCCCACAGGAACGCGCGCCGGTTCTGCTCGGCGGCGACGCCGTTGAGCTCGATCGCCTTGAAGATCGCGTCTTCCGAGACCGGGATCAGCCCGCGTTGATAGGCGAAGCCCATCATGAACGGGTTGGTCGCGATCGAATCGCCCATGAGCCGGGTCGCGAGGCGCGTGGCATCGACCGACGCGACGGCGCGCCCGCCCACGCCCGCCTCGATCGCCTGCTCGAGCGCCGCAGCCGGAAAGGTCAGGTCGGGCTTGCGCATGAAATCGCCGGTCGGCGTCTCGTGGCTGTTGAGGGCGACGCGCGTGACGCCGTCGCGCGTGACGGCGCGCGCTTCGCGGCTCGCCGCCACCACGATGTCGCACGCGATCACCGCATGGGCGTCGCCGGTCGCGATGCGCGCCGCGTGGATCGCCTCCGGGTCGCGCGCGATGCGCAGATGGCTCATGACCGCGCCGCCCTTCTGCGCGAGGCCGGTCATGTCGAGGATTTTTACGCCTTTGCCTTCGATGTGTGCCGCCATGCCGAGCACGGCGCCCACGGTCACCACGCCGGTGCCGCCCACGCCGGTGACGAGGATGTTATAGGGCTCGGTGCCGAGCTCGGGGAGTTTCGGCTCGGGCAAGCTTGCGAACGGATCCGCCGCGGCCGCGGCGCCCTTGCTCTTGCGCAAGCCGCCGCCATGAACCGTGACGAAGCTCGGGCAGAAGCCGTTGACGCAGGAGAAATCCTTGTTGCAGGAGGATTGGTCGATCTGGCGCTTGCGGCCAAATTCGGTCTCGACCGGAATCACCGAGAGGCAGTTGGATTTCGCGTTGCAGTCGCCGCAGCCCTCGCACACCGCCTCGTTGACGAAGGCGCGCTTGGCGGGATCGGGGAAGGTGCCGCGCTTCCGGCGCCGGCGCTTCTCGGCGGCGCAGGTCTGGTCGTAGACGAGGACCGAGACGCCCTGCCATTGGCGCAGCTCCTTCTGCACTTCGTCGAGTTGGCTGCGATGATGGATCGTGACCCCGGGCGCGAAATCCGTGCCGGCCGGGTACTTGTCCGGCTCGTCCGAGACGACGGCGATGCGCTTCACTCCCTCGGCCGCGACCTGGCGCGTGATCGAGGCGACGCCCAGATGGCCCTCGACCGGCTGGCCGCCGGTCATGGCGACCGCGTCGTTGAACAGGATCTTGTAGGTGATGTTGACGTTGGCCGCGACCGCGGCGCGTAGCGCCATGTAGCCCGAGTGGAAGTAGGTGCCGTCGCCCATGTTGGCGAAGACGTGGGGCTCTTGGGTGAAGGGCGCCTGGCCGATCCACGCCGCACCCTCGCCGCCCATGTGGGAGAAGGTCTCGGTGCGCCGGTCCATGTAGAGCGCCATGAAATGGCAGCCGATGCCGGCGAGCGCGCGGCTCCCCTCGGGCACCACGGTCGAGCTGTTGTGCGGGCAGCCCGAGCAGAAATAGGGCACGCGCCGGAACTCGGGCTGGTTCGAGCGCAGGCTCGCTTCCTTCTGGTCGAGGAAGGCGAGATGGGCGTCGATGCGCGCGCTGGCATGAAACCGGCCGAGGCGGCCCGCGAGCGCGCGCGCGACCATCGCGGGCGAGAGCTCGTCGTATTCGGGCAAGAGCACGTTCCCCGCCTCATCGCGCTTTCCGACGATACGCGGCTTCGTGCCTTCGAGCCGGTCGTAAAGCAGCTCCTTGAGCTGGCTCTCGAGGAGCGAGCGCTTCTCCTCGACGACCAGAATTTCCTCGAGGCCGCGCGCGAATTCGAGCGCCCCCTCGGGCTCGAGCGGCCAGGCGAGCGCCACCTTGTAGACCGAAAGCCCGATCTCCGCCGCCTCGCGCTCGCCGATCCCAAGATCGTCGAGCGCCTGGCGCACGTCGAGATAGGACTTCCCGGTGGTGACAATGCCGAGCCGGCGCTTCGGCCCGTCGATCACCGTCCGGTCGAGCCGGTTCGCGCGCGCGAAGGCCCGCGCCGCCGCGAGCTTCCAGCGCATCAGGCGCTCTTCTTGCACCATCCAATGGTCGGGCCAGCGGATGTTGAGCCCGCCCGGCGGCAGCTCGAAATCCTCGGGCAGCGCGATCTCGACCCGGTGCGGGTCGACCGCGCAGACGGCCGAGCCCTCGACCGTGTCGGCGACGCATTTGAAGCCGACCCAGGTGCCGGCGTAACGTGACATCGCCCAACCGTAAAGCCCGAGATCGAGGAATTCCTGCACGCCCGCGGGATTGAGCACCGGGATCATGGCGCTCACGAAGGCGAACTCGCTCTGGTGCGGCACGGTCGAGGATTTGGCCGCGTGGTCGTCGCCCGCAAGCGCCAGCACGCCGCCATGGGGCGAGGTGCCGGCGAAATTCGCGTGGCGGAACACGTCGCCCGAGCGGTCGACCCCCGGCCCCTTGCCGTACCACATGGCGAAGACGCCGTCGTACTTGGCGCCCGGCGCCAGGCCCACCTGCTGGCTGCCCCAGACGGCGGTCGCCGCCAAATCCTCGTTGACCCCGGGCTGGAAATGGATGTGGTTCTTCTCGACGAAGCGGCGCGCCTGCCACAGGGCCTGGTCGACGCCGCCCAAGGGCGAGCCGCGATAGCCCGAGATGAAGCAGGCGGTCTCGAGCCCGGCCGCCCGGTCGCGCGCGCGCTGCATCATGGGAAGGCGGATCAGCGCCTGGGTCCCGGTCAGGAAGACGCGGCCGCGCTCGAGCGCGTATTTGTCGTCGAGGGTGACTTTGCGGTCGAGGGTGACTGCGGCCAAGGCCATGCGTCGCAACTCCCCAGCGGCTCGATCTCACGGGTCGCGTTAGCGTCTCGGGCAGGCGTCTCGGGCGGACCTCTCGATTCGGCGCCTTGACCCGGCGTCTCCCAAGGAGCGTAATTTTATTTCGCGCCCCTTGCAATCGACCCGATCGGGGCCGGCGCAAAACGCAAGATTGCATGTGAGGCGCGTGGCGGCCTTGTCAAGAAATTGCCCGGCCGCGGGGGGTCCGGGTCATCCTCTTGCGCCCGTCGATGAAGCGAGGCCCGACACCACAAGTTACACCCAGGTAAGGACGGGCGATTGACGTCAAACTGTTGTGATTGGCCGAGAATTATACTCATATTTAGATAAGTCTGCAGCGCAGCTCCAACGAGGCATTCGGAATGTTAGAAAGTCGTATATCTAACGCGGCAAGAGTATTTATCAGCTGCGGTCAAGCCCGCGGTTCCGAAGAAGAGAAGATTGCACGGGAAATTGCCGAGAGGGTACGCAATCTCGGATTCGACCCCTATGTAGCAGTCACCGAGCAAACCCTTCGCGGACTGCGTGAGAACATATTTGAGCAATTACGTAGCTCAGAATATTTTATCTTCGTTGATTTTAAGCGCGAACGTCTCGCCAATCCGGAAACGGACGAATACCGTGGGTCACTCTTCTCCCATCAAGAGCTTTCGATTGCCTCGTTTCTCGAGCTAGATGTCATTGCGCTACAGGAAAGTGGTGTAAAGCCAGACGACGGGATTATTCGATTCCTTCAGGCAAATGCAATTCGATTTACCGACAGACACACATTGCCTAATGTCATCGCGGACAAAATCCGTGAGCGAAACTGGGATCCAGGATGGCAAAATGAGCTAATACTCGAAAGGGACGGGGCCCAATTTAGCGACGCCCGGCGCCCTGACGATCTAACTGGCCGGTACTTCCATATCAACGTGCATAATAGGCATCACACCAAGACTGCACAAAATTGTTACGTTTACCTCGAGAATGCAGAGGATCTCGGCTCTGGTGAGTCGCTCCCGCTCAAGATTATTGAATTCAAATGGGCCGGCACCATGCTCCCTGGCGTTGGGATAGCGCCACTTGCGAGGCGTCCATTTGATGCGTTTTTTATATTGCATAACTTGCCAACTGTAGTTCAGGTAAATTCTTTTTCAGATTCAACAGAGTTTCTTCCAAGGATTTCAGGCGAGGGTCGTTATAAACTCACCTATTTAGTCGTCTCAAATAACTTTCACCCTGTTCGAGGAACGTTCGTATTGAACTTAAACGCTACACTCGACCAAACCAGCCTTCTCCCGTCGGCATAGCTGACGAGAAAATCAATAGAAGTTGAGAGTAACGCAAATCAACGACAATTGCGCGCCGCCGGCGCCACCGTCGCGTCGCCCTGCCCGCTCTGCTTGAGTGCGTCCAAGACGAAGCCCGACGCCTTCATCTCCTCGATGAAGCTCGTGAGATAGGCGAGGGCGCCGCCGCGCCCCTTGGGCACGCACATCGCCTGCTCGATGCCCATGAAGCGGCCCGAGAGGGCGCGCAAGCCGGGCTGGCTCGCGACAAAAGCGACGACCGCCTGCTTGACCCCCGCCGCGGCATCGAGCCCTTCCTTGAGGAAGAGCGCGAAGGCGTCGCGCCCGCTCGGCTCGCGCACCAGCGTCGCGTGCTTGAGCGTGCGGGTGAGATAGAGCTCGTAGGCCGCACCCTTGGCGACCGCGATCCGCACGCCCGGCCGGTCGACCTCTTCGGCGGCGCGCAAGGGTGACTCCGCGCGCACCAGATAGGTTCCCTCGATCAACACGTAGGGCGGGGTGAAGTCGATCTCGCGCGCGCGTTGCGGATCGATCGCGAGGAACGCGAGATCCCACGCCCCCGACTTGAGCGCGTCGGTCACCTTGCCCGCGGCATCGTAAGGCACGAAAGCGATGGGCACGCCGAGACGCTTTCCGAGCGCACGCGCGAGCTCGGCCGAAACGCCGCGCGCCTCGCCGGTCGCGGGGTCCTTTTGCGCCAGCACCCCGTTGCCGTAATTCATTGCGACGCGGAGCGTACCGGTGGGGGCGAGCGACTTGACGATCTCGGGCGGAACTTGGGCGGCCATGGAAACTCCTTTTCGACGTTAGCGCGTCAATATAGCGCCTCGAGGGCCGCGCCATAGGCCTTGCGGATCACATGGCGGCGGATTTTGAGCGAGGGCGTGAGCATGTTGTTCTCGATCGAGAAGGGCTCGGGCACGATGACGAAGTGCCGCACGCGCTCGATGAGGGAGAGTTTCGCGTTGACGCGCTCGACCGCGGCGGCGAGCGCTTCCTCGAATGCGCGATCGGACGCGAGCGCCGCGAGCGACGGCTCCTTCCCGTGCCGCGCCGCCCAGCTCTTCCAGAACTCCTCGCGTGGTACGAGCGCCGCCACGAGATAGGGCCGCTTGTCGCCCGACACCATCGCCTGGGCGATCTCGGGCTCGAGGGTCAAAAACCCCTCGACGCGTTGGGGCGAAATGTTGTCGCCGCCCGAATTCACGATCAGGTCCTTCTTGCGGTCGGTGATCTGGATGTAGCCGTCCTCGTCGAGGCGGCCCACGTCGCCGGTATGGAGCCAGCCCTCGCGCAAGACCTGGGCCGTCGCCTCGGGATCGTTCCAATATCCCTGCATCACGAGCTCGCCGCGCACCAGAATCTCGCCGTCCTCGGCGATGCGCACCTCGACTCCCTCGAGCGCCGGGCCGACCGTATGCAGCTTCACCTTGTCGGGCGGATTGACGCTGATCACCGGCGCCGATTCGGTCTGGCCGTAGCCCTGGAGCAAACGCAGGCCGAGGGCGGTGAAGAAGAGGCCGATCTCGGGGTTCAAGGGTGCGCCGCCCGAGACCAGCGCCTTGAGCCGGCCGCCGAAGCGCGCCTTGAATTTCGCGCGCACCAGGCGATCGAGCAGCTTGTCGAGCGCGCGCTCGGAGAGCGCCAGGCTCGCCGGGTCGCGATAGCGCTTGGTGCCGAGCTCGACCGCCTTCCAGAACAGCTTCGCCTTGAGCCCGCCCTGGCGCGCGATCGCGGCCGTGATGCGCGTATGGAGCGTCTCATAGAGGCGCGGCACCGCGGTCATGATCGTGGGCCGCACCTCGACCATGTTGGCGGCGAGCGTCTCCGCCCCCTCGACGTAATAGATCTGGGCGCCGATCGCGATCGGGAAGAACAGCCCGGCCATGTGCTCGTAGGAATGGGAGAGCGGCAGGAACGAGAGGAAGATCTCGTCCTTCAGGCCGAAGCTCGCGAGCAGCGCGTCGGCGCCCGCGCAGTTGCATAGGATCGCCCCATGGCTGAGCGCGACCCCGCGCGGAGTCCCGCCGGTGCCAGAGGTGTGGATGATGCAGCACACGTCCGAGCGCTTCAACGAATCGACGATGGCGCTCACGTCGTTCGGGCGCGCTTCGCCGGTCGCGAGCATCTCGTCCCAGGAATAGACGTCGACGCCCGGATGCTGGGTGAGCGACAGGGGCTCGACCGAAACCACGAAGCGCATGCCGGGGGTGAGCGCCGCCGCGGCCAGGAGATTGCCCGCGAGCTTCCGGGTCGAGACGATCGCCGCCTTGGCGCCCGCGTTCGAGAGGATGTGCCGGTGATCGTCGACCGTGTTGGTGATGTAGCCCGGGACCGCGATCAGCCCCGCCGCCATGATGGCCAGGTCCGCGATCGCCCATTCGGTGCGGTTCTCGGCCACGAGCGCCACCCGGTCGCCGCGCTCGAGCCCGTGGGCGCGCAGGCCGCGCGCGAGCCGGTTCACCTGCCGCGCGGCCTCGGCCCAGCTCGTGGGCCGGTATTGGCCGTGGCTCTTCGACCACAGGAAGGGCTTGTCGCCGCCCTGGGCGGCGCGCTCGAAGAACAGACGCGGGAGGTTCGGTATCGACTTGTAATCCATCGCCTTTCCCCTGACGCCGGATTTCTGGCATGGCGCCGCGCCGCTTGGGAAGCGGCAAAAATCGGGCCGGGGCACCCCCATTCCGAAAGCGCTTGGCGCCCACCCTATCACGGCCTATATGCGTCTGATGCGACGGAGGGAAGTCATGCTCGATGGGGCTGGGTCGAAGAGGGCGGTGTCCGGGGCGGCGGGGGCCAACAGGGCGACGGCCGACGCGGCGGGCGCGCGCGCCGTCGAGCCGGCGCTCGGAATGCTGCCCGAATGGGATTTGCGCGACCTTTATCCGGGCCCGTCGGCGCCGGAGCTGAAACGCGACCTCGAGGATTGCGCGCGGAATTCGGCCGCGTTCGCCGCGCACTACCAGGGGAAGCTCGCCGGGCTCGACGCCAAGGCGCTGGCCGACGCGATCGCGACCTATGAGCGCCTCTCCGAGATCATGGGCCGGGTCGGGAGCTATGCGGATCTGAGCCAGCAGGCGAACACGACCGATCCCGAGGTCGCGCGGACCTGCCAGGATTTGCGCGAGCGCATCACCGACATCGCGGCCCACACGCTGTTCTTCGAGCTCGAGCTGCGCCGCATCGAGGACGCGCCCTTCGCGGCCCTCGTCGCATCCAAGGCGCTCGCCCATTACGCGCCCTGGCTCCGGGACATGCGCGCATACCGCCCGCACCAGCTCTCGGACGAGGCCGAGCGTCTCCTGCACGAGAAATCGGTCGTCGGGCGCCAGGCCTGGATACGATTGTTCGACGAAACGCTCGCCGGCTTGCGCTTTCCGGTCGACGGCAGGGATTTGACCGTGACCGAGGCGCTGCATCTTCTCTCCGAGCCCGCGCGCGAGACGCGGCGCGAGGCGGCGAAGGCGCTCGGCAAGGTATTGGGCGAGAACGAGCGCCTCTTCGCCCTCATTACCAACACGCTCGCGAAGGACAAGGAGGTCGAGGACAAGTGGCGCCATTTCGATTCGCCCATGGCGTCGCGCCATTTGGCGAACCGGGTCGAGGCGCCGGTGGTGGATGCCCTCGTGAAGGCGGTGCGCGACGCGTACCCCTCGCTCTCGCACCGCTATTACCGCATCAAGGCGAAATGGCTCGGCCTCGACAAGCTCGCCTATTGGGACCGCAACGCGCCACTGCCCGCCGACGACAACCGCGAGATCCCGTGGGACGCGGCGAAGCGCGCCGTGCTCGGCGCCTATGGCGACTTCTCGCCAGAGCTCGCCGATCTTGTCGGGAATTTCTTCGCGAAGCCGTGGATCGACGCGCGCGTGCGCCCGGGGAAATCGCCCGGCGCCTTCTGCCACCCGACCGTGCCCGCGGTCCATCCCTACGTGCTGCTCAATTATCAGGGGAAGACGCGCGACGTCATGACGCTCGCCCACGAGCTCGGCCATGGCGTGCACCAGCTTTTGGCGGCGGGGCAGGGCTATTTCCTCTCGGACACGCCCTTGACCCTGGCCGAGACCGCGAGCGTGTTCGGCGAGATGCTGACGTTCCAGGCGCTGCTGCGCGGAGAGAAGGACGCCGCGCGCCGCCGCGTCATGATCGCGTCCAAGGTCGAGGACATGCTCAACACGGTGGTGCGCCAGATCGCGTTCTACGAGTTCGAGCGCGGCGTGCATACCGAGCGGCGTTCGGGCGAGCTCACGGCAGAGCGCATCGGCGCCATCTGGATGGAAGCGCAACGCGCGAGCCTCGGCGACGCCTTCGCGTTCGACGAGGATTACCGCGCCTATTGGGCCTACATTCCGCACTTCATCCATTCGCCCTTCTACGTCTACGCGTACGCCTTCGGCGATTGCCTGGTGAACTCGCTCTATTCGGTCTATGAGCGCGCCGAGGCGGGCTTCCAGAAGAAATATCTCGACATGCTGCGCGCGGGCGGCTCGCTCCATCACAAGGAATTGCTCGCCCCCTTCGGCCTCGATGCGTCGGACCCGGCCTTCTGGGCGCGCGGCCTTTCGCTCGTGGGCCGCTTCATCGACGAGCTCGAGAAGGACGCCTGATGGCCGCGCGCCGGTCCGCCGGCCGGCCGGAGACGGCGCGTCCCGAGACCGAGGCGAGCAGCTTCGGCGGGCGCATGAAACGCTATGCGCGGGTCGGGCGCGCGGTGGGCGGGCTCGCGGTCGAGCTCGCCGGGAAGCGCTATCTCGGCTTCGAGATCGACCGCAAGCGCCACGCGGCGGAGCTGGCCGCGGCCCTGGGCGGGCTCAAGGGCCCGCTCATGAAGGTGGCGCAGCTCCTCTCGACCATCCCCGAGGCGCTGCCGCGCGAATACGTCAAGGAGCTCTCGACCCTCCAGGCGAACGCGCCCGCCATGGGCTGGCCCTTCGTCAAGCGCCGCATGGCGGCCGAGCTCGGGCCCGATTGGGAGCGGAAATTCAAATCCTTCGAGCGCAACGCCGCGCGCGCCGCCTCGTTGGGCCAGGTGCACCGCGCGGTCGCCCTCGACGGCGCGGCGCTTGCCTGCAAGCTCCAATATCCCGAGATGGCCTCGACCGTCGCGGCGGACTTGCGCCAGCTCAAGCTCATCTTCGCCCTCTACGAGCGCGGCGACCGCGCGATCCAGACCAAGAACATCCACGCCGAGCTCGCCGAGCGCCTGAGCGAGGAGCTCGATTACGAGCGCGAGGCGAAGCACATGCGCCTCTATGGCGAGATGCTCAGGAAGGAGCGGCACGTGCGCGTGCCGGCGCCGGTCGCCTCGCTTTCGACCCGACGCCTGCTCACCATGAATTGGCTCGAGGGCGCGCCGCTCCTCGAGTGCAAGTCCTGGCCGGCCGCGCGGCGCAACGCGGTCGCGCACAACATGTTCCGCGCTTGGTACGTGCCGTTCTATTTCTACGGCGTGATCCATGGCGATCCCCATCTCGGCAACTACACGGTCAAGCCCGACGGCTCGATCAACCTGATGGATTTCGGCTGCGTCCGCGTGTTCCACGCGCGCTTCGTGCGCGGCGTGATCGACCTCTATTGGGCGCTCGACCGGGGCGACCGGGCGCTCGCGGTGCATGCCTACGAGACCTGGGGTTTCGCGAACCTCTCGAAGGAGGTGCTCGAGGCGCTCAACATCTGGGCGCGCTTCATCTACGCGCCCCTGATGGAGGACCGCGCGCGCGCGATCGAGGAGACCAATTCCGGCCTCTACGGCGCCGAGGTCGCGGGCAAGGTGCACAAGGAGCTGCGCCGGCTCGGCGGCGTGACCCCGCCGCGCGAATTCGTGCTCATGGACCGTGCGGCGATCGGGCTCGGCTCGGTGTTTCTCCACCTCCAGGCGGAGATCAACTGGCACCGGCTGTTTCACGAGCTGATCGCGGATTTCGACGAGAAAAATCTTGCGAAGCGCCAAACTTCGGCCTTGAAGGCGCAAGAATTGCCGATCCCCAACTGATCCAGATCATGGCACCGGCGGCCGGGAAGTAGCACTTCACAAACCGCGCCCGAGGGGGCATTGTGTCGCCCTCTAAACGGGCTCTCCAGGGGCCGCCAGCCTGAACGGTCAGCGGACGAGTGGCATGAAAATCGGCATACCCAAAGAGCGCCGGGCGCATGAGCTGCGCGTGGCCGCCACGCCGGAGACGGTGAAGCGCTTCGTCGGCCTCGGCCTCGAGGTCGCGGTCGAGGCGGGTGCCGGGAGCGGCGCTTCCTTCACCGACGAGGCCTATCGCGCGGCGGGGGCGCAGATCGCGCCCGACGCGAAGACCGCACTCGGCGACGCGGACATCGTGCTCAAGGTACGCGCGCCCCTCTCGGCGGCGGACGGGCTCGACGAATTGTCGCTCGTGAAATCGGGCGCCCTGCTCCTGGCCATGCTCAATCCCTACGGCGACAAGGCGCGCATCGCGGACTACGCCAAGGCCGGCGTCGCCGCCTTCGCCATGGAGCTCATGCCGCGCATCAGCCGCGCGCAATCCATGGACGTGCTGTCGTCCCAAGCGAACCTCGCGGGCTACAAGGCGGTGCTCGACGCCGCGGTCGAGTTCGGCAAGGCCTTCCCGATGATGATGACGGCCGCCGGCACGGTCGCCCCCGCGCGCGTGATCGTGATGGGTGTGGGCGTCGCCGGCCTCCAGGCGATCGCGACCGCGCGCCGGCTCGGCGCCGTGGTCTCGGGCTACGACGTGCGCCCGGCGGTCAAGGAGCAGGTTCAGTCCCTCGGCGCCACCTTCGTCGAGGTCGACGCGGCCGCGACCAAGGAGGCCGAGACCGCGGGCGGCTACGCCAAGGAGATGAGCGAGGAGTACAAGCAGAAACAGGCCCAGGTGCTGCGCGAGACCTTGAAGAAGCAGGACATCGCGATCACCACCGCGCTGATCCCGGGCCGGCCCGCGCCGGTGCTCATCAGCGAGGACATGGTCAAGGAGATGAAGCCCGGCGCGGTGATCGTCGATCTCGCGGTCGAGGCGGGCGGCAATTGCCCGCTCTCCGAGCTCGGCAAGGTGGTCGTGAAGCACGGCGTCACCATCGTCGGCCACGAAAACTACCCGAGCCGCATCGCGGTCGACGCCTCGGCGCTGTTCGCGCGCAACCTCTACAATTTCCTCGCTCCCTTCGCCAAGAAGGAAGGCGGCGGGCTCGAGATCAAATGGGACGACGAGCTGGTGCAGGGCACGCTCCTGACCCGCGACGGCAAGGTCGTCCATCCGAATTTCGGCGGCACGGCGTAAGGCCGCTTCCCGGGGGCCATCATGGACACGACCACCCTTTCCCATCACGCCGCGGCACTGGCCGAGAGTGCCAAGCAGCTCGCGGACGAGGCGGCGCGCCTCACCAACGAGACGACGCTCCTGGTGGTGCAGCAGTCGAACAGCCACGGGCTCAACCCCGCGGTCATGGGCCTGACCGTGTTCGTGCTCGCCTGCTTCATCGGCTATTACGTGGTGTGGAAGGTGACGCCGGCGCTCCATTCGCCGCTCATGTCGGTGACCAACGCGATCTCGAGCGTGATCATCGTCGGCGCCATGATCGCGGCCGGGCCGGGCGGCTTCCATTTCTCGACCATCATGGGCTTCGTCGCGGTGGCGCTCGCCTCGGTCAACATCTTCGGCGGCTTCATCGTGACCCAGCGCATGCTCCAGATGTTCCGGAAGAAGAAATAGGCGGGCGGGGGATCGAACCATGAGCGGCAATCTCGCAGCCATCGCCTATCTCGTCGCCTCGGTCTGCTTCATCCTGGCCTTGCGCGGGCTTGCCTCGCCGGAAAGTGCCAGGCGCGGCAACCTCCTCGGCATCGTCGGCATGGTGATCGCGATCGCGACCACGCTCGCCTCGCCCGGCGTGGTGAGCTACTGGCTGATCGCGGTCGGAATCCTGATCGGCGGCGCGGTCGGCACCTTCATCTCGTGGCGCATCCAGATGACGGCGCTGCCCCAGCTCGTGGCCGCGTTCCACTCGCTGGTGGGCTTGGCCGCGGTGTGCGTGGCGGCGGCGGCGTTCTACAACCCCTCCGCCTACGGCATCATGGGCGAGCACGGCATCCGGCTCGAGAGCCTGATCGAGATGAGCCTCGGCACCGCGATCGGCGCCGTCACCTTCACGGGCTCGATCATCGCGTTCGGAAAGCTCCAGGGGCTGCTCTCGGGCAACCCGCTCACCTTCCCCGGCCAGCATCCGCTCAACGCGCTGCTCGGGATCGCCTTGGTCGGGCTCATCGTGTGGTTCGTCGCGACCGGCCTCGGCATCGCCTTCTGGCTCATCGTGCTGCTCTCGCTCGCACTCGGCTTCCTCCTGATCGTTCCCATCGGCGGCGCCGACATGCCGGTCGTGATCTCGATGCTGAACAGCTACTCGGGCTGGGCCGCGGCGGGCATCGGCTTCACCCTCGAGAACAACCTCCTGATCGTGACCGGAGCGCTGGTCGGCTCGTCGGGTGCCATCCTGAGCTACATCATGTGCAAGGGCATGAACCGCTCGATCTTCAACGTGATCCTGGGCGGCTTCGGCGGCGAGGGGACGGCGGCCGCGGGCCCGGGTGCGAAGGACCGCACGGTGAAGTCGGGCTCGGCGGACGACGCCGCCTTCATCATGAAGAACGCGAGCTCGGTCATCATCGTGCCCGGCTACGGCATGGCGGTCGCCCAGGCGCAGCATGCGTTGCGCGAGATGGCGGATCTGCTCAAGAAGGACGGGGTCAAGGTGCGTTATGCGATCCACCCGGTCGCGGGGCGCATGCCGGGGCACATGAACGTGCTCCTGGCCGAGGCCAACGTGCCCTACGACGACGTATTCGAGCTCGAGGAGATCAACCGCGACTTCGCCTCGACCGACGTCGCCTTCGTGATCGGCGCCAACGACGTGACCAACCCGGTCGCCAAGACCGACTCCACGAGCCCGATCTACGGCATGCCCATCCTCGACGTCGAGAATGCGAAGACCGTGCTGTTCGTGAAACGCTCGCTCGCCTCGGGCTATGCGGGCATCGACAACCCGCTCTTCTACGGCGACCACACGATGATGCTGTTCGCCGACGCCAAGAAGATGTGCGAGGAGATCGCCAAGGCGCTTGCGAGCTAAAGGTCCGCGCGCGAGCTAAAGGTTCGCTCGCGAGCTAACGGCCCGCGTGCGAGTTGAAGGTCCGTTCGCGAGCCGGATGCCGCGCCCCTCAAAACGAAACGCGCCGCAAGGCGGCGCGCTGGATGGTCTTCCGGTCGGGCTTTTTGATCTCGAGGGCTCCGCGAACGGAGCCCGGGACGGCTCTCAGATCAACTCAGCTCGTCCCCTCGCGCTCGGCGCGCTTCCGGGCCAGCTTCCGTGCCCGGCGCACCGCTTCCGCCCGCTCGCGCGCCTTGCGCTCGGAGGGCTTTTCGTAGGAGCGGCGCAGTTTCATCTCGCGGAAAATGCCTTCCCGCTGCATCTTCTTCTTGAGGGCGCGCAACGCCTGATCGACGTTGTTGTCGCGCACGACGACTTGGACCAGGGTCAATCCTCCTTCGCTCGAGGTTGCAAGGGACGTGGGTTGTCGCTTAGAGGCGCGCCTTCTAGCACGCCCGGCGCCGCCTGTGAAGGGCGATTTCGGCGGATTCCCTGGGCCTGTGGCGGGGCGGACACGGCCGGCGCCGTCGGGCGATCGGCCCGCCGCCGGTGCCGCGCGCACGAGCGCCCACTCAGAGAACGGCGCCAAGGCCGGGGATGGCCTTTTTGAGCGTCCCAAGATCCCCGATCAACTGCTCCGCCAGCGCGAAACCGACCGCCCGATGGGCGTCGAATTTGGCCTCGGAATAGAACTGGTCGAGGGTCGATTCGTTCGGAAAGTCGGGATTTTGCGCCTTGAACCCTCGAATCTCGAGGCTCATGTCGGCGCACACCGTCGCCTTGAGATAGACGAGGAATCCCGTCGTATTGTCGGCGTACGAAATCTGCGCGATCGCGTAGCCGCGCCGACTGAATTTCGCGTCGGCGGGGTAAGCGGGACCGGTGTGGGGCACGGCCGGCGCGCGCTTTGCCAAAGTGGGCGCCGGGACCATCGCGGCGGCAGCGGTGCCGCCCGTGCCGGGCATGAGCGCATCCAAATCGTAGCCGGACACGAACGCGATGGTCGCGCCGAAATCCTCCCGGATGCGCGAGAGCACCGCGTGCAGATCGAAGAATTTGAATTCGGAGTCGGCCGCGCCATCCGAGAGAAGGATGAATTTCGCGCGGCGCCGGATGAGCTCGTAGATGCCGAGATTGTCGAAATGTCCGCCGTCGCTGAGCTGAAGAATGCAGGATTCCTCCGTGCGATCGAGCCCCAGCACCTCCGACAGGCCGGGCCAAAAATGATTGGGCTGCACGGCGCCGACGCGCCCCAGGCGCGGGTTGGGCACCCAATAGCCGAGGCGCACATTCGTGAGCGCCATGACCACCGACACGCCCCAGCTACGCGTCGGGCCGACCCCGGCGGCGCCGACGCTCGGATTGGCCGCCGCCCCCGAAATCGCCATGGCCGTGGAAAGGGTCATCGAGTCCTTGATCCAGTCCTCGGTCCCGATCCACCCGGTGGCCGAGCTGCCGCAGTAGCGCGGCGAGAGAAGGAAGCTGTCGCCGCCACGCTCGCGCCAATGGCGATGGGCCGAGTCGGTCAGAATGACGTTGGTATTGATCAGATGATACGGACCCTTCGCGCCGTCGGGTTGGGCCTGATCGCACATGTCCGATAGCCGCGCCCGGTCCGCAAGAGCCGCGGCGCCCGTTTCGTTCGCGCGCGCGCGCGCGAGCGTGGGCATGAACGATTCCATCAATCGGTCGCGATAGAAGCGATGCAGGCTCATGTAATTGAGATTCACGAAATAGCCGGTGATCAGCCCGATGGCCAGCGTCAGCCACGCAAGCGACTTCGCGACGCCCATTCTCCCGCCATCGCGCGCGAGGAGGTCGTTGAGTGGCTGCGGGACGTGACCGCGCCACCAATCCCGAACGATGGCGTGTGGGTCGAAGAGTTCGTGCCCGACCGCGTATCCGGCCAGCAAAAAACCATAGAGAAACAGCAACGCGCCGAGCGTCGCGACGAAGATCGGCATTTGGGCACCGGGCTTGCGCGACTGGATATAGGACCAGGCGCCGCTCGCGATGCCGCCGAGCAGCGGCAACAGCGTGCCTGCCTCGTTCATTTCATTGAGCGGCTGGTAAACGAAGGCGACCGAGCCGAAGAGGGCGAGCACGATCGCGACGGTGAGCAGGATACGGCTCCAACGTTCGAACAGGCGGCGGTACCTGTAGCTCAGGGAAAGCACGCCGCTCACCCGGTGCGCGAGGAAATCGCGGATCTTGTCGCGGCGCAGACCGCCGCCGACTCGTGCCTTCGCGGTCAGCCAGGAGTAAACGAGGCTGCAAGCGGCGAATATTCCGAGCAGCCAAACAGCCGCCGCCACGAAAAATCGGAACGCCGCAGGAATCGCCGGAAAATCGAACATGTGCGCCATGGCCCGAGCGACGCCCAAGAGCCAGCACATAACCCCGGGGGTGTTGCCCGAAATGAGCACGCCACTCAACGGATCGGTCGAGCACGGTGCCGATGGGGGCGGCTTGAGCCAGATCAGCCAGAACATAAGCGCGCTCAAGACCGGCAGCCAAACGACGAAGTTTGCGACGATGCCGCGCAACACCACGGCGATCCCCGAGACGAGGGTGATGCCCTTGCCGGGCGCCAGGTAATTGCCGCGCTGGCGCAAGTAACGCAGCAGCTTGCGCGCATCGTCGAAGGGATAGGGAATGCGCGCGCCCGGATCGTCGACGCCGTAGGGGAAAACGGGACCCGCCGCTCCGTCCCGCACCCCGAACGAGGTCGATTGGCCGCTTGCGGCTTGCCGTGCCGTGAACCAGGTGAGGCTCGCGCCGCTATAGCCGCCGCCCGAGACGCTCGAGAGATAATCGAACATCCGGAGCAGATCGTGCTTGGCGAGCGCCTGCATGACGCCGAGGGCGATGCACGCGGAGCGGATGCCGCCGCCGGAGAGCGCCAAGCCGCGCAGCGGCTCGTCGCGCTCGCGGCCGACCTTTTGGCGGAACGCCTCGATGTACGCGCGCTCGACATCGTAGATCGGGTCGGGCACCGCACCGTGCCCAGGCTCGGCGCTGCTTTCCGCCAGCTCCTCGGGCGACATGGGCGCGATCGGCCGCGTTGTCTGGTGCCAAAGCGATTCTTTGAGACGAAGAACCGCCCGGCACATATTCGCCCAAATGCGCATGTCTGCCTTCCTCGATCACGGCCATGCGTCGGCGCGACGCAATGCTTCGCGCTTCACCCGCGCAAACCGGGACGCCCCGCGTTAAGGCCCGCCGGCGCCGCGCGTGCGCCGCCATTAGTTACTATTTGCTGGGCGCGGCCCCCGCACCCGGCGTGGGGGTTTGAGTAGGCGCATTGCCCGTCTGATCTAGGGCCGCTCCGATGTACTTCGCAGCGAATACCGGCAGGGTGTTCACCAGCATCGGACAGCTCGTGTTGAGGACCGCGTTCGACGTGTAAAGCGCTTTTCCGTCGGTCCCCGTTTCTCCCCGCAAGATGCAGGCGGCGAAGAGTGCATGGATCATCTCGAACGGCGCATTCTGCATATAGGTCTGATAAATCGCCGCGACGGGCTCGCCGCCTCCCGACGCCTGGTTCTGATTCTGATTCTGCGCCGATGAGCCAGCCGGCGAAGGCGTGAGGGCTTGCGCAAGGTTGGACGTCGCGGTGTTGAGAGCCGTCTGGGCGGCATTAAGACTATCCGCGCTAGGCGCGGTGGCGGCGGGCGCGTTCTGGAGCTTCTCCAGTGCCTCCTCCTTCTTCATTAGGTCGGCGATATAGCCCTCGATCTTGGTGTCCGATGCTGGGCTCGGGGACGCTTTCTGTTGAGTTGTCGTCGCTGGCGCGCCGTTCACAGAGACGGACACCGCCGCGGGGGTGCCCGTCCCGGAACCTCCGCCTTGTCCGCCCGCGGGCTGAGAGCCGCCCGTCGTGGAAGCGCCGCTCTTTTGCGCGGCATTTCCCGCCGCCTCGCCCAGCATCAAAGTGACGAGTAGATCGCCATATTGGCTCAGGATCAGCGCATAGGCCAAATCCGGGATGACGCCATTGGCATATGCCTCGCACGCCTTGAATAATCCGTCGCGCAGCGCCACCACCGCCTCGGTGCGGCCTGCGAGTGCCGTGATCGCCTCGGCCGACGAGTAGTTCAAGCCGGCCGAGGCCGAAAGCCCGGTCGGCGTCGTGGCACTGCCGGTAAGCGCAAGGGCGGTCGAGAGCGCCTTGGCGATGTCGGGGCTGGGCTCGGTGCAGATGATCCGCTCGACCGTGCTGTGACCACTGGAATCCATGGTCGGCTTTTTGCGGTCGAATACGATACGAACATCGTCCTTGACCTGATAGGCGCCGAGGTCCGAATCCTGGTCGATTGACATCTGATGGCGGTCGCAGCCTGCGAGCAGCGCCGTGCCGATCGCCGACGCGGCAATCAAAGAATAGAATCTCCGTGCCATGGTGCCCCCTTCGTGCCGTCGCCGCCCGAAATGGCGTCTCAGATCGGCTGCCGAAAACACCAAGGCCCGCACGCCCCGCCGAAGGGGCGGTGCAAGCGCACCGCGGCATTCGAGCTGAAACAAATCGGCCGGCGCAATATCCCCTATAAGTTGATTTTAAGTGGAGTTTTTCTCCAAAGTCAAGATCGTCCGGGCGAAACATCAATTCGATGTCCCTCGGCCGGGTCGGTTGCTCGGCCGGGTGTCGCGCGCGCGAACATCTCGGCCCTAGCCGCGATTTACGGGGCCCTGGGAGCGCGTCCCTGGCCGCGCGTCGCGCCCGCTTTACCGCAGCCCCGCCTCCGGCGCAAAATGGGCCATGGCCATCTTGAAGATCGCCCGCATGGGCCACGCGGTCTTGCGCGAGCCGGCGCTGCCGGTGGCCGACCCGACGGCGCCCGAAATCCTCCGGCTCGTGACCGACATGATCGAGACCATGGTGGATGCGGGCGGCACCGGTCTCGCCGCCCCCCAGGTTCATGTGCCGCTGCGCCTGGTGCTGTTCCAAGTGCTCGAGGGGCGCACCACCGACATCGAAGGCGACGGCCCCGAGCCCCTGACAGTGCTGATCAATCCCGCGCTCGAGCCCGTGGGCGAGGCGAAGGCGACCGACTGGGAAGGCTGCCTCTCGCTTCCCGGCCTCATGGGTGCGGTGCCGCGTTGGACGCGTATCCGCTACCGCGGCCTCGGGCTCGACGGAAAGCGCATCGAGCGCGCGGCCGCGGGCTTCCACGCGCGCGTGGTGCAGCACGAATGCGACCATCTCGACGGCATTCTCTATCCCATGCGCATCGAGGATTTCACGCGTTTCGGCTTCGTCGAGGAGATGCGCCGCTACGCGCCTCAATTGCCCGAGGAGAAGGACCTATGACCAGGAAAGCCCGCGCCGGCGGCACGATCGACATCGAGGATTTGCGCGCGCGCGTGCTCGACGCCGCGATGGCGCACGTGCCGTTCGACGGCTGGACGCTCAAATCGCTCATGGACGGGGCCGCGGATGCGGGGCTCGAGCGGGCGATGGCGCTCGAGGCGTTCCCGGGCGGGGTCGCGAGTGCGCTCGACTACGCGGCCGAGCGCGCGGACCGCGAGATGCTCCGGGCGCTCGAGCAATTGGACTTGAAGGCGATGCGCGTGCGCGATCGCATCTCAACCGCCGTGCGCGCGCGCTTGGAGCCGGCGGCAGCGCACCGCGAGCAAATCCGCGCGGCCTTGGCGCATTTGGCGTTGCCGCAGAATCTTCCGCTCGGCGCCAAGATCCTATGGCGCACGGTCGACGCCATCTGGTACGCGGCGGGCGACAATGCGACCGATTTCAATTTCTATACCAAGCGCGGCCTGCTCGCGGGCGTCTATTCGGCGACGCTGGTCTATTGGCTCAACGACCGCTCCGACGGCGCCGCCGATAGCTGGGCCTTCCTCGACCGGCGCATCGACGACGTGATGCGGGTGCCGAAGCTCATGGGCAAGCTGCGCCAGGGGCTCGAGAAAGTTCCGTCGCCCTTTGCCCTCGCGCGCGAGGCAGCGGCGCGGCGTCAGAAGACGCGCTAGCGGCATTCCGCCCGCCGGCCCTCCTCGGCCGCCAGTTTCCCTCACCCGCTCGCTTGCGCTCGCCACCCTCTCCCGATTTCGGGAGAGGGTTAATGCCGCCCTCGCCCGCAGGCGGGAGAGGGAGGGTGAGGGAGCGAGCGGGCGAGGCGCGAGCGGTCAGCGCCGCGGGGTGAGCCGCGTCACATGGCCCATCTTGCGGCCGGGACGCGCCTCGCGCTTGCCATAGAGATGGAGCTTCGCCCCCGGCTCGTGCAGGAGCTTGAGCCAATCCTCGGCGGCATCGCCGATGAGATTCTTCATGACCGCGTCCGAATGGCGCTCGGGCGAGCCGAGCGGGAGCGCGCACACCGCGCGCACCATCTGCTCGAACTGGCTGGTCGCGCAGGCATCCAAGGTCCAATGGCCGGAATTGTGCGGCCGGGGGGCGATCTCGTTCACGAGCAAATGCTCATCCTCGGTCACGAACATCTCGACCGCGAGCAGCCCCACGAGCTCGAGCGCGTCCGCGATATGGCGCGCGAGGGCTTCCGCCTGCATCGAGAGGCGCTCCTCGATGTGCGCGGGCGCGATCGTGGTGTCGAGGATGTGGTTCACGTGCCGGTTCTCGACCGGGACGTAGCAGGCGCTGGCGCCGTCGACGCCGCGCGCGACGATGACCGAGATTTCCGCCGCGAAGTCGACGAAGGATTCGAGGATGCCGCGCCCGGCGCCCATCGCGTCCCAGGCGGCGCCGAGGTCGGTCTCGCGCCGGATCGCGACCTGGCCCTTGCCGTCATAGCCCATCTGGGCGCTTTTGAGCACCGCCGGCCGGCCAAGCTCGGCGACCGCGCGCGCGAGCGCCTCGACACTCCCGGCCTCGCGATAATCGGCCGTGGGCGCGCCGATCTTCCGCAGGTAATCCTTCTCGCGTAGCCGGTCTTGCGCGATATGGAGCGCATTCCAGCCGGGCCGGACCGGGACGTGCGCGGCGAGCCGCTCGATCGAGGCCGCGGGCACGTTCTCGAACTCGAAGGTCGCGACGTCGATGGCGCCCGCGAAAGCCTCGATCGCCGCCGCGTCGTCATAGGGCGCGATCGTGCGCGCCGCGACCACGTCGAGCGCGGGCTCGTCCTCGGATGGGCAGAAGACATGGCAGCGATATCCCAAGCGCGCCGCCGCCATCGCGGTCATGCGCCCGAGCTGGCCGCCGCCCAGAATGCCGATGCGGCTCCCCGGCGGGAGCGGGGCTTTGGGATCCCTCGCCATCGCGCGGCTCATTTTTTCTTGGAACGTTTGCCTTGGGGCCGCGTCGCGACCGCGGCGGTGAGGGAAGCACGGTAGCGCTCGAGCCGGCGTGCCACGCGCGGATCGTCGAGGCCGAGGATCGCGGCCGCGAGAAGTGCTGCGTTCACCGCCCCCGCGCGCCCGATCGCAAGCGTTCCGACCGGAATCCCCGCCGGCATCTGGGCGATCGAGAGCAGGCTGTCGAGCCCCTTGAGCGCCTTGCTTTCGACCGGGACGCCGAGCACGGGGAGGAGCGTGAGCGCCGCCGCCATGCCGGGAAGATGGGCAGCCCCGCCGGCCCCCGCGACGATGAGCTTCAGCCCGCGCGCGCGCGCCTCCTGGGCATAGGCGTAAAGGCGCTTCGGGGTGCGGTGCGCCGAGACGATGCGGCTCTCATAGGGGATGCCGAGCCGGTCGAGGGTCTCGGCCGCGTGGCTGAGCGTCTCCCAGTCCGACTGGCTGCCCATGATGATGCCGACCGCGGGCGCCTTGCGGCCCGGGCCCGGTTTCGCGCGCGGTGCTTTCGTGGGTCGGGCGCTCAAGCGGCGTTCCTCTTCGCGATGCGGCGCTCGGCGCCCAGGGAGGCGCGATTATAGGGGGCTCGGGCGGCCCAGGCCAAGGCGCTCGGGCATATCGGCGACAAGCCGCTTAGCGTCATGTCCGGGGCCCTTCGAATCGGGTTCCGGCCGTAGGCCGCGTCCGGGCATCCACGAATTCGGTAAAGACGTGGATGGCCGGGACAGGCCCGGCCATGACGGACAATGCGCAATCTCGAAACCCAACTCGGCCTCGGGCCGCACAAGCGTCACGCGATGATGTCCGGCAAGAGCTGGCTTTCGAGCTTGGCGATCTGGTCCTTGAGCATGAGCTTGCGCTTCTTGAGGCGCTTCATCATGAGCTGGTCGAAATTGCCGCCCTCGCTCACGCGCGCGATCACCTCGTCGAGGTCGCGATGCTCGCTCTTGAGCGTGCTCAAGCGGACCTTGAGCTCGGCGATCTCCTCGTCGCTCAGCCGGTCTCCGGTCGCCATGTCGATCCCTTCGATCGCGGGCCCTCGGGCGCGACCGCTCCGATCGTCTTGGGGGCGTCGCCCGGGAGGACGATTTTAGCAAATTCCACGCCCCGGCCCAAACCGCGCGGCCGGTTGAAGCGGGCGCGCGGCTGGGCGACACTGGCGCGCGGGCTGCCGCGCCCGGCTTGGCGGGCGACTCGGGGGAGGTTTCATGAGCGAGGCGGGTCCAGTGCAAGTCGGCGGCGAGGGCACGACCCGGTTTCCCCCCTGCGCGTTGTGGGACTTCGCGGTCGCGCTCTACGGCAAGCCGGGCTGCGCCCCCGCCTGCCTCTCGCTCCAGGCGCGCCGCGGCGCCGACGTGAACCTGCTGCTGTTCGCCTTGTGGGCCGGGGCGAGCGGGCGCGGGCGCCTGGCCCCCGAAGCGCTCGCGCGCGCCGCGGAATCGGTCGCGCCGTGGCATGGGAAGATCGTCCGCAGCCTGCGCGCTGCGCGCGACGCCCTGAAGTGCCAGACTTTCCCGGCCGAGCCCACGCTCGCCCAAAATCTGCGCCGGCGCATCCTGGCCCTCGAGCTCGAGGCGGAGCATATCGAGGCGCTGATCCTGGCAAGCTTGGCACCGCCGCCGGCCGAGCCGCCAGCACCCGCCGAGCGCCGCGCGCGCGATGGGCTCTTCAACATGCGCGCCTATCTCGCGACCCTGGGCCCGGGCCGGGACGCCCAGGACTGGGCCGACATCCTTGCCTTGCTCGCCGGGGCGTTTCCCGAGCTCGATGCCGCGGCACTCGGCGCCCCGATCGAGTCCTGACGCCGCCCCGCGGCCGAGCCGCCGCATTTTTCGCGCTTGCGGGAATTCAAACGCCTGAGACGGCGCTCGTGACATCGCGCCCGGCCTGGAATCGAGCCTCTGGCACCGGCCCCGAAACGGGCGTAGCATTTTCGATGCCGGCCCCGGTCGACGGTTCGTGGGTCGTCCGGCGGTCGCGTCTCGGTCGGATGAGCTGGTCTCTTTTAGAAAGGAGGCGTCCGGTGAATCTTGCAGAACGGATCGATTCCCTGAAAGCCAAGCACGCGGCGCTCGATGCCGCGATCCATGACGAAGAAACCCGCCCCCTCCCCGACGTCGCCAGGCTCCACGACCTCAAGCGACAAAAGCTCAAGATCAAGGACGAGATCGAGTTCATGACCCGGCACTAGCCGAGGCGCTCTCTCGCGGCCGGCCGCGCGGCCGGACCGTTTGCGACAATGCCGCCCCGACGCCTTCTCGACCGAAGGCGCCACGTTGGGCGGCAATGTTTTTTTAGAAGTTACAGAATGACTCTGAGGCGTAATCTTCTTTTTTAGATCGTCTTTGTATACAAAGACATTTATTCAGTTGGCCTTTTTACCAATTACGAGTCCTGTGTATAGGACTTCATTGCTGCCTGTTTTAGTGGCTTCCGATTTTACATTGTCAAATGTGAGTATTCGCCATTCAGCTGGTGATATCTGAATCTCTGGATTCCCACCAACGTGCGGTACGCGAAATCCCTTAGCTACTAGCGTTTCGTTGATAAGTTTCTCATGTAAATCGCCGCGTAGCTCATCCCAAGCACGAGTGAGTTCATTCGACGCAAAGTCGTAGCGTTTAGCGTACACTTCCAGGCGACGCCGGTGCGCCTCGTATTCTTTCATCTCGATTGAATTATCTGGGATATTCCCGTTAGGAAATTTATTCCTTATCGCGGCAATTGCGTCTTCCGCTTCACGTCCCTTTAAATATGCCTCCTCAAGTTTGTTACTCCATTTGTCCCGAATATCAATCAGATCGCGTTTGGCAAAATCCTCGACAGCTGCCGGCCCCGACCTCCACTCCCCTGATATGAGCGAATATGTCGTCAAATTGGAAGACGGCGAGCTCAGACTCTGGAGCCGGAGACGGCCATCTTCATCTATCCAAAGACAGCAATGTGCTTCGTCGTAAATGCCGTCTGGCGTAGCGGCCCGCAATCTAATGTTATAGGAGCCGATGGGTACGTTTCCCACGGTTCCGCTGTTTATGTACCCACCAACAGTTGGCACAATTAAGTGAATATATTGACCTGACGCCACATTGCCACGACCTTCGTTGTAAGCCGCTATAGCAACGTAAACGGAATTCTGCGGCGGGATCGTGATGTGATCGCGTAGCAAATAGCGATTAGAATAACCGGTAACCGGCGAGATCTCTTCAATCGTCAGTTTGCATTCAGTTACAATTCTTTCGGAGTTATTTAGGAGGCTTATGTTAACCGTGCGAGTCACACCAGTCTGTGCGTAAGTCGTCGTTGTCTCATAGGGTTGATCGGTTCCAAATCCAATTTGTAAGGGCCTGTGCGGGTTTCCTGACAGTGATGGCCCGGAGCCATGAAAAAATGTGGCGCTCGCCCAAAATGCAGCCCAGATAATCAGCACGGCCAAAACAAAAGGCGGAGCATTTGAAATGATCCAGCTTGCTACGGATTCTTCCTTTATCCCAAAGAAAACTTCGGCCCATCGGACGGCCGAAGTGTAAAAAAGTCCCCCTCCAATTGTCGAAATGATCCATTTGAAGGCGACCGTGAGCAGAGCGGAGAGGCCAAATCCAATTGCAGGTTTTATCGCTTTACTATTCATAAGATTGACCGAGACATTCCAAGGCTGCAGAAGCCAGTAGGATTATAGTCGGCCCGCTAGCCGATCCCCTTGGCACTTTCGCGCAGCACGTATTTCTGCACCTTGCCGGTCGAGGTCTTGGGCAGCGGGCCGAACACGACCGTGCGCGGCGCCTTGAAGTGCGCCATGTTCGCGCGGCAGAACTCGATGATCTCCTCTGCGGTCGCCTTGGCCCCCGGCTTCAAGGTCACGAACGCGCAAGGGCTTTCGCCCCATTTCTCGTCGGGCCGCGCCACCACCGCCGCCTCGAGCACGGCCGGGTGCCGGTAAAGCGCTTGCTCGACCTCGATGGTCGAGATGTTCTCGCCGCCCGAGATGATGATGTCCTTGGAGCGGTCCTTGAGGTCGATGTAGCCGTCGGGATGCCAGACGCCGAGGTCGCCGGTGTGAAACCAGCCGCCTTGGAACGCCTCCTGCGTCGCCTGCGGGTTCTTGAGATAGCCCTTCATGACGATGTTGCCGCGCATCATCACCTCGCCCATGGTTTGGGCGTCGCGCGGCACGGGCTCGAGCGTCTCGGGGTGCGCCACCATGAGCCCGTCGAGCACGTGGTAGCGCACGCCCTGGCGCGATTTGAGCGCCGCCTGCTCGGCCGCCGGCAGCGCCGACCACTCGTCCTTCCAGTCGCACACGACCGCGGGCCCATAGACCTCGGTCAGGCCGTAGACGTGGGTCACGTGGAATCCCTGGCGCTCGATCGCCTCGAGCACGGCGGGAGGCGGCGGCGCCGCCGCGGTCATGATCTCGACCGGGCCGGGGAGCGGTTTCCGCTCCGCCTCGGTCGCGTTGATGAGGAAGCCGAGCACGATAGGCGCGCCGCAGAGATGGGTCACGCCGTGGCGCGCGATCGCATCGAAGATCGAGCGCGCATCGACCCGGCGCAGGCAAACGTGGGTGCCCGCAAGCGCCGTGATCGTCCAGGGGAAGCACCAGCCGTTGCAATGGAACATCGGCAGGGTCCAGAGATAGACGGGATGGCGCTTCAGGCCCCAAACCAAAATGTTGCCGAGCGCGTTCAGATACGCGCCGCGATGGTGATAGACGACCCCCTTCGGATTGCCCGTGGTGCCCGAGGTGTAGTTGAGGGCGATCGCCTGCCACTCGTCCGCGGGCGGCGTCCAGCGGAAATCCGCGTCGCC
>DATJLQ010000141.1:0-10697 GCA_035509415.1 Alphaproteobacteria bacterium
ATTGGCCGTCTTCAGCGCGGTGTCGGCGAGGCCCTTGCGCGCGCCATGCGTCGAGTTGAAGTACTCGAGCACGGTGAGCCCTTCCTTGAAGTTCGAGATGATCGGCGTCTCGATGATCTCGCCCGAGGGCTTGGCCATGAGTCCGCGCATGCCGGCGAGCTGCTTGATCTGCGCCGCCGAGCCGCGCGCACCGGAGTGCGCCATCATCCACACGGCGTTGATGGGCTCGTTCTGCTTGAGCGTCTGCATCTCCTTCATCATCTCGTCGGCGACGAGATCGGTGCAGCGCGACCAGGCGTCGACCACCTTGTTGTACTTCTCGCCCTGGGTGATCAGGCCGTCCTGGTACTGCTGCTCGAACTCCTTGACCCGGTCCTGGGTCTCGCCCACGAGCCGGCCCTTGGCACTCGGGATGATCAGGTCGTCCTTGCCGAACGAGATGCCGGCGCGCGTCGCGTAGGTGTAGCCGAGGGTCATGAGCCGGTCGGCGAAGATCACGGTCTCCTTCTGGCCGCAATGGCGGTAGACCGCGTCGATGACGTTGGAGATCTCCTTCTTGGTGAGGAGCCGGTTCACGAGGTCGAACGGCACCTCCTGGTGGCGCGGCAGGATCTCGGACAGGATCATCCGGCCGGGCGTCGTTTGGACGCGCTGGATCACGGGCCTGCCGTTGGCGTCGACCGTCTTGTAGCGGCAGGTGATGCGCGCATGGAGCGAGATCGCGTCGCCATCGAGCGCCTGCTGCACCTCGCCGATGCCGGCGAAGTTCATGCCCTGGCCGCGCTCGCCCTCGCGCTCCATCGTGATCGAGTAGAGGCCGAGCACGATGTCCTGCGACGGCACGATGATCGGCTTGCCGTTCGCGGGCGAGAGGATGTTGTTGGTCGACATCATGAGGACGCGCGCCTCGAGCTGCGCCTCGAGCGAGAGCGGCACGTGGACCGCCATCTGGTCGCCGTCGAAGTCGGCGTTGAAGGCGGTACAGACGAGGGGATGGAGCTGGATCGCCTTGCCCTCGATCAGGACCGGCTCGAACGCCTGGATGCCGAGCCGGTGGAGCGTGGGCGCGCGGTTCAACAGCACCGGATGCTCGCGGATCACCTGCTCGAGGATGTCCCACACCTCGGGACGCTCCTTCTCGACCATGCGCTTCGCGGCCTTGATGGTGGAGGCGTGGCCGTAGAGCTCGAGCTTCGAGTAGATGAAGGGCTTGAAGAGCTCGAGCGCCATCTTCTTCGGGAGGCCGCACTGGTGCAGCTTGAGCTCGGGCCCAACCACGATCACGGAGCGGCCGGAATAGTCGACGCGTTTCCCGAGCAGGTTCTGCCGGAAGCGGCCTTGCTTCCCCTTGAGCATGTCGGAGAGCGACTTCAGCGGGCGCTTGTTGGCGCCCGTGATGACGCGGCCGCGCCGCCCGTTGTCGAACAGCGCGTCGACCGCCTCCTGGAGCATGCGCTTCTCGTTGCGCACGATGATCTCGGGCGCGCGCAGCTCGATGAGGCGCTTCAGGCGGTTGTTGCGGTTGATCACGCGCCGGTAGAGGTCGTTCAAGTCCGAGGTCGCGAAGCGGCCGCCGTCGAGCGGCACCAGCGGCCGGAGCTCGGGCGGGATCACCGGGACCACGTCGAGGATCATCCATTCGGGACGGCTGCCCGATTCGACGAAGGCCTCGACCAGCTTCAGGCGCTTCACGTATTTCTTGCGCTTGGCCTCGGAGTTGGTGTCCCGCAGCTCGACGCGCAGCGTCTCCTGCTCCTTCGCGAGGTCGATGCGCGAGAGCATGTCCTTGAGCGCTTCCGCGCCGATCATGGCCTCGAACGCCTGCTCGCCGAACTCGTCGATCGCGTGCTGGTACTGGTCCTCGGTCAGGATCTGGTGGCGCTTCAGGGGCGTCAAGCCCGGCTCGGTCACCACGTGGCTCTCGAAATAAAGCACCTTCTCCAGATCGCGCAGCGTCATGTCGAGCAGGAGCCCGATGCGCGACGGCAGCGATTTGAGGAACCAGATGTGGGCGACCGGGGACGCGAGCTCGATGTGCCCCATGCGCTCGCGCCGCACCTTCGAGAGCGTCACCTCGACGCCGCACTTCTCGCAGATGATGCCGCGATACTTCATGCGCTTGTACTTGCCGCACAAGCACTCGTAGTCCTTGATCGGGCCGAAGATGCGCGCGCAGAACAAGCCGTCGCGCTCCGGCTTGAAGGTCCGGTAGTTGATGGTTTCGGGCTTCTTGATCTCGCCGTAGGACCAGGAGTGGATCCGGTCCGGGCTCGCGATCGAGATCTTGATCTGGTCGAAATTCTGCGGACCGGCAACCTGACCGAAAATCTTCATCAACTCGTTCATTCCGACTCTCCCATGCCGTCTTCCGGGACCCGCCCCAAGGCGGGGCCGGAAAAGGCTTCGTTCCCGTCCCGGCCGCGCCTAGACCGCGGCCGTCACCATCCTCGCGTCGCGGCCTAGAGGCCCGATTGCGCCAGCTCGACGTTGAGGCCGAGCGAGCGCAGCTCCTTCACCAGCACGTTGAACGACTCCGGAATGCCGGCCTCGAAGTTGTCGTCGCCCTTGACGATCGCCTCGTAGACCCGCGTGCGTCCGGCCACGTCGTCCGACTTGACCGTGAGCATCTCCTGGAGCGTGTAGGCGGCGCCGTAGGCCTCGAGCGCCCAGACCTCCATCTCGCCGAAGCGCTGGCCGCCGAACTGCGCCTTGCCGCCCAGCGGCTGCTGGGTCACGAGGCTGTAGGGGCCGATCGAGCGCGCGTGGATCTTGTCGTCGACCAGGTGGTGGAGCTTGAGCATGTAGATGTAGCCCACCGTCACCTTGCGCTCGAACGGCTCGCCCGTGCGCCCGTCGACCAGCGTCACCTGGCCCGAGCGCTCGAGGCCCGCGGTCTCGAGCAACTCGACGATGTCCTCCTCGCGCGCGCCGTCGAACACGGGCGACGCGATCGGGAGGCCGTTCTTCAGGTTGCCGCCGAGCTCGACCACCTCGTCGTCCGAAAGCTCGCCGAGATCGTCCTTGTAGTTCTTGCCGTAGATCTTCTCGAGCCACTTGCGCAGCTCGCCGGTCTTGGCGCCGTGCTGCACCTTCTCGAGGATCTGGTTCACCTGGCGGCCGAGCCCATGGCACGCCCAGCCGAGATGGGTCTCGAGGATTTGGCCCACATTCATGCGCGACGGCACGCCCAAGGGATTGAGCACGATGTCGACGTGGGTCCCGTCCTCGAGGTACGGCATGTCCTCGACCGGCACGATCTTGGAGATGACGCCCTTGTTGCCGTGACGGCCGGCCATCTTGTCGCCCGGCTGGAGCTTGCGCTTCACGGCGACGAACACCTTGACCATCTTCATCACACCCGGCGGCAGCTCGTCGCCGCGCTGCAGCTTCTCGACCTTGTTGTCGAAGCGCGCCTGGAGGGCCGCGATCGACTGGTCGAACTGGTGCGAGAGCTGCTCGATCGACGTCATGATCTCTTCGTTCTTGACGATGATCTGGCGCCACTGGCCGGTGGTGTATTCGGCGAGCAGCGTCTCGCCGACCTTCGCCCCCGGCTTCATGCCCTTGGGCCCGCGCACCACGATGCGGTTCATCAACAGGCTCTTGAGGCGCGCGAAGAAGCTGCGCTCGAGGATGGCGCGCTCGTCGTCGCGGTCCTTGGCGAGACGCTCGATCTCCGCGCGCTCGATCGCGAGGGCGCGCTCGTCCTTGTCGACGCCGCGGCGCGAGAAGACGCGCACCTCGACCACGGTGCCCTGGACGCCCGGCGGCACGCGCAGGCTGGTGTCGCGCACGTCGGACGCCTTCTCGCCGAAGATCGCGCGCAGGAGCTTCTCCTCCGGCGTCATGGGCGATTCGCCCTTGGGAGTCACCTTGCCGACCAGGATGTCGGCCGGCTTCACCTCGGCGCCGATATAGACGATGCCCGCCTCGTCGAGGTTCTTGAGCGCCTCCTCGCCGACGTTCGGGATGTCGCGCGTGATCTCCTCCTGGCCGAGCTTGGTGTCGCGCGCCATGACCTCGAACTCCTCGATGTGGATCGAGGTGAACACGTCGTCGCGTACGATGCGCTCGGAGATGAGGATCGAATCCTCGAAGTTGTAGCCGTGCCAGGGCATGAAGGCGACCAGCACGTTGTGGCCCAATGCCAGCTCGCCGAGCTGGGTCGAGGGACCGTCGGCGATGATGTCGCCCTTCTCGACCAGGTCGCCCACCTTCACCAGCGGACGCTGGGTGATGCAGGTGTTCTGGTTCGAGCGCTGGAACTTCAAGAGCCGGTAGATGTCAACGCCCGACGCGTCGTGCGCGGATTCGTCCGACGCCCGGATGACGATACGGGTCGCATCCACCTGGTCGACCGTGCCGGCGCGTCGCGCCGCGATCGCAACACCCGAGTCGCGCGCGACCGTGCCTTCCATGCCGGTGCCCACCAGCGGCGCCTCGGTCTTGATGAGCGGCACCGCCTGGCGCTGCATGTTCGAGCCCATGAGGGCGCGGTTGGCGTCGTCGTTCTCGAGGAACGGAATGAGCGCCGCCGCGACCGAGACGAGCTGCTTCGGCGAGACGTCGATGAGCTCGATGTCGTCGGGCCGGGCGAGCACGAAATCGCCGCCCTTGCGGCAGCTGATGAGGTCGGAGACGAACTTGTTGTGGCGGTCGAGCTCGGCGTTCGCCTGGGCGACCGTGTACTTCCCCTCCTCCATGGCCGAGAGATAGACCACATCGTCGGTCACCTTGCCGGCCGCGACGCGCCGGTACGGGCTCTCGATGAAGCCGTACTGGTTCACGCGCGCGTAGGTCGCGAGCGAGTTGATGAGGCCGATGTTCGGGCCTTCCGGCGTCTCGATCGGGCAGATGCGGCCGTAATGGGTCGGGTGCACGTCGCGCACCTCGAAGCCCGCGCGCTCGCGCGTGAGGCCGCCCGGCCCGAGGGCCGAGAGGCGCCGCTTGTGCGTGATCTCCGAGAGCGGGTTGGTCTGGTCCATGAACTGCGAGAGCTGGGACGAGCCGAAGAACTCGCGCACCGCCGCCGCCGCCGGCTTGGCGTTGATCAGGTCGTGCGGCATGACGCTGTCGATCTCGACCGTCGACATGCGCTCGCGGATCGCGCGCTCCATGCGCAGGAGACCCACGCGGTACTGGTTCTCCATCAGCTCGCCCACCGAGCGCACGCGCCGGTTGCCGAGATGGTCGATGTCGTCGATCTCGCCCTTGCCGTCCTTGAGCTCGACCAGCACCTTGATGATCGCGAGGATGTCGTCCTTGCGGAGCACGCGCACCGTGTCCGGGCAGGTGAGCCCGAGGCGCATGTTCATCTTGACGCGGCCGACCGCCGAAAGATCGTAGCGCTCGGTGTCGAAGAACAGGCTCTGGAACAGCGCTTCCGCGGTCTCGAGCGTGGGCGGCTCGCCCGGGCGCATGACGCGGTAGATGTCGATCAGCGCCTCCTCGCGCGTCGCGTTCTTGTCGACCGCGAGCGTGTTGCGGATGTAGGCGCCGACGTTGATGTGGTCGATCGCGAGGGTCTGGAGACCGGCGATGCCGTTCTTCTCGAGGGTCGCGAGCGTCTCGGCGCCGATCTCGTTGCCGGCCTCGACCAGCACGAGGCCGGTCTTCTCGTCGATCACGTCCTCGGCGAGGTAGCGGCCATGGAGCTCCTCGGGCGCGACGATCACCTCCTTGGTGCCGTCGTCGAGGATCTTCTTGGCCGAGCGCGCGGTGAGCTTGGTGCCGGCCTCGGCAACGACCTTGCCGGTCTTGGCGTCCTTGAGGTCGACCTCGAGCTTCATGCCGCGCATGCGCTGCGGGTCGAACGGCGTCTGCCAGCCCTGGGCCGTCTTCTTGAACGGCACCTTGGCGTAGAAGTAGCCGAGGATCTCCTCGGCCGACATGCCGACGATCTCGTGCGGCTCGATGGGCTTGCCTTCGGCCGCGCGCTTCGCGCGCAGTGCGGCGGTGTCCTTGCCGTCGAGGCACATGAAGAGCGTCGTCACCGGCAGCTTGCGCCGGCGGTCGATGCGCACATAGACCAGGTCCTTGGCGTCGAACTCGAAGTCGAGCCACGAGCCGCGGTAGGGGATCACGCGCGCCGCGAACAGGTACTTGCCCGAGCTGTGGGTCTTGCCCTTGTCGTGGTCGAAGAAGACGCCCGGCGAGCGGTGCATCTGGGAGACGATCACGCGCTCGGTGCCGTTGATGATGAAGGTGCCGTTCGCCGTCATGAGCGGCATGTCGCCCATGTAGACGTCCTGCTCCTTGATGTCGCGCACGGAGCGCGAGCCGGTTTCCTCGTCGACGTCCCACACGACCAGGCGCAGCGTCACCTTGAGCGGGGCCGCGAAGGTCATGCCGCGCTGCTGGCACTCCTCGACGTCGTACTTCGGCTCCTCGAGCTCGTATTTGAGGAACTGGAGCTCGGCGCGCTCGGAGAAGTCGCGGATCGGGAACACCGAGCGGAACACCTCCTGGAGCCCGTAGGCGCCGCGCGTCTCGTGGACCGCGTCCTTCTGCAGGAACTGGTCGTAGGAGTTCTTCTGCACCTCGATCAGGTTGGGCATCGGCGCCACTTCCGCGATGCGCCCGAAGCTTTTGCGAATGCGCTTGCGACCCGTGAAGGACTTCGCCATCGTCGATCTGCTCCTCATCACCCGCGCCCTGTCCCCGACCCTTAATACGGCGGGGAAACGGCAAGACCGGCGCCCGACGAGCCGGGCCCCGGCGCTTATTTCAATCGCTCAAACCGGCGGCCGAAGGCTGCGCCGGCGGCGGCGGACCATCGCCCGCCGCGCGCCGGAACAGGGCCGCCGAATCCAATTACTTGATCTCGACTTTCGCACCCGCGTCCTCGAGCAGCTTCTTGATCTTCGCTGCCTCGTCCTTGGATACGGCTTCCTTGACGGTCTTGGGGGCACCCTCGACCAGGTCCTTGGCTTCCTTGAGGCCGAGATTCGTGATCGTGCGGATTTCCTTGATCACGTTGATCTTCTTGTCGCCCGCGCTGGCGAGGATGACGGCGAACTCCGTCTGCTCCTCGGCCGCCGCCGCCGCGGCACCGCCGCCCGCGGCTCCGCCCGCGACCGCGACCGCGACCGGCGCGGCCGCACTCACGCCCCACTTCTCTTCGAGCTTCTTCGCGAGCTCGGCCGCTTCCAGCACGGTGAGCTTCGAGAGCTCCTCGACCAGACTTTCCAGATTCGCCATTTCCATCACTCCTGAGCTTGAACTTCCGGGTTGAAGATTGCCTTACGCGGCCTCGCCGGTCTTGGCGTATGCCTTCAGCACGCGCGCGAGCTGCGAGGCGGGCGCCTGGAGCACGCCTGCGATCTTGGTCGCGGGCGCGTTCAGGAGACCGACGATCTTGCCACGCAGCGCGTCGAGCGACGGCAGCGAGGCAAGCGCCTTGACGCCTGCCGTATCGAGCACTTTGGTCCCAAGCGCCCCTCCGGCGATCACCAACTTCTCGTTCGCTTTCGCGTAGTCGGTGGCCACCTTCGCGACCGAGACGGGATCGCGCGAGAACGCGATCGCAGTCGGCCCCGTGAGGAGATCCTTGAGAGCCTCGTACTGGGTTCCGGACAAGGCGCGGCGCGCAAGACGGTTCTTGGTGACTTTGAAGCTGCCGCCGGCCTGCCGCACCTTCTTCCTCAGGTCGCTGATCTCGGCGACCGTGAGACCGCTTTGGCGGGTAACCACCACCGCCGCGGCCTCCTGGAAGGCGCGGTTGAGAGAGCCGACCAGCTTCTCTTTCTCCGTGCGTTGCACCGTCTTCTCCGCTTTCTGTGGCCGCAAGACCCGCACCCGCGAGCCTTCCGGCCGGTGGCATTTGGACCCGGAGGATGAGCCCCGGATCCGGCTCACCCTGTCCCAGAAGTTCAAGCCCACGAGAAGCGCCCCGAAGGGTGCCGCTTGCGGGTCTCAACTCCCGTCTATGCCGGCGGTCCGGACTTGCGTCCCTGACCTTTACGCCCCTTGGGCCATGGCCCGCGGGGCACCCGCAGTCTCGGACAGGCGGAGGCCTCGCGGCCTCCTATCGCCGCCCGCGGGATTGCGCCCGCGGACGGTGAATCTCTTGCGTCTCAGGCGCCGGCGCCGCTCAAGGTCGCGACGTCGAGCTTCAGGCCCGGCCCCATGGTCGAGCTCAAGGAGACCTTCTTGATGTAGGTGCCCTTGACGCCGCTCGGCTTCGCCTTGGCGACCGCGTCGTAGAACGCGATCACGTTGGCCACGATCGCAGCCTCGGTGAAGCTCAGCTTGCCGACCCCGGCATGGACGATGCCCGCCTTTTCGGCGCGATACTGCACCTGGCCGGCCTTGGTCTCCTTGACCGCCTTGGTGACGTCCATGGTGACCGTGCCGAGCTTCGGGTTCGGCATCAGGCCGCGCGGGCCGAGCACCTTCCCGAGCTTGCCCACGACCGCCATCATGTCGGGGGTCGCGATCACGCGCTCGAAGTCGATCTCGCCCTTCATCACCTTCTCGGCGAGGTCGTCGGCACCCACGATGTCGGCACCCGCGGCCTTGGCCTCGTTCGCCTTCTCGCCCTTCGCGAACACGGCGACGCGCACGCCCTTGCCGGTGCCGTGGGGCAGCGCCACCACGCCGCGCACCTGCTGGTCCGAGTGGCGCGTGTCGATGTTCAGGTTGACCGACACCTCGATCGTCTCGTCGATCTTCTTGGCGGCGAATTCCTTCAGGATCTTGACCGCCTCGGGGAGCGGGTAGAAGCGCGCGCGGTCGATCTTGACGTACGCGGCCTTGAGACGCTTGCCGTGTGCCATGGCGCTACTCCACCACTTCCAGGCCCATCGAGCGGGCGGTGCCGACCAGCATGCGCGAGGCGGCGTCCAGGTCGTTGGCGTTGAGATCCTGCATCTTCTTCTCGGCGATCTCGCGGATCTGGCCCATGGTGACCTTGCCCACGGTGCCGCGCCCGGCGGTGGAGCTGCCCTTCTCGAGCCCCGCCGCCTTGCGCAGGAAGAAGCTCGCGGGCGGCGACTTGATCTGGAACGTGAAGGAGCGGTCCGAGAACACCGTGATCACCACGGGCACCGGCATGTCCGGCTCCATCTTCTGGGTCTGGGCGTTGAACGCCTTGCAGAACTCCATGATGTTGAGGCCGCGCTGGCCGAGCGCCGGGCCGATGGGCGGCGACGGATTGGCCTTCCCCGCCGGCACCTGGAGCTTGATGTAGCCTTCGATCTTTTTCGCCATCTTCCCTTCCCTCAGTTCGTCGCGACGCTCATTGCCTCGACGCTTGGCGTCCCGACGCCCGGCGTCCCGACTGGGCCGCGGTCAAAGGCCATGGCGGGCCTCCCGCGGATTTGACGCCGCCCGGATCCCCGAGGCGCCAAGCCCCGGGGCGGCGGCTCACACTTTCTCGACCTGCGTGTACTCGAGCTCCACCGGAGTCGAGCGCCCGAAGATCGAGACCGAAACCTTGAGGCGCGCGCGCTCCTCGTCGATCTCCTCGACCAGGCCGTTGAACGACGTGAACGGCCCGTCGCACACGCGCACCTGCTCGCCCACCTCGAACACGATCGACGGCTTCGGCCGCTCCACCCCCTCCTCGATCTGGTGCAGGATGCGGTTGGCCTCGGCCTCCGTGATCGCGATCGGCTTTCCCTTGTCGCCGAGGAACCCGGTCACCTTGGGCGTGTTCTTCACCAGGTGCCAGGTCTCGTCGTTCATATCCATCTTGATGAGCACGTAGCCGGGGAAGAACTTGCGCTCGCTCTGCACCTTCGCGCCGCGGCGCATCTCGACCACTTCCTCGACCGGCACCATCACCTGCTCGATGCGCTCCTCGAGCGTCTTCTGCTTGGCCTGCTCGCGAATCGACTGCGCCACCTTCTTCTCGAAGCCGGAATGGGTCTGCAGCACGTACCACCGGGCCGCCATGCTCAACTCCCCAGGCCCAGGACGGCCTTGATGCCGACCTGCAGCACCTGATCGACCAGGAAGAAGAACAGCGCGGTCAGGATCACCATGAGGAAGACCATGCCCGTGGTGGTCAGGGTCTCCTTGCGGGTCGGCCAGGTGACCTTGGACACCTCCTGGCGCACCTCACGGAAGAATTCGACTGGGCTGACTTTGGCCATCGCTCGCCGTTCACTCGATCCTGGTCGGCGCTGTCCCGGTCGACGCTCGCGGGGCCTGCGCTCGGTCTCGTTACGCCCGCGGCCGCTCGAGCCGCTTGGGGCCTTGTCGTTCGGGCCCTCGCGCGGGCCTTCGTCGTCTGGGTCGGGGGCCGGCCGCCGCCGGAGCGACGTTATATGGGCCGTCCCGCCCCGTTCCTCAAGCCGTCCCGCTTCAACTTCCCGCCAGTGGACCGCGCGGGACCATTTGGCAGGAGTGGAGGGACTCGAACCCCCAACCCCCGGTTTTGGAGACCGGTGCTCTAGCCAATTGAGCTACACTCCTATTTGTCGGCTCCGTGGTCTGGCTCGATGGCCTGGCTCGATCCGGGGGTCGGGTGCGCCGCGACGATCCCCTATTCGACGATCTTGGCGACGACGCCGGCGCCCACCGTGCGCCCGCCCTCGCGGATCGCAAAGCGCAGCCCCTCGTCCATCGCGATGGGCGCGATCAGCTCGACTTCCATCGCCACGTTGTCGCCCGGCATCACCATCTCGACCCCGTCCGGCAGCTTCACCGACCCCGTCACGTCCGTGGTCCGGAAGTAGAACTGCGGCCGGTAG
>DATJLQ010000142.1:0-6194 GCA_035509415.1 Alphaproteobacteria bacterium
CACGCTACTTCGAGGATTTTTACAAGGCGGTCGCGACCTCCGACACCGAGTCGGCCGCGCTGCTGCGCCTCGACGGCACGTTTCTCGCCCGTTATCCCAACGTGTCATCGATTATCGGCGAGCGGTTGTCGAGCCAGTCGCCCTGGTACGCGATGGTGCAGCAAGGGGGCGGCTCGTATATCTCGCCCGGTTATGTCGACGGGACGGCGCGGATCGTCTCGGTCGCGCCCCTGAAGGAATATTCGCTCGTCGTCTCGGTCGGGATGACGATGGGCCAGGCGTTAGCGCCATGGCGGCGGCAAACCTTGATCATCGCTATCGGCACGCTCGGCGCCATCGTCGGATTCGGTTTCCTGTTCCGGGTGCTCGCCATCCAGTTCCATCGCGTGGAGGAACGCTCCGAAGAGCTCGCGCAAAGCGAAGCTCGCTTCCGCGATTTCGCGGTCACCTCGTCGGACTGGTTCTGGGAAACCGACGAGGACCACCGCTTCACCTATATTTCCGAGGGCATTCGGCAGTTCGGACAGGACCCGTCGAGCCGCATCGGCCGTAGCCGCATGGAACTCGCCAGCGATCGGGACAGCGAGAACAACAAATGGCGCGAGCATCTTGCGCAGCTCGAACGCCACGAGCCGTTCCGCAATTTTGTCTATACCCGCAAGATCGGCGAGGAGCCGGAAAACACGGTCTTGATCAGCGGCAACCCGATAGTCGATTCGGGCGGCCGGTTTGTCGGTTATCGCGGCACGGCGCGCGACATCACCGCGCAGATGCTCGCCGAGCAGAGCCTGCGCGACGCCAAGGAGGCGGCGGAAGCCGCCAATGTCGCGAAGTCGCAGTTCCTCGCGAACATGAGCCACGAGCTGCGCACGCCGCTCAACGCGATCATCGGCTTCGCCGAGCTGATGCGCGACGAGCTCATGGGCCCGCTCGGCCACGCCTCCTACAAGGAGTACTCCCAGCACATCCTCGACAGCGGCAGCCATCTCCTCGCGCAGATCAACAACATCCTCGATCTCTCGAAGGTCGAGGCGGGGGCGCTGGTGCTGCGCGAGGACGAGGTCGATCTCGCCGACGTGATCGGGGCGCGGGTCGAGGTGTTCCGCGGGGCGGCCGAGGATTCCGGGCTCGAGCTCGCGACCGAGCTCGCGTCGGCGCCGCGCGCGATCCTCGCCGACGAGGCGCGGCTCCGGCAGATGATCGATAATCTGCTCTCGAACGCGGTCAAGTTCACGCCCAAGGGCGGCCGCGTCGTCGCGCGCGCGCGCATCGCCAAGGACGGCGGCGTCGAGATTCAGATCGAGGATACCGGCATCGGCATGGCGCCCGAGGACATCGCGCGCTCGGTCGAGGCGTTCCGCCAGGCGGATGCGAGCCTGAGCCGGAAATTCGGCGGCGCCGGCCTCGGCCTGTCGCTCGTGAAGCGCCTTGCCGAGCTCCATGGCGGCACGCTCGCGATCCAAAGCGCCCCGGGGCAGGGCACGGTGGTCACGATCCGGCTCCCGAAGGAGCGCGTGCTCGACGCCGCGCGGCCCGCGGACAAGCGCGCGGCGGGAGCCGAGGGCGCTTGAGGTGCTGCTAGTAGGCGCGTTGGATGCAGAAATCGACCAGGTCGATGAGCGCGCGCTTCTCGGTCGATTCGGGGAAGATGCCGAGCGCGTCGCGCGCGATGGCGCCGTAATGCTGGGCGCGCGCGACCGAATCGCGCAAGGCGCCGTGGCGCTCCATGATCTGGATCGCGTGCTCGAGGTCGCCGTCCTTCTGCTCGAGCCGCTCGAGCGTGCGGCGCCAGAAGTCGCGCTCGATCTCGCTGCCGCGCCGGAACGCGAGCACGATCGGGAGCGTGATCTTGCCGTCGCGGAAATCGTCGCCCACGTTCTTGCCCAGCGATTCGCGCCGCGCGGAATAATCGAGCACGTCGTCGACGAGCTGGAACGCGATGCCGAGATTGAGCCCGTAGCTCTCGAGCGCCTCGGCCTCGACCTTGGGGCGGTCGGCGACCACGGCGCCGATCTCGCACGCGGCGGCGAACAGCGTCGCGGTCTTGGCGCGGATCACGTCGAGGTAGGCGGTCTCCGAGGTCGCGGTGTCGTTCGCGGTGATCAGTTGGTGCACCTCGCCCTCGGCGATCACGGCGGACGCGTTCGAGAGGATGCGCAGCACGTCGAGCGAGCCGTCCTCGACCATGATCTGGAACGCGCGGCTGAACAGGAAATCGCCCACCAGCACGCTCGACTTGTTGCCCCAGACCGCGTTCGCGGTCGCGAGCCCGCGGCGCAGGTTGCTTTCGTCGACCACGTCGTCGTGAAGGAGCGTCGCGGTGTGGATGAACTCGACGCAGGCCGCGAGGCGCACGTGGCGCTTCCCCGCATAGCCGCACAGCTTGGCCGCCGCGAGCGTGAGGAGCGGGCGCAAGCGCTTTCCGCCCGCCGCCACGATGTGGCCCGCGAGCTGGGGGATGAGCGCCACCGGGCTCGCCATGCGCTGGACGATGACCTCGTTGACCAGGCGCAGATCCTCGGCCACGAGGGATTGCAGGCGCTTGAACGCGGCCTCGGGCGCCTTCTCGCGCCCTTCTTCCAAGTTGACGACGATCGCCACAATCCCCTCCGACTGACGGGTCCCCGGCCCTCGGGGAGAATAGTCCGGGAGCGGCGCCGGTCAAGCCGCCTCTTGGGGCGGGCGCTCCGATAAGCCGCTCGAATTCCTCAAAAGCTTGCTAAGATCGGGGTTCGGGCAATGGGCGGGGTGCGAAGGATGAAGGAGATCTTGCGGACCAACAACGCGGTCGCGCTGTCCTATGCGACGGCACTCCTCGAGGAGGCCGGCATCGAGGCCGTGATCCTCGACGGCCATACCAGCGCCGTCGAGGGCAGCATCGGCGCGATCCAGCGCCGGCTCATGGTGCGCGAGGCGGATCAGACGCGCGCCGAAGCGCTCCTCGACCAGAATCTCAAGGCGGAGGATCGCGCGCGTCCAACGCCGCGACGGTGAAGAGGCCGTGAGCAAGGTGATCGGGCCGTGAGCGCGGACGAGATCACGCTGGACCGGCTGTTGGGCGGGCGCGTCGAATTCGCGCAACTGGCCGAGGGCTATCGCGCCGCGATCGATCCGGTGCTGCTCGCGGCGGCACTCGGCGAACCTGCGGGCGAGCATGTGCTCGATTTGGGCGCAGGCGCCGGTGCCGCGTCGCTCTGCCTCGCCGCGCGCGTCCCCGATTGCCGCGTCACCGGGCTCGAGCGCGACGCTGTCCTCGTGCGTCTCGCGAGCGAGAACGCCGGGCGCAACGGCTTCGCGGATCGGCTCACTTTCGTCGAAGGCGACGTGCGCGCACCGCCCGCGAGCGTCGCACCGGCGAGCTTCGATCGTGTCATGGCGAACCCGCCCTATCTCGAGGCCGCGCGCGCGAGCCCGTCGCCGAAGCCGGGCCGCGCCACGTCCCAGGTCGAAAGCGACGCGCCGCTCGAGGATTGGATCGCGGCGGCCCTGGCGTTCGCGCGCCCGAAGGGTGTCATGACCTTCATCCATCGCGCCGACCGGCTCGGGGACCTGCTCGCTGCCTTCGGCGGCAAGGCGGGCGAGGTCGCGATCTTCCCGCTCTGGCCCATGGCGGACGGCAGGCCCGCGAAGCGCGTGATCGTGCGCGCGCGCAAAGGCAGTGCCGCGCCGACGCGCCTCATGCCCGGCCTCGTGCTGCACGAGAAGGATGGGCGCTTTACCGACGCGGCCGAGGCGATCCTACGCGGCGCCGCGGCCCTCGAGTTCTGACGCCCACCCGCATTTCGTTTCACGTTCCCCGCGATTGACCGCGTCCGACGCGCGCGCTAGCGTCGTCGCGGAGGTTGTCTAACGTGCAAAGTCGATCAACTTTTAGGAAATTACGCCGCATCCAACGGCGCAAGAGGGGGACGCATGAAATCCGGGATCGTTCTGGCCGCGGCGATGGCGCTCGCGGCGTTGACGTTCGGCGCGGCTGCCCGCGCGGACAATCAAGTCGGCTCTTACGACGGCCAGTGCAATTACCGCTGCTGCGACCAAAACAACAATTGCGCCGTCAACTCGTTCTATCACGGGAGCGGGCAGGGAAGCTTGCCGACAGCCTGCGTGTGGGAGGACGTGTGCGCCAAGCAGGGCCAGATCGGCTGGAGCTGGAGTCCGTATCCGCTGTCGAAGGCGAACAGCAGCCTCAAATTCACCAAGGGCTGCTGGGCCGGGTGGTTGGACAAGAACGGCCGATTTTACATAAAGCCCTGCTGAGACTGTCGCTGCGGAGGATGTCCGCCGCTGCAGGCCGGTCGACCATTGGCAAACGCGCCGTATCCAACGGCGCGAGGAGGGGGGACGCATGAAATCCAGGATCGTTTTGGCCGCGGCGGTGGCGCTCGCGGCGTTGACGTTCGGCGCGGCTGCGCGGGCCGATTACATCGTCGGCACGCTCGACGGCCGCTGCGACTATCGCTGCTGCGACACGCACAACAATTGCAACGTATACTATTTCTATCACGGCACGGGAGTCGGCGCCGAATCGACGCCCTGCACGTGGGAGGCCGTGTGCGAGAATCCCGGCTCAATCGGCTGGGGTGCCGGTCCCTATCCCCAATCGAAGGCGAGGAGCAGCCTCACCTACACCAAGGGCTGCTGGCACGAATGGGAAACCGACCGTCAAGGCCACTACGAGAAGCGCTGCTGAGCGCCAAGCCGCCGAAAGCCCGTGGCTCGGTTTGAAACCGCGGCTTGGGCGTCATGGCCGGACTTGATCCGGCCATCCGCGTCTTGACGCTCGAAAGTCGTGGATCACCGGGACGACGCGGGAGATGACGCGAATGGGACCGCGGCCGGCGTTTTCAAACCGAGTCACTTTCCGCCGAAAGCCCGGTTGGCAAGGCACGGCACGCCGGCCTATGCTCGGGCGCGATGAACCTCGATCCCATCCTCGACCGCTTGCCGCTCGGGCGCTGGCGCAAGACCGGACCGATCGTGCCGGTGCTCCGGCTTGCGGGCATCATCGGCGTCGCGTCGCGCTTCAGGGAAGGCATGACCGACGCAACGCTCGCGCCCCTCATCGAGCGCGCCTTTTCCGTGCGCGGCATTCCGGCGGTCGCGCTGGCGATCAATTCGCCGGGCGGAGCCGCGACCCAGTCGGCCCTCATCGCCGGGCGCATTCGCGCCATGGCCGACGAGAAGAAGCTTCCCGTGATCGCCTTCGTCGAGGACGTGGGTGCCTCGGGCGGCTATTGGCTCGCGGCCGCGGCGGATGAGATTTACGCCGCCGAGACCTCGATCGTGGGCTCGGTCGGCGTGATCGCGGCGGGCTTCGGCTTCGAGGAGGCGATCGGGAAGCTCGGCATCAAGCGCCGGCTCTATACCGCGGGCGTGCGGAAATCGCTGCTCGACCCGTTCCTCGCCGAGAAGCCGGAGGACGTCGCGCGCCTGAAATCGATCCAGAGCGAGATCCACGAGGCGTTCAAGGCCCATGTGCGCGCGCGCCGCGCGGGGAAGCTCAAGGCAAGCGAGGACGAGCTCTTCACCGGCGAGTTCTGGACCGGAAAGCGCGGCCTCGAGCTCGGCCTCGTCGACGGCATCGGCGATCTGCGCACCGTGCTGCGCCAGCGCTTCGGCGAGAAGGTGCGTATCAGGCCGGTCGGCGTCGGCAAGAGCTGGCTCCGGCGCTGGCTCGGGCTTGCGGGAGCGGGGCTCGCGCGTGCCGGCAACGCCGAGGCGCTCGCCGACATCGTCGATGCGGGGCTCGCCGACTGGGCCCCGCAGCTCATCGCCGCCCTCGAGGCGCGCGCGCTCTGGAGCCGCTACGGGCTGTAGCTACGGGCTTTAAGAGAAACGCGGGCTCGCCCGCCGCGCCCTTCGAGACGCCGGCGCGCGCCGGCTCCTCGGGGTGAGGCGGACAGTCGCAATATCGACCTCATCCCGAGGGCGATCCGAAGGATCGCGTCCCGAAGGATGAGGCCGCCTTCGCCTATTGCATGAACCAGCCGTGGCTCACCACGATCGACTGGCCGGTGAGCGCGTTGGTCGGGAAGGACGCGAGGAAGACCGCGAGCCCGGCCACGTCCTGGAGCGTGGTGAACTCGCCGTCGACCGTCTGGCCCAGCATCACCTTCTTGACCACGTCCTGCTCGCTGATGCCGAGCTCCTTGGCCTGCTCGGGGATTTGCTTCTCGACCAAGGGCGTGCGCACG
>DATJLQ010000143.1:0-4279 GCA_035509415.1 Alphaproteobacteria bacterium
CCGCGGCGCCGCTTCATCAGTGTGACGATGCGCGCGATGGCGCGCAAGCTGTGGCTCTTGCCGAGGCCGGTCTCGACCACGAAATCCGCGCGTCGTCGCTTCGCGCGGTCGGGCATTTGCTTGGCGAGAATGGCGGCGAGGCGCGCGCCGCTCATGCCCGGCCGGCCCATGACGCGTTGGCGTTGGAGCTCCGCGGGAGCCGAGACCACGAGCACCGCGTCGCAGCCTGCGTCGCCCCCCGATTCGTACAAAAGCGGGATGTCGAGCACCACGAGCCGCGCGCGTCGCGCCGCCTGCTGGCGCAGGAACCGGTCCTTGGCCGCGCGCACGAGGGGATGGACGATCGCCTCGAGCCGGGCGAGCGACAATGGATCGGCGAAGACGAGCGCGCCCAGCGCCTTGCGGTCGACCGCGCCGTCCTTGACCGCGCCAGGAAACGCCGCCGCGACCGCGGCCACCGCAGCACCCCCGCGGCCGAGCAGCGCGTGCACCGCGCGGTCCGCGTCGTGCACGGGAACGCCGAGCCGGCGCAACGCGTCGGCCGCCGTGCTCTTTCCCATGCCGATCGAGCCCGTGAGGCCCAAGATCACCATCGGTCCATCACCATCGGTCCATCACCATCGACATATCATGACGACGACTCATGGCGACGCCGCGGCGGCCGCATCGCCTCACGGCAACACCGCGCCGTGATTGCGCAGGAAATCGAGGAGGGGGAGAAGCGGCAGGCCGAGAACGGTGAAATAATCCCCCTCGACGCGCGTGAAAAGCTGGGCGCCGAGCCCCTCGAGCCGATAGGCGCCGACGGTCTCGAGCGCCTCTTGGCCGACCGTGGCGAGATAGGAATCGAGGAACCCATCCGAGAAATCGCGCATATGGAGGCGCGCGCGCTCGACGTGATGCCAGAGCCGCGCGCCGTCGCGGGCTGCGACCACCGCCGAGACCAGCTCGTGGGTCTTCCCGCGTAGCGCCATGAGATGCGCGCGCGCATGGTCGAGGTCGGCCGGCTTGTCGAACCATTCCCGGCCGCATTCGAGCATCTGGTCGGCGCCGATCGAAATCGCGCCCGGATGGCGGCGCGACACTTTGAGCGCCTTGAGCTCGGCGAGCGTCTCGGCGGCCTCGGCGGCACTCGCCCCCTGGCCGTGGAGCGCGCGCTTGAGCTCGTCCTCGTCGATGCGCGCGGGGTCGACCGCGTGCGCCACCCCGGCCGCGCGCAGGAGGGCCGCGCGCGCGGCACTCGCCGAGGCGAGCACGAGGGCCGGCGTCGGCTCGCCGTCGCTCACGCTGGCACTCCGCGCCGGTCGGCATAGAGCTGCATGATCGCGGCCGCGGTCTCCTCGATCGAGCGCCGGGTCACGTCGATCGCGGGCCAATTATGCTCGGCGAATAGGCGCCGCGCCGCCGCGAGCTCCTTCTTCACGACCTCGAGGTCGGTGTAATCCGTGTTTTCGGATTCGTTGAGCGTGCGTAGCCGGTTGCGGCGGATCTGCACCAGGCTCACCGGATCCTTGGTGAGACCCACGATAAGCGGGTGGCGCGCCTCGATGAGCTCCTGGGGCACTTGCGCCCCCGGCACGAGCGGCACGTTCGCCGCCTTGATGCCGCGGTTCGCGAGATAGATGCAGGTCGGCGTCTTGGACGTACGCGAGACGCCCACCAGCACCACGTCCGCGTGGTCGAGGTCCCAGGTTGCTTGGCCGTCGTCGTGGGCGAGCACGAACTGCATGGCGTCGATGCGGCTGAAATACTCGGCGTCGAGCTCGTGCTGGCGGCCCGGCTGGTTGCGGCTCTGAAGCCCGAGATAGCTCGCGAGCGAGCCCATGATCGGATCGAGCACCGAGGTGTGCGGCACCTTGAGCTTCCGGAGGCCGTTGATGAGGGAGGTCCGCAGCTGCTTGTCGACCACGGTGAAGAGCACCAGGCCCGGCTGCTTCCCGATCGCCTCGAGCGCCTTCTCGAGCTGGCCCTTGGTGCGCACCAGCGGCCACATATGCTCGACGATGTCGATGCCCTCGAACTGCGCGAGGCACGCGCGCACGACATTGTGCACGGTTTCGCCGGTCGCGTCCGACACGAGATGAAGGTGGAAGGTCCTGGCGCTCATCCGATTTGTGTCCTCACGGTCCTTGCCTTGCCGAGGGGTCGCGCGGCGGACTTATCCCGGGCGCGGTTGTGGAGCATCCTTGGGCGTCGAGGATAACCGGCCCCAATCGAGGAGGGCCCGGGATTCCGCCCCCGCTGAGCCCGAATCGCCGCCTCGCTCTCTCCCCCTGTGAGCGGAATCCGAGCGACGGCGCCGGTTCCGGGATAAGCCCGCGCCGGACACCGGTTTATCCCCTTTTTTCCCGCTATTCCAGGCACCCTAAGGCCTCCAACTCGCCAAGGGCTTGCTTGGCCTTGGCGAGCCTGCCCACAAGAAGATGATCCAGGACAGGGCGGAGCGGCTGGAGGTCCAACAAGCTTGGGGGTAGGTTTCAATCCCCGCCACTCACAATGATTCACTACATCTACATCTTAAGAAGACTCTTAAGGAGGTAAGGGAAGGAAGAATGGAGCGCGAGCCGAGCGAGGTTAGGAACGAGAGCGTGGCGAGGAGCGGGAAGCCGATCTTGCGCGTCTTGCGGCGTGTGCCGGTCGAGCGGGTGCCGATCTGGCTCATGCGGCAAGCGGGGCGGTATTTGCCGGAATATCGGCGCGTGCGGCAGAAGGCGGGCGGGTTTCTCGAATTGTGCTTCACGCCGGCCTTGGCGGCCGAGGTGACGTTGCAGCCGGTGCGGCGCTTTGGGCTGGACGCGGCGATCCTGTTCTCGGACATTCTGGTGGTGCCCTATGCGCTCGGGCAGAAGCTCAAATTTGCCGAGGGCGAAGGGCCGGTGCTCGAGCCGATCCGGGAGGAGAGCGAGCTCCACGGGCTCGAGGCGGGAATCGATCTCGCCCGCATCGAGGCGGTTTACGAGACGGTCGCGCGCGTGGCATCGGCACTCGATCGAGATACGGCGCTTATCGGCTTTGCAGGGGCACCCTGGACCGTCGCGAGCTACATGATCGAGGGCGGCAGCACGCAGGATTTTTCCGGCGTCAAGCGTTGGGCACACGAGAACCCTAGCCTGTTCAAGCGCCTCGTCGAGATACTGGTCGAGGCCAGTTCGGCCCATTTGATCCGACAGATCCAAGCCGGCGCCGACCTGGTGCAGATCTTCGACAGCTGGGCGGGCGCTCTCGACGCGGACGAGCTCGAGCGCTGGTCGATCGAGCCCATCGCGCGGATCGTCGCGCGCGTCAAGGATACCTGTCCCGGAACGAAAGTGATCGGCTTTCCGCGCGGCATCGGGGAGCGAAGCCGCACTTTCGTCGGGCGCACGGGCCTCGACGGCATCTCGATCGATCAAACCCTCGACCTCGATTGGGCCGCGCGCGAGCTCCAACCCATCGCCGCGCTCCAAGGCAATCTCGATCCCGCCCTGCTTACGGCGGGCGGCGGCGCGATGCGCGATGCGGCGACGCGTATTTTGGACAGACTCGGGCGCGGGCCGCTCATATTCAATCTCGGCCATGGCGTCGCCCAGGCGACGAACCCCGAGCATGTGGCCGAGCTCGTCGAGCTGGTCCATCGCTGGCGCGGGCGGACACCATGAGCGGAGGCGACAAGACGCGAACGGGCGGCCGGACCGCGATCGTGCTCTTCAATCTGGGCGGGCCCGACGGGCTCGAATCGGTCGAGCCGTTTCTTTTCAACCTGTTCAACGATCCCGCGATCATCGCGTTGCCGGCGCCGCTGCGTTGGCTGGTGGCGAAACTGGTCGCGCGGCGCCGCGGCCCGGTCGCGCGCGGGATCTACCGGAAGCTCGGCGGCGCCTCGCCGCTCCTCGCCAACACAGAGGCCCAGGCGCGGGCACTCGAGGCCGCCCTCACGACCGACGGCGGCGCGACGCGTTGCTTCATCGCGATGCGTTATTGGAAGCCCTTCACCGAGGATGCGGTACGCGCGGTCAAGGCGTTCTCGCCCGACCGGATTCTGCTCCTGCCGCTTTATCCCCAATTCTCGACCACCACCACGGGCTCGTCGCTCGCGGCCTGGCGGCGCGCGGCGCGGAAAGCGGGGCTCGAGGTGCCGACGCGCGCGGTCTGTTGCTTTCCGCGCGCCGAGGGCTTCGTCGAGGCGGTCGCGGCGCGCGTGCGGGCGGGGCTCGCCGAGGCCGCGCGCGTGGGCACGCCGCGCGTGCTGTTCTCGGCCCACGGCCTTCCGAAGAAAATCGTGGCCGCAGGCGATCCCTAT
>DATJLQ010000144.1:0-15768 GCA_035509415.1 Alphaproteobacteria bacterium
CGGTAATCCCAGGGTGCGATCGAAGGCAGCATCATTCCCTTGGCGCGTTGGTAGATCTCGGCCGCGTGCGCGGTCTCGGCGGCGGCGAGCTTCTGGAACAGGGCCGCGGTCGCGAGATTGTTGTGCGCCGCCATTTGCGCCGAGAGATCGCGATAACGCAGCACCGCCTCCTCCTCGATCGCCAACGCATGGGCGAGGAAGGTCGGAAGGTCGGCGATCGCGAGGGCCGCGGCACTCATCGCACGAAGTCCCGTTCGATCGCGGCGAGGTCGGCGCTCGGCGCGGCGTGCTTCGCCATGGGCTGAGGCGTGCCGCGATAGAAGATTCCGGTGCCGAACGGATGATGCACGACGAGCGCGTGCGCCGCGGCGGGATCGCTCGCGGGCCCGGCCTCGAGGGGATGGACCGCGTGCTTCCATTCCTTCTCCTCGGGCCGGAAGGTGACGCAGGGGCTCAACACTTCGACGAAGGCGAAGCCCTCGAAGCGTATCGCCTCGACGATGAGGCGGGCCACGCCGTTGGGGTCGCCCGAGAAGCCGCGTGCCACGAACCCGGCGCCGGCCGCGAGCGCCACGCCGAGCGGATCGAACGGCCGGAAGCCCGTGCCGCCGGGCGCCATCGGGCTGTCCCAATCGGGCTCGGTGGTGGGCGAGGGCTGGCCCTTGGTCATGCCGTAGACCTCGTTGTCCATGACCACGTAGGCCATGTCGACGTTGCGCCGGCAGGCATGGAGGAAATGGTTGCCGCCGATCGAGAAGCCGTCGCCGTCGCCGCCGATCGCGACCACCTCGAGCTCGGGGCGCGCGACCTTGAGCCCGGTGGCGAAGGGGAGCGCCCGGCCATGCACGCCGTGGAAGCCGTAGGAGGTGAGGTAGGCCGGCAGGCGCGACGAGCAGCCGATGCCCGAGACCACCGCGATCTCGTGAGACGGCCGGCCGAGGGCGATGAAGGCGCGGGTGAGTGCCGCGAGCACGCCGTAATGGCCGCAGCCCGGGCACCAGATGGGCTTGACCTCGGAGCGGAAATTCTCCGCCGCGGCCGCGGGGACGTGGGGTGCGATCTCGTTCATGCCGCCCTCCGGCGCTCAGCGCGCGCGACGATCTCGTCCGGCGAGAAGGGTTTCGGGCCGGGCCGCGCGAGGCTCTCGACCGCAATGCCGCCGAAGGCGCCCGCGCCGCGCAAGAGATGCAGGAGCTGGCCCCGATGGTTGAGCTCGACCACGAGCACGCGCTCGACCCCGGCGAGTGCGGCCTCGAGGGAGGCGAGCTGAACCGGCGCGATCACGCGTAGCACGATGGTGCGCACGGCGACGCCCATGAGCCTGAGCCGCGCCGCTGCCTCGCGCACCGCGGCTCCGCTCGAGCCCCAGGTCACGAAAGCCAACGCGCCATCGCCCTCGAGGTCGGCCCAACGCGCGCCGAAATCGTGGGCCTCGAGCTTGCGCGCGCGCTTTTCCATCTGGGCGATGTGATCCTTGGCGCCCGAGACGGGATGGCCGGTCTCGTCATGGGTAAGCCCGTCGCCCACCCAGGCGAGCCCGGCAGCGCCCGGCGCCGAGACGGGCGAGACGCCCGAGGGCGTGAGCGCGTAGCGCTTATAGGGCTTGGGCGTCGAGGCATCGGCTGAGACGCGCCGTGCAACCGGGGAACTCGCCCGCGCGGGCGGCGCGTCGATCACCGCCTGGGCCTGGCCCATGAACTGGTCGCCGAGCACGATCACCGGCGTCTGGAGGCTTTCGGAAAGCCCGACCGCCCATTCGGTGGTCGCAATGCCGTCCGCGACCGAGGTGGGCGCGAGCACGATACGCGGCGCGTCGCCATGGCCGCCGAGCACCGCATGGTTGAGGTCGCTTTGCTCGGTCTTGGTCGCGATGCCGGTCGAGGGGCCGGCGCGCATCACGTCGATGAGGACGAGCGGCAGCTCGGTCGCGATTCCGAGCCCGAGGGTCTCGGTCATGAGCGAGAAGCCCGGGCCGGAGGTCACCGTCATCGCCGGCACGCCGCCATAGGAGGCGCCGAGGGCGAGGTTGATCGAGGCGAGCTCGTCCTCGCCCAGGATCACTTGCCCGCCGAGGCGCTGCAAGGCGGGTGCGAGCCATTCGACGATCTCGGTCGCGGGCGTGATCGGATAGCCCGCGACGAAACGCACGCCGCCGCGGAGCGCTCCCAAGCCGAGCGCCTCGTTGCCCGTGATCACCCAGCGGCCGGACACGGGCGCGGCGGGCGGCAGGCGAAGGTCGAGATCGAGGCTCGCGCGTTGGGCGTAGCCGGCCTCGACGCCCTGGCGTCCGGCTTCCAACGCCGCGGGACCGTAATCGGTCAGGCGGCGCGGCAAGGCGGCGAGCAGGTGCTCGAGCGGAATGCCGAGAATGGCGGCCAAGAGCCCGAGTGCGACCATGTTGGCGCGCCCGCGCGGGATCTTCGCCGCGAGCGCCTGGAGCGGCACTTGAAGCACGCGCGCCCCCGGCGGCGTCATCTTCGCCGGCACGGGCCCCATGTCCGGGTCGGCCAGGATGAATGCGTTCGGCGCGAGCGGGATTTCCGCCGCGAAGCGGTCCACATTGTGCCAGTCGATCGCGCACAGGAGATGGAACGCGTCGTCCATGCCGTCGACCGGCGCGGGTGCCAGGCGCAAGAGGGACGCTGCCTCGCCGCCGCGCACCTGGCCGCCCACGAGTCGCGTGAAGAGGCCGTAATAGCCCGCGCGCGCCGCCCCTTCGAGGAGCAAGGCGCCCGCGGTCATCGCCCCGGCCCCGCCGCTGCCGGCAAGGGCCAGGGATATCGAGCTCTGCGCCATAACGGACCTCACACGTAGCCGAGCCAGCGCCAATAGGTCGCGCCGAACAGGAGCGTCAGGAGATAGGCGAGCACGGTGATGGCGATGCCGGTGCGCACGAAGTCGCGCGAGGAGAAGGTGTCGGTCCCGTAGGCGACCATGCCTTGGGGCGAATTGACCGGCAGGATGAAGCCGTAGCTCACCACGAACTGCAGCACCATGGTCATGCCTATGAGGCTGATGCCGGGCGTCTGCACTTTCTGCAGGACCGCGATCACGATCGGGATCATGGCCGAGGCGAGGGCGGTCGCGCTCGCGAAGCCGAGATGGATGATCACGAGAAAGGCGCCCAGGACCGCGAGGATCGCAAGTGCGCCCAGGCTATTGAGCCCGAACCACGCCACGATCAGGTTCGCGAGCCAGGAGGCCGCATGGGTCTGCAGCAACGCGGTGCCGAGGCTGATGCCGACGCCGAACAGCACCACCGTGCCCCAGGGCATGCGCGCGTTCGCGTCCTTCCAGCTCATGACGCCGATGCCCGGGAGAAACAGGATCGCGAGGGCCACGACCGTCGTGGTCGAGCTGTCGAAATGGTGGAGGATGCCCTCGGTCGCCCAGAAGCACAGCAGGATGAGCGAGATCGCGAGAAGCCGCTTCTCCTTGCCGGTCATCGGGCCGAGCTCGGCGAGCGCCTGCTTGACCGCGGCCTGGCCGCCGGGAATCTCCTCGGTCTCGGGCGGCATCATGCGCATCATGATGAAATAGAGGCCGATCGAGAGCAGGATCGAGAACGGCGCCGCGGCCGCGAACCAGCCGATCCAGGTGATGTCGTGGCCGAGAATCTTCTGGATGAAGCCGATCGCGACGAGATTCTGCGCCGCCGCGGTCTTGATGCCGACGTTCCAGATGCTCACCGCCTGCACGGTCGTGATCATGATCAGGCCCGCGAAGCGGCTGCCCTTCTGCATGCCGAAGGCGGCGATCACGCCGAGCATGATCGGGACCACGGCGGCCGCGCGCGCGGTCGCACTCGGCACCAGGAAGGCGAGCGCGGTCGAGACCAGGATCGCGCCGATCACGACGTGGCTGGTGCGCGCCCCCACCTTCGAGAGGATGAAGAGGGCGATGCGCTTGTCGAGGCCGGTGATGGTCATCGCGGCCGCCAGCATGAGCGCCGCCGCGACCAGGGTGAGGGCCGTGTTGGCGAATCCGCTCATGGCGAGCGAGAGCGCTGACCCCGTGCCCATGAGGGCGCCGGGCTTGGCGATGTCGGGCGACAGGCCGAGCAGGACCGCCATGAGGCCCGCGATCACGACCGCGCTGATCGCGTAGTCGACCGCCTCGGTCACCCACAGCACGACCGCGAAGCCGAACACGGCCAGCATGCGCTGGCCCGCGACCGGCAATGCGGCGGGGTGCGGCAGCAGAAGGATGGCGACGAGAACCAGGATCGCGAGGCCGAGGCCCCAACTCTTGACGCTGTGCTGGACCGGCTGCTTGCCGGCAACGCCGTGCGTAATGGTTGTCATGGCACCCTCCGGACTCGAAGTCGTTGGGCTTGGGTTCGCTGGACTTGAAGCCGTTGGACTCGAAGCCGTCGGACCCGAAGTCGTTCGGGCGGCAACCTGACACCGAACGCGGCGGCTTGGTATGATTTGGGTCAAGCCCTCGGGAAGCCGCGGTCAGGCTTGGATGCGGCACCGGGGGCGCCGCCCTCGACCGCCCGGGAGGATGGGTGCCAGCGCCCTAGCGCCGCACCCAGGAATCGCCGTCCTTGCGGTAGACCCGCTTCACGGCCGCCCAGGCGACCCGGTGGGAGATTTCCTCCTGGCGCGGGTCGCCCTTGTACTCGGCATAGGCGTTGTTGAACGCCTTGCGGTAAATGTCCTGGGCGTGGCGCGGCAAATGGCCCTTGACGGGCGCCGGCAAATCCTCGTTCGCGGCATAGGGCATGGCACCCTCCGCAATCCGTCGCGGGGAGCGCATTGAACCCCCGCGCGGGCCGGACCGCCATGATCTGGATCAGGGGGTGTGACGCGCCCGGCAGGCCAGCCATCCCAATGGGCTTGGCCGCCGCGCCGCTCCCCGCAATGACGGTTATCCCTTCGCCGCCAACGCCGCCTTGTCGTAGCCCGCGACGCGCTTGTAGCGGTCCGAGAGGGCCTGGAGCTCTGCCGCGCTGATCACGTCCTCGATGCGCGCGAAGGGCTTGTCGCCGGTGCGCTCATAGACCTCACGCAGGATCGCGTCGGGCGGGTTCTTGCGGTTCGTCAGCACGACGTTGGCGGCGGCGATGCGGCGCCGCGCCTCGTAGTCCCGGAGCGCCGCCACGGCATCGTCCTTGTGCGTCGTGAGGCACTCGGCGAGTGCGCGGCAGTCGAGGATCGCCTGGCCGGCGCCGTTCGAGCCGCGCGGCACCATCGGATGGGCCGCGTCGCCGAGCAGGGTCGCGCGCCCGAAGCTCCAGCGCGGCAGCGGCTCCTGGTCCACCATGGGATATTCGAGGATCACGTCGGCGGCGCGGAAGAAGGCGGGCGCGTCGAGCCAGTCGAAATGCCAATCCTCGACGATGCCGATGAAATCCTCGAGCCGGCCGGGCCGGTTCCAGTCGCGCCGCGGCTTGTATTTGTCGGTCGCGACCTCGACCAGCCAATTGGTCAATTGGCGCCCCTCGGCATCGATCCCGTCGCGGATCGGATAGATCACGAGCTTCGCGGCATTGAACCAGCCCGCGCGCGTCATGGTGGCGCCCGAGAGGATCGGCGGCCAGCGCGTGACCCCGCGCCACATGTTGATGCCCGTGTAATGCGGCTCGCCCTCGTCGGGGAAGAATTGCTTCCTCAGCACCGAGTGAATCCCGTCGCAGCCCACCGCCGCACGCCCGCGTTGGGAGGGGAGCGACTTTCCGCTCGCGGTTTCGACGAAATGGGCGATCGCCCCCGCCTCGTCCTGCTCGACTTTCACGCATTGCCAGCCGGTCAGGACGCGCTCGGGCCCGAGCGCGTTCCGGCACGCCTTGAGCAGCACGAGGTGGAGGTCGCCGCGATGGATCGAGATTTGCGGCCAATCGTAGCCCGCGGCGCGCCCGAGCGGCTCGCGGTAGATGAGCTGGCCGAAGCGGTTGAAGAAGGCGGCCTCCCGGGTCGCGATGCCGCGGCGCGCGATCTCCGCCTCGAGGCCGAGGGCCGAAAGCTCCTTCATCGCGTGGGGCAGGAGGTTGATGCCGACGCCGATGGGCTTGATCTCGGCCGCGGCCTCGAACACGAACGGCCGGAGCCCCGCGCGCTCGAGCATGAGCGCGAGCGTCAGGCCGCCGATGCCGCCGCCGATGATGAGCAGGTCGTCCGGATGGGTCGCTTGGGTCATGGCCGATCCTATAGCCCAGGGCGGGTGCGCGCGAAAAGTCCGGTCGCGGCCTCCTTTGACCGCTTCCGAAAACGGCCCCAATTCTATATGGTTACGCCGTGAAAGCCGGGATGGCCGGGGTGCCCGCAGGGCGCGGCCGAGAGACAGGGACGCGAGAGGCGGAAAGATGGAGCGCTCGTTCAAGAAAGAGGTCGAAAGCTTGCGCCTCGGCGCGGGCGAGACCTTTCGCGGCGAGGGCATCCTCGCGGTCACCAAGGCGTTGCTCCAATCGGGGGTCGCCTATGTGGGCGGCTACCAGGGCGCACCCGTGACCCACCTCCTCGACGTCATGGTCGACGCCCAGGAGATGCTCGGCGAGCTCGGCGTCCATGTCGAGACCTGCGCCAACGAGGCGGCCGCCGCCGCCATGCTCGCGGCCTCGATCAATTATCCGCTCCGCGGCGCCGTCACCTGGAAGGCGATCGTCGGCACCAACGTTGCGTCGGACGCCCTCTCGAACCTCGCTTCGGCGGGGGTGGTGGGCGGTGCGCTCATCGTCGTGGGCGAGGATTACGGCGAGGGCGCCAGCATCATCCTCGAGCGCAGCCATTCGGTCGCGATGAAGTCGTCCATCTGGCTCCTCGATCCGCGCCCCGAGCTCGGCAACATCGTGCGCATGGTGGAGGCGGGCTTCGGGCTTTCCGAGGCGAGCCATGCGCCGGTCATGCTCGAGCTCCGCATCCGCGCCTGCCACATGACGGGCGAGTTCGCCGCCAAGGACAACGTCAAGCCCGCGCATTCCTCGATCGCGCGTATCGCGGCCCCCGCGCGCTTCAACTACGACCGGTTGGCGCACCCGCCGGCCACCTTCATGCAGGAGAAGCTCAAGGTCGAGGAGCGCTTGCCCGCCGCGCGCGCGTATATTACGGCCAACAAGCTCAACGAGGTCTTCCCGGGCGAGCTCGGCGAGATCGGCATCGTCGTGCAAGGCGGGCTCTACAACGTGCTGCTGCGCTGCTTGGAGCGCATCGGCCTCGCCGACGAGTTCGGCAAGTCGCGCGTGCCGATCCTGTGCCTCAACGTGACCTACCCGCTCATCCCCGAGGAGGTTTCCTCCTTCGCGCACGGGAAGCGCGCGTTGCTCATGGTCGAGGAGGGCAATCCCGAATATCTCGAGCAGATGATCGGCTCGATCTTGCGCAAGGCCGATCTCCAGACCGCACTCTTGGGCAAGGATTGCCTTCCCATGGCGGGCGAATACACGGCCGAGACGCTGCTCCCCGGCCTCGCGAAGTTCCTCGCCAAGGTGCGGCCCGCGGGCGTCGACGTGGGTGCGATCGAGCGGCGCGTGGCCGCGATCATCGCCACGAAGGACGCCGCCGCGCGCGAGCTCGCCGCCGATCTCCCCGCGCGCCCGCCCGGCTTCTGCGTCGGCTGCCCGGAGCGGCCGGTGTTCAGCGCGCTAAAACTGCTCCAGCGCGAGATCGGGCCCGTGCATATCAGCGCCGACATCGGCTGCCATTCCTTCGGCACGTTGCAGCCCTTCGGCATGGGGAACTCGATCCTCGGCTACGGCATGAGCCTCGCGAGCGCTGCCGCCGTCGGGCCGGCCATGACGCGGCGGCCGATCAGCATCATGGGCGATGGCGGCTTCTGGCATAACGGGCTCGTGACCGGCGTCACGGGTGCGCTCTTCAACCGCGCGGACGAAGTGCTGATCGTGATGCAGAACGGCTATGCGTCCGCGACCGGCCAGCAATATCTCCCCTCGAGCGGGACCAGCCGCGACGGTGCCGCGGGCGGGATGGACATCGAGCGCACGCTCAAGGCGCTCGGCGTGCCCTGGCTCAAGAAGATCCGCACCTACGGGGTCGCGACCATGCTGAGCGCGCTGCGCGAGGCGATGAGCACGGCCGAGCGCGGCCTCAAGGTCATCGTCGCCGACGGCGAATGCCAGCTCGCGCGCCAGCGCCGCGTGCGCGCGGAGGACGGGAAGAAGCTCGCGGCCGGCGAGCGCGTGGTGCGCACGCGCTTCGGCGTCGACGACGAGATCTGCACCGGCGACCATTCCTGCATCCGCCTCTCGGGCTGCCCGTCGCTCACGATCAAGCCGAATCCGGATCCGCTCCGGACCGACCCGGTGACGACGGTGAATAACGGCTGCGTCGGCTGCGGCCTGTGCGGCGAGGTGGCTCACGCGGCGGTGTTGTGCCCGTCCTTCTATAAGCTCGAGATCGTCCAAAACCCGAGCGCCTGGGACCGGTTCCTTTCCCGACTGCGCGCGGGCTTCATTCGCGTCCTCGCCGGTGACGGCGAGGCGAGTGCTGCGCCCGTCCCGGTCAAAGAAGCCGCATGAGCGCCGAGCCCAAGGCGCGGCCCACGACGCTCCTGATCGCGGCCCTCGGCGGCGAGGGCGGCGGCGTGCTCACCAATTGGCTGGTCGACGCCGCGACCGAAGCGGGATTCGTGGTGCAAAGCACCTCGATCCCCGGCGTGGCGCAACGCACGGGTGCCACGACCTATTACCTCGAGATCTATCCCGTGCCGCGCGCGGCCTTGAAGGGTGCGACGCCGGTGCTGGCGCTCAATCCCGGGCCGGGCGACGTCGACCTCGTGGTCTCGTCCGAGCTTTTGGAGGCGGGACGCGCGGTGGCGAACGGCTTCGTGACGCGCGACCGCACCACGCTCATCGCCTCGACCCACCGGGTCTACGCCATTTCCGAGCGCATGGGCATGGGCGACGGGCGCTTCGACATGGGGCGCGTGTTCAAGTCGATCGAGGAGAATGCGCGGCAAGCGCTTCTGTTCGACATGGACGAGGCGGCGCGCGACGCGGGCTCGCCCATCAACGCGGTGATGCTGGGCGCGATCGCGGGGGCCGGCGTCTTGCCGGTGCCGGCGGACGCATTCGAGGCGGCGGTGCGCGCCGAGGGAAAATCGGTCGAGAGCAATCTACGCGGCTTTCGCGCCGGGCTCGCCCTCGCGGCCAAGGGCTCGTCCAAGATGGGCACGGCGCAGCCCGCGAAACGCGCCGAGCGACGCGCGACGGATGCCGCGTCGCTCCTCGCCCGCGTCGACGCCGAAATGCCCGAGGCCGCGCGCTCGCTCGTGCGCGAGGGCGTCAATCGCTTGGTGCGCTACCAGAGCGTTGCTTACGCGGCGCGTTATCTCGATCGTCTCGGGCCCATCGTCGAGCTCGACCGCAAACTCGGCGCCAATGGCAGGCTCGCGCGCGAGGTCGGGCGCCATCTCGCCGTGCGCATGTCCTACGAGGACATCATCCGGGTCGCGCAAGCCAAGGCGGATCCCGCGCGCCTCCGGCGCATCGCCGAGGAGGCGGGCGTCAAGCCGGGCCAGCCGGTCAAGGTGGTCGATTTCTTCAAGCCCGGCTTCGAGGAGTTGTGCTCGATCCTGCCCACGCCCCTCGCGCGCGCGATCCTGCATCTGGCCGAGCGGCGCGGCTGGCTCAACCGCGTCTATTGGGGCATGCATGTTGAGACGAGCTCGATCTCGGGCTTCGCGCGCGTGTGGCTGTTGGCGAAGCTGCGGCCGTGGCGGCCCATGACCTATCGATTCCGCGAGGAGCAGGCGGCGATCGAGAATTGGCTCGATCTCGTACGCCTCGCGGGCGCCAAGTCGCTCGAGCTCTCGCTCGAGATCGCGGAATGCGCGCGCCTCGTCAAAGGCTACGGCGACACGCACCGGCGCGGCCTCTGGAACTACCACGCGATCGAGAGCCGCGTGATCCTGCCGGCGCTCGCGGGGCGCTTCAGCCCCGGCTTCGCGGCCGACGCGATCGCGTCCGCGCGTACCGCTTCACTCGCCGACCCGGAGGGCAAGAGCCTCGAGCGCGTCCTCGAGGAGATCGAGCGCCGCGCCGGCGTGCCCGCGGCGGCGCAGTAGGAAATTCCGGAGCGATCGACGAAGCGTCAGAGCATCCCTTCGAATCTTCTCCCCATGTGGGAGAGGGTGGCGAGCGAAGCGAGCGGGTGAGGGGTAATCGGGGATGTAATCGCGAATGGTCGCTCCGCTAATCCGCGCCCGCAATCTCCGCCGCAACGAGACCGACGTAGAGCGAATTCTGTGGCGCGCGCTCCGCAACCGGCAGCTTGGCGATGCCAAATTTCGCCGCCAAGTCCGAATCGGCCCTTTCATTGCCGATTTTGCGTGTTTCGAACGGCGTTTGGTTGTTGAGCTCGACGGCGGTCAACATGCGGACGCCAAGCGCTACGATGATGGACGCGTGAAGTCTATCCAGCGACAAGGTTATCGTGTGCTGCGGTTCTGGAATAACGAGGTGCTCGAAAATCTGCCGGGTCTATTGGAGGCAAGCAAAATGGCGCTGGGCAAGTAGGCCATCACCCCTCACCCGACGGCCCGGCGGGCCGTCACCCTCTCCCACAAGGGGAGAGGATCAGAGCAACGCGGCGGCGAGCCGAAAATAGGCGAGGGTAAATTGCGTAGCCGCCCGCAAAATTACCCGCGCTTGAAGATCGCCGCGTCCGCTCTCAGCGCGGCTTCCCGGAACGGGCAAGGGCGACCTCGAGCGCCTCCCGGATGAAGCGCGTATAGGGAATGCCGCGCGCGGAAGACCGCTTCTTGACGGCCTCGAGAAGCGATTTCGGCAAGCGCATGTTGAGCTGCTCGGATTTCTTCTCGAACTCGTAGCGAACGGGCACGAGGCCGGAAAGATCGTACGCGCTCAAATCCGCGGTATCGACGAAGCGCTCGGCTTCCGCGTCGCTTTTAAAGGCCGGGATTTTCTTTTTCATAGCTCGCAACCTCTCTTCGATGCATGTAGCGGGCGCTGATCGGGCGAATGAGGCGGCTGCCGTCGCGTTCGCGAAGCGTGAAGACCAAAAAGACGGACCGGCCGTGGGCCGTCTTGCCGATCGCCCTGAGGCGCACTTCGCTCTCGGAATGAGCGGCGTCCGGGACGATCAACAGCGGTCGGTCGAACAGCGATTCGACCTCGCTCGGCGCTCCGCCGTGCCTTAGGCATTTGGCGCGATTGCCGTCGTCCCAATCGAAACCCGCGACGGCGCCGCGCATCGGTCGGAACCTATACGTTTGTATATACAACGTCAAGGACCGGGTCGGGGCGGTAGTGACGCAGTTTGAAACTCCGGCCATGGTCCAAGTTCGCGTCATCACCGGGCCCCCGGGACCGGCCATCGGCCGGCCCGAGGCCAAGCTTCACGTCCCGGTGATCCACGTCTTTCCAGCGCTAAGGCGTGGATGGCCGGACCAAGTCCGGCCATGACCCACGCCAGGATTTCAAACTGAGGCACTACTCGGCGACAGGGCGGCGGTTCGGGGCTGCGCCACGCCGGCGCTCGAGCTCGATCCTTGCCGGGCTCATCATTGGCTCTGTCGACCCTGCCGGGCGCTCGCGGGCCCGCCGTCGAGGCGCTTCAGGGCGGCACGGCGCGGCGGCCCGCGCGCGATTTGGCTTGTAAAAAGCGCGCTTAGGCTTATATCAAGGGAGTCGATTCTCGGCTCGCCTTGCCTTCCACGGTCGCAATCAAGCGTTGCAATCCGCGTCCCACATAGGCCGCGTCCCACACTGGCCGCGTCCCACACAGGCCGAACGTCGATCCGGCGCCCGAACTCGGGCGGCGGCCATATCCTTTGAAAGGACTTCGAATGTCGAGCGGAACCGTGAAATGGTTCAACACGCAAAAAGGCTACGGGTTCATCCAGCCGGACGACGGGTCGAAGGACGTCTTCGTCCATATCTCGGCGGTGGAGCGGTCCGGCATCGGCAACCTGCATGAGGGGCAAAAGCTCACCTACGAGATCGAGCAGGGCCCGCAAGGCAAGAGCTCGGCCGTGTCGCTCAAGGTGGAGTAACGGGGCCATGGGGGACGCCGCCGTCCGGGCGGCGTCATCTCCCCGGAGAGGACGCGATGGCAATCCATAAATTCGCGGTCGGCGACAACGTGACCTTCTCGCCGAACCGGTACGAGGACAAGTCGGCGCGCGGCGTCTACACGATCGTGCGGCTCCTGCCCGCGGACGCCACGCCGCAATATCGCATCAAGGCCGCGACCGACGGGCGCGAGCGCGTGGTGGTCGAGGACCAGCTCGCCGGGCAGCGGGCCTGAGGCTCAGCCCGCGCGATCGCGATTTCGGTCGCGCTACGGACGCGCACCCGCCAAGACGACCCCATGCAGGATCGCCGCATAGTGCAGGCCGGCGCCCGCTAGCACCAATCCGTGCCAGATCGCGTCGTGGAACGGCAGCCGGCGCCAGCGGTGGATGCAGGCGCCGATCGAATAGGCGACGCCGCCCGCGAGGATGAGAAAGATCGTCGGCCGGTCCAGCACGTCGAGCAAGGCCGGCATGAAGATCACGAACGACCAGCCGAGAGCGAGATAGATCGCGATCGAGGCGAGCTCGAAGCGGCGCGGGAAGGCGAGCTTGACGGTCACGCCCATGAGCGCCATCGCCCACATCGCGGCGGTCGACCAGAGTGCCAGCGAGCCCTTCATGAGGCAGAGCGTGAAGGGCGTGTAGGTTCCGGCGATCATGACGAAGATCGCGGCATGATCGAGCCGGCGCAGGACCTCATGGCGCGCGGGGAAGCGCTTCAGATGGTAGGCGGCGGAAAATCCCAGCATCGCGACCAGGCCGACGCCGTAGACCGCGACGGACCCGACGATTCTCGAGCCGCCCGCGGCGATGGCGAGGGCGAGAAGCGTCGACGCGGCGACCAGCCCGACCGGCGGGCCCACGAGGTGGAGGACGATGTCGGCCCCCATCTCGGCGTCCCGATAGCGCCGCGCGGGCTCGTCATACGTGGCCGGCATCCGCACCCCATAATCGAAAGACCCCGCGGCGCGGACGCTTCGACAAGCGAGCGACGGGCGCGCGGCGGGCGAGAAAGAGCCCTAGCACATCCCTGCCCCGCGGACTTGGGCGAAATCGCGTCGAGGCCGACGGGGCGTCTCCGGCCCGCCCCCGCGCAGCACCCGGGCCCACCGTCAAACGGCGGATTTCAGCCTCCTTAGGACGCGCGCGCGAATAAACGCTTGATATTTGCGTCGTTTGGCCCCATATGAGCGCCTGCAGTGTTCGCGCTCCCGAACGGGAGCCTGTGACGAGGGCCTGCGTGAATGCTCCGCCAAGCGGCGGAACTCGGTCCTCTCTTCATTCCCTTGCATCATTGGACAGCCCTAATCGCGCGGGTCGTCTTTCGACCTGAACGACGCGTGCCGCAACAGGCACCGCGTAGACATGAGGGCTATAACTTGAGCAGCTTTTCCGATCTCGGACTCTCCAACTCGATTCTCGGCGCGCTTGCCGCCGAAGGCTACACCACCCCGACCCCCATCCAAATCCAGGCGATCCCGCCCGCGCTTTCCGGACGCGATCTGTGCGGCATCGCGCAGACCGGCACCGGCAAGACGGCGGCCTTCGCCATCCCGATCCTCGAGCGTCTTTCGGCCGCGGCCGAGCGTACGGCGCCGATGACCTGCCGCGCGTTGATCCTGAGCCCGACCCGCGAGCTCGCCAACCAGATCGCCGAGAGCTTCCGCACCTACGGCGCGCGCCTGCGCCTCACGACCGCGGTGGTGGTCGGCGGCGTGTCGATCGGACCGCAGCGGCAGCAATTGGCGCGCGGCGTCGACATTCTCGTCGCCACCCCCGGGCGCCTTCTCGACCTCATCGATACGCGCTCGCTCTCGCTTTCGAGCGTGCGGATCCTGACGCTCGACGAGGCCGACCGCATGCTCGATCTCGGCTTCATCCCCGCCTTGCGGCGCATCGTGAAATTGCTGCCGCGCGCGCGCCAGACCATGCTGTTCTCGGCGACCATGCCGGCGCAGATCGCGACCTTGGCGGCGGAATATCTGCACGACCCGGTCAAGGTCGTCGTCACACCCGCGGCCACGACGGTGGAGCGCATCGACCAGCGCGTCATCTTCGTTCCGCGCGAGCGGAAGCCGGCGCTGCTCGCCTCGATGCTCGGCGACCCGGCCTTCGAGCGCGTGCTCGTCTTCACCCGGACCAAGCGCGGCGCCGACCGCGTCGCGCGCCATCTTGCCGGCGCCGGCATCCAGGCCAACGCGATCCACGGCAACAAGTCGCAGCCGCAGCGCGAGCGCGCGCTCGCCGGCTTTCGCGAAGGCGACGCCCGGGTCCTGGTCGCGACCGACATCGCCGCACGCGGCATCGACGTGGACGGCGTGTCCCACGTGATCAATTTCGAGCTGCCCCACGTGCCGGACGATTACGTCCACCGCATCGGCCGCACGGCGCGCGCGGGGGCCTCGGGCATCGCGGTCGCGTTCTGCAGCCAGGAGGAGCGCGCGCTGCTGCGCGACATCGAGAAGCTGACCCGGCATCCCATCCGCGTGATGCCGTTCGACGCGCAAGCGTCGGGTGCTGCGTCCCACTCGGGGCCGAACCGGTCGGAACATCGAGCACCCCATCGATCGGCGCATGCGGCACAGACTCAGGCGTCGAAGCCGGCATCCCATCGATCGGCGCATGGATCGGCGCATGGGTCGCCTCATTCGGCACCGAACCGGCCGCAAAATCAGGCGCCGCGTCGGGATGGGCAAAAGCATGGCGGCGCATGGCCGGCATTCCGGAGGGGCGCGCTCACCCAGGGACCGTCCGTGCAGGCGGCGTTCGACGACGGCGCGATGCCGGCGTTCCTGCGCCGCCCGCAGCCCCAGGGTTCCGAGCTCCGGCCCGAGGACAGAGCGTTGGTTCGCCGGCCCAACCAGGACCGCGACCAAAGCGGCGACCGGCGCTAGCGGACGGCGAACGCACGCGTCGATGGGCGCGTCGGCACCAAAGCCCGACGCGCCCCACGATTTCCCGCAACGGCATCGCGCGACCGCGTCCCGTTGCCATCCGACGACCGAGGGCCGCCGTCATAGGCGGCCCTCGCGTTCTTCCGTCATAAGGCCGGCTTGCGACGCTCGCGGCCTCGCGACCAAAACGTGACTTTCGGCAAGCGGCTGGCGAGGCAACCGGCGGGAGGGTATTTTGACCCTTCGCAAGCGTGGCGCGCCGCGCGCGCGCATTTGGCCCGTTCCGGCATAGAAATCATGGTCGGAATCAACGAATTATGCCAAATCCGCCAAGCCGAAATCGCCGACGTCGCGAACGAGGCGGGATAGCGTGTCTTCGAGAGACGTCGTATAAACCGCGGTCGCTCGCCGGGAAGTCGGCGTGCCCCGCGTATCAACGCTGCGCCTCGCGGCGAGTGGAACCCGGGCAAGCATGATCCGGCTGCGCGAAGCGGTGCCCTGACGGGGAGGCGAAAGGCGAATGTCGAAGCGCGTGCTGGCCGGGGTGGCCTTGGTATTGCTGTTGGCGGGGCTTGCGGCCTGGCGGCTGGGCGCGGACGACAGCGTTTCGGACGCCAAGGCGCAGATCGCGCCACCCGCCATCCCGGTCACCCAAGGCATCGTCACCGCGCGCGACATGCCCGTGTATCTCGAGGGCATCGGCACGGTCCAGGCCTTGAACACCGTGACGATCAAGACGCGCGTGAGCGGACCCATCGTCAAAGTGACCTTCACCGAGGGCCAGGAGGTGAAGACGGGCGATCTTCTGTTCCAGATCGACCCCCGCCCCTATCAAGCCGCACTCGAGCAGGCGGTCGCGGCAAAGGCGAAGGACCAGGCC
>DATJLQ010000145.1:0-11734 GCA_035509415.1 Alphaproteobacteria bacterium
CCTTGGGCGAGCGCCTTGCGCACCGCCTCCTCGATCTCGCGCTGGGACGTGACGCCCACGGTCTTGAGGAACTTGCGCAGCTCCATGTTGAAGAGCTCTTCGTTCATCTCCACCTCCCGCGACAGCCGGTCGCGACCACGATAGACGAGCGCCGTTCCTCGCGCCAGGGCCGCGGCCCCAATGCGTCCCGTATGGCGCGTCCGGCTTGACGCGGCCAACTCGGGCGCGTCCGGTTTGGCGCGTCCGGCCCGGTCGCGCCCGGCTTGGAGCACGCAAGACGCCATGCTAGCGTTCGGGCGCTAGGGAGGGCTCATGGCCGGAACGCTCGTCATCACCGGCGGCAGCCGAGGCATCGGCGCCGCGACGGCCAAGCTCGCGGCGCGCCGCGGCTATGGGGTCGCGATTCTCTATCTCGGGCGCGACCGGGACGCGGCCGCGACAATCGCCGAGATCGAGCGCCAAGGCGGCCGCGCCATCGCGGTCAAGGGCGACGTCGCGCGCGAGGGCGACGTGGTGCGCCTGTTCGACGAGGCCGCGGCGCGGCTCGGGCCGCTCGCGGGCCTGGTCAACAATGCGAGCATCATCGGCGGCGCGTCGCGCGTTGCCGACGTGACGGCGGAAGCGTTGCGCGCGGTCATGGAGGTCAACGTCATCGGCGCGTTCCTGTGCGCGCGCGAGGCGGTGAAACGCCTCTCGACCGCGCGCGGCGGGAACGGCGGCGCCATCGTCAACATCACCTCGATGGCGGCCGAAATCGGCGGCGCGGGCGAATACGTCCATTACGCGGCGTCCAAGGGCGCGATCGAGACCATGACCGTCGGCCTCGCGCGCGAGGTGGCGCGCGAGAGCATTCGCGTGAACGCGGTCTCGCCCGGCATGATCCACACCGAGATTCACGCCGAGGCCGGCATGCCCGACCGCATCGCGCGCTTGGCCCCAAGCGTGCCCATGGGCCGCGGCGGCGAGCCCGGGGAGGTCGCGGAGGCGGTGCTGTGGCTCCTGTCCGACGCGGCGTCCTACGTCACGGGCGCGAGCCTCCATGTCTCGGGCGGGCGTTGACGCATGGGACGCGCGGCTCAGCGCTCGAGGCAAAATCGCGTCCGATGACCGATCGCCCGTTTTCCGCTCCGAGCCATGCCGGCGTGCTCGCCGCCTATCGCGCCTTGCGCGCGGCGGGGGCCTTGGCGCCCGACCCGGCGCAGCTGCTCGCGGCCGAGAAGCTGCAAAGCCTCGCCAACGCGCTCCAGGGCTACCGGCCGTCCGAGAATTCCCACGGCTGGCAGGCGCGCTTCGGCCTATTGCGCCGGCACGAGACGCCGCCCCAGGGGCTCTATATTTTCGGCGACGCGGGGCGCGGCAAGTCGATGCTGATGGATCTCTTCTTCGAGCACGTCGCCGTCGAGCGCAAACGCCGGGTCCATTTCCACGCCTTCATGCTCGAGGTGCACGAGCGGCGCCACGATCTCGACCCGAGCATCCCGGGCGACCCGATCCAGCCCATCGCGCGCGAGATGGCGCAGCAGGCGTGGCTCCTGTGCTTCGACGAGTTCCACGTCACCGACATCGCCGACGCGATGATTCTCGGGCGCCTGTTCCAGGCCATGTTCCGGCTCGGCGTCGTGGTGGTGGCGACCTCGAACTTCGCGCCCGGCGATCTCTATAAGGACGGACTCCAACGCGAGCTGTTCCTGCCCTTCATCGCCCTCATCGAGGAGCGGCTCGACGTGCTGCATCTCGCGGGCGGGGTCGATTGGCGCCGGCGCAAGCTCAAGGACATGCGCGTCTACATAACACCGCTCGGGCCCACGGCGACCGCGTCCCTCGACGCCGCCTTCGCCATGCTCACCGAGGGTGCCGTCCCCAAGCCCGAGACGCTCGTGGTACAGGGACGCTTCCTCAAAGTGGCGCGCGCGGCGGGTGCGGTCGCGCGCTTCTCGTTCCACGAGCTGTGCGAGGCGCCGCTCGGCCCCGCGGATTATGTTGCGATCGCGCAGCATTTCCGCGCCATCGTGCTCGACGACGTGCCCGTGCTCGGCCCCGACGCGCGCAACCCCGCGCGCCGCTTCGTCACCCTCATCGACGAGCTCTACGAGCACCGGGTCCAGCTGGTGCTCTCGGCGGCCGCCGAGCCCGACCGGCTTTGCGTCCAAGGCGAGGTCGCCGAGCTCTTCAAGCGCGCCGCCTCGCGCCTCATCGAGATGCAGACGACCGAATATCTCGAGCGGGAGCATTTGATGTGAGGGGGTGGGGCAAGGGCTTGTGCGATACCCTCCCTGAACTTCCTAGATTTAGCGCTTTACACCAGGTGAAAATATGATACGTTCTATATTTGTTCCAAAGCTCTGATCGAGGGTCCCCCAAATGGCGAATTCGGTCGATCCCGGGCGTGAGCTGATCGAGCAACTTGGCAGCCAGACCTTCGGCGCCATTCTCGCCGACCCGCCATGGCGGTTCGCGAACCGCACCGGCAAAATGGCGCCCGAGCATCGGCGACTTTCCAGATACGGAACCTTGGAGGCGGCACAAATCGCCGCACTTCCGGTCGCGCGGCTCGCCGCACCCATCGCGCATCTTTATCTTTGGGTTCCGAACGCTTTGTTGCCCGAAGGACTGCGCGTCATGCAGGCCTGGGGCTTCGAGTACAAGACCAATATCGTCTGGCATAAGCTGCGCAAGGACGGTGGGTCGGACGGTCGCGGCGTCGGGTTCTATTTCCGCAACGTCTCCGAACTGATCCTGTTCGGCATCCGGGGCAAGAACGCGCGCACGCTCGCTCCCGGCCGCCGGCAGGTGAATTACATGGGCAGCCGGAAGCGCGAGCATTCCCGGAAGCCCGACGAGCAGTATCGGATCATCGAGGCGTGCAGTCCCGGGCCATTCCTCGAGCTCTTCGCGCGTGGCGCGCGGCCGGGATGGACGGTGTGGGGCAACCAGGCCGTCGACGATTACGAGCCGACTTGGAAGACCTATTCCCACAATTCGGCAACGGAGAAGCAGATAGCGGCGGAGTAATGTGGAGTCGGCCTAACGCTTCTCTGAGCGGGACTTGGAGGCGCGATCGTCGACGTATAAAGCCGGTGTGATTGCGAAGGTCAAGATGGGACAGCCTCCGCCGCCACCTCCGTCCAAACGCGGCCAAAGCTTGGTGTGATGGGTGGTCGACGCGCCGTAAGACGCGCCCTTGCCCAATTTATTGAAAATCTGCTGCAGCTCGGTCGCTCTGGTAACGATGACCCCGACGTCGATGGCCCGTAGGTCGAACAGCAAGCGGAAATTGTTTAAGTCCCGGTCGAAGAACGGGTCCTTGTTGTTCCACTCGGTTTCCAAGGCGACGCGCCCCTTGAAGCAGTCCACAGAATGCGTCGGGCTTTCGTACTCATGACCGTCGATCTTGATCGACGTTGCGAAATTCTTCTCGACCCAACCACGCGTGTAAAACGCACGGTCAATTTGACGCGCAATCGGCGACCAGTTTTTGCCTTTGGCCAGTATTTCAGACCGCAGGAGACGGAAGGAGCGCAGAACCTCGAGCATATCCTTCCATTCCGCCGGGCAGGCTGTGCTCAGAACCCCGGCAGCGTTTCGCCATTCCTTGACTTGATAGAGCCGCCGCAAATCGGCTGGGACAAGGTGTAAAGTAGACATAACAAGTAACCTCACAAGACTCAGAATGCACATGATGCGAAATTGCGGCCGAAAGATCTATAGCGACGCAAGAACCCATCTCAACGCTGGAGGCGGCGATGAGGATTGAAGAATTGCATTCGCATCAGAATGGTCTTGAATTTCTCCGGGTCCACAAGCCTAAGCTATGGCGTGAAATCGCCAATACGGTTTTGCGCGTAAGTGCCAGATCGACCGTATCGAGTCGTCGGTCGGGCGCGCGCTCCAGATCAGGCTCCCATTCCCTTTCCAAGACACTGAAGGTCGAGTTTGAGCGGAGATTTCACGCCATGAATTGGACTCAGAGCCGAAAGACCGATACGCCGCGTGCGGCGCACGCCCTTTCGGGGCTCATCGATAAGGACAGAGTTGCGATCGACATTCACTTTGGACGACGCGAATTTTCTGCATACAGATATTTAGCGCTCTATGTCGGCGACATCATCGATGTCGGAATCGAGATATTGCCGATGAAGGAGCTGCAGCAGCAAATGTCCTCGGGTGTCGCCTACTACGAGGGGGAGCTCTACAATCTCATCCGCGAAGGCCGCGGCGTTCCCGCCGTGCCCTTGGTCCTGATCGGGGTCGCGCCGTAGGACGTCCACGACCGTTATGGCACTGCAATTGCGCCCCGGAATTTCCGCGGTAAAGTCAATATTAGACTAAACATTCCACAATCCTCCCCGCGCGCGCCCGTCTCCTCCCATCTCGCACCCGCACACCCTTGCCCTCCGCGCCGATTCGCGCTACTTACGGCGCCTCAGCACCTGCCGCGCGAGACCTGGGCAACGCCCGGGGACGGGGCCCGCGCAACCCGGATTTCCGCGTCGTTCCTAGGGCTAGGGGATTTCGATGGCTCGCAGCAAGATCGCACTCGTGGGCGCCGGCCAGATCGGCGGCACGCTCGCACTCCTGGCCGGCTTGAAGGAGCTCGGCGACGTGGTCCTGGTGGACATTCCCCAGGTCGACGGCATGCCCCAGGGCAAGTCCCTCGACATCGCCCAGGCCTCGCCCGTCGAGGGGTTCGACGCCGCCTATGCGGGCTCGACCGACTATGCCGCGGTCAAGGGTGCCGACGTGATCATCGTCACCGCCGGCGTGCCGCGCAAACCCGGCATGAGCCGCGACGACCTCATCGGCATCAACGCGGGCGTCATGCAGACCGTGGGAGCCGCGATCAAGGCCAACGCGCCCAACGCCTTCGTGATCGTGATCACCAATCCGCTCGATGCCATGGTGTGGGTCATGCGCGAGGTGACCGGCTTCCCGCCGGCGCGCGTCGTCGGCATGGCGGGCGTGCTCGATTCCGCGCGCTTCCGCTACTTCCTCGCGGCCGAGCTCAAGGTCTCGGTCGAGGACGTGACCGCCTTCGTGCTCGGCGGCCATGGCGACAGCATGGTGCCGCTGGTGCGCTACTCGACGGTCGCCGGCATTCCGCTTCCCGACCTCGTCAAGATGGGCTGGCTCACCCAGGCGAAGCTCGACCAGATCGTCCAACGCACGCGCGACGGCGGCGCCGAGATCGTTGGCCTGCTCAAGACCGGCTCGGCCTTCTACGCGCCCGCCGCGTCCGCGATCTCGATGGCGGAATCCTATCTCAAGGACAAGAAGCGCCTCATTCCCTGCGCCGCGATGCTCGACGGCCAATACGGGGTCAAAGGACTTTATGTCGGCGTGCCGGTGGTTCTCGGTGCCGGCGGCGTCGAGCGCATCGTCGAGATCGAGCTCGCGCCGCCCGAGAAGGCGATGTTCGACAAATCCGTCGCCTCGGTCCAAGGGTTGGTCGACGCCGCCAAGAAAATGATGGCGAAATAGGCCGTCGCCCGCCGGCGTCCGACCCGAGACCGTCACGAGTTTCGGCTCGGACTCCCCAAGGGCCGGCCAAGCATTTACGAGCTCCGCGCGTGTCTGTCACAGGCGCCGGTGCAGGAACCGCGGAGGGAACGATTCGATGAACATCCACGAATACCAAGCGAAGGCACTGCTCGCGAAATACGGCGTCGCGGTGCCCAAGGGAAAGGTCGCCTACACGGCCGCCGAGGCGAAGAAGGCCGCGCAAGCGCTCGCCAAGGACATGGCGTCGCCGGTCTGGGTCGTGAAGGCCCAAATCCACGCCGGCGGGCGCGGCAAGGCGGGCGGCGTCAAGGTCGTGAAATCGATCGACGAGGTCGCGGCCACCGCCAAGAAGATGATCGGCATGACGCTGGTGACCCACCAGACCGGCCCCGAGGGGAAGGAAGTGAAGCGCGTCTATGTCGAGGAAGGCTGCGACATCAAGCGCGAGCTCTATCTCGGCATGCTGATCGACCGCACGACCTCCCGCGTCACCGTCATGGCGTCGACCGAGGGTGGCATGGAGATCGAGGAGGTCGCTGCCAAGTCGCCCGAGAAGATCCTCAAGGTCGCGATCGATCCGGCCGAGGGGCTGCAGCCCTATCACGCGCGCAAGATCGCCTTCGGCCTTGGCCTCGAGGGCGGCCAGGTCGCCTCGGCGGTCAAGTTCCTCGCCGGCATGTACGCGGCCTTCCTCGCACTCGATGCGAGCATCGTCGAGATCAATCCGCTGGTCGTCACCGGGAAGGGCGACGTCATCGCGCTCGACGCCAAGATGAACTTCGACGACAACGCGCTCTTCCGCCACCGCGACGTGGCCGAATTGCGCGACGAGGACGAGGAGGACCCGACCGAGCGCGAGGCGTCGCGCCACGGCCTCAACTACGTGAAGCTCGAGGGTGCCATCGGCTGCATGGTGAACGGCGCGGGCCTCGCCATGGCGACCATGGACATCATCAAGCTCTACGGCAGCTCGCCCGCGAACTTCCTCGACGTGGGCGGCGGGGCCACGCGCGAGCGCGTCACCACCGCCTTCAAGCTCATCCTCTCGGACAAGAACGTCGAGGGCATCCTGGTCAACATCTTCGGCGGCATCATGCGTTGCGACGTGATCGCCGAGGGCGTCGTCGCGGCCGCGCGCGAGGTGAGCCTCCACGTGCCGCTGGTGGTGCGCCTCGAAGGCACCAACGTCGAGCTCGGCAAGAAGATCCTGTCCCAGTCCGGGCTGCCGATCATTTCCGCAGATAATCTCGCCGACGCCGCCGAAAAGGTGGTCAAGGCCGTGAAGGAGGCCTGAGCCATGGCGGTCCTCGTCGACAAGAGCACGAAAGTCATCTGCCAGGGCTTCACCGGCGCCCAGGGCACGTTCCATTCCGAGCAGGCGATCGCCTACGGCACGCAAATGGTCGGCGGGGTGACGCCCGGGAAGGGCGGCACCAAGCATCTCGACCTTCCGGTGTTCGACACGGTGGCCGACGCGGTCGCCGCGACCGGCGCCACGGCGAGCGTGATCTACGTGCCCCCGCCCTTCGCGGCCGATGCGATCCTCGAGGCGATCGACGCCGGGCTTCCGCTCGTCGTGTGCATCACCGAGGGCATTCCGGTCATCGACATGGTGCGCGTGAAGCGCGTGCTCGAGGGGTCGAAATCGCGCCTCATCGGGCCCAATTGCCCGGGCATCATCACGCCCGACGAGTGCAAGATGGGCATCATGCCGGGCCACATCCACAAGCGCGGCAAGATCGGCATCGTGTCGCGCTCGGGCACGCTCACCTACGAGGCGGTGGCGCAGACCACGGCCGCGGGGCTCGGGCAGTCGACCTGCATCGGCATCGGCGGCGATCCCGTCAACGGCACCAACTTCGTCGATTGCCTCGAGATGTTCCTCGCCGACCCGGAAACCGAGGGCATCGTCATGATCGGCGAGATCGGCGGCTCGGCCGAGGAGGACGGCGCCGAGTTCCTGAAGCGCAACAGCCGCAAGAAGCCGGTCGCGGGATTCATCGCGGGCGCCACGGCACCGCCCGGCCGGCGCATGGGCCATGCGGGCGCCATCATCTCGGGCGGCAAGGGCAAGGCGTCGGACAAGATCGAGGCGATGAAGAGTGCCGGCATCCTGGTCGCGGATTCGCCCGCCGCCCTCGGCAGCACCATGCAGAAGGCCTTGATGCGCTAGGCGAGGGGCTTACATCTAAGGGTCTTAACGCTGCCGCGTCCTTGGGGGCTCTTCGAGGCGGGCAGCCAGCAGGAAAGGTCGGTCGGGAACCGAAAACCGCAGGATGTCCAACCGCCTCGAGGAGGAACGGCTCTCGTTTCTGTCCGGCGCCAACGCCGACTTCATCGCCGAGCTTTACGCGCGCTATCTCAAGGACCCGGCCGCGATCGACCCGAGCTGGGTCGGCTTCTTCAAGGGCCTCGCCGACGACCCGGCGAGCATCGCGGGCGAGGCGCGCGGGGCGAGCTGGGCGCCCAAGCCCGCGCTCTTCGCGCCCGACGGAAACGGCGCCACCGCACCTTCGGGCGGCAACGGCCGTGGGGCCGCGGCAGCGCTCCCGCCGCCGGCCGCGGCCGCCGGGATTGGCGTCGACGCGATCAAGCGCGCCCAGCTCGACGCCTTGCGCGCGATCATGCTGATCCGCGCCTATCGCGTACGCGGCCATCTCCTCGCCCAGCTCGACCCCCTCGGCCTCGCCGTGCGCGAATACCATCCCGAGCTCGACTACAAGACCTACGGCTTCACCGACGCCGATCTCGACCGGCCCATCTTCATCAACAACGTGCTCGGTCTTGAGACTGCGAGCCTGCGCCAGATCGTCGAGCGCGTGCGCACGACCTATTGCGGCACGGTCGGCGTCGAGTACATGCACATCCAGGACCCGGACGAGAAGCTCTGGATCCAGGAGCGCATCGAGGGCCACAACCGCACCGACTTCACGAGCAAGGGCAAGCACGCGATCCTCGAGCGCCTGACCCAGGCCGAGGTGTTCGAGCGCTTCCTCGACAAGAAATACACCGGCACCAAGCGCTTCGGCCTCGACGGCGCCGAATCGCTCATCCCCGCGCTCGAGCAGATCATCAAGGTGGGCGGCAAGCTCGGCGTCGAGGAGATCATCATCGGCATGCCGCACCGCGGCCGGCTCAACGTGCTCGCCAACATGATGGGAAAGCCCTTCCAGGCGATCTTCTCCGAGTTCGAGGGCGGCTCGGCGTCGCCCGACGACGTGCAGGGCTCGGGCGACGTGAAGTACCATCTCGGCACCTCGTCGGACCGCGAGTTCGACGGCAACCTCGTGCACCTCTCGCTCACCGCGAACCCGTCGCATCTCGAGGCGGTCGATCCGGTGGTCCTGGGGAAGACGCGCGCGAAGCAGCGCCTGCGCGGGGACAGCGACCGCACCAAGGTGATGTCGCTCCTGATGCACGGCGACGCCGCCTTCGTGGGCCAAGGCATCGTCGCCGAGACCTTCGAGCTCTCCCAGCTCCACGATTACCGCGTCGGCGGCACCATCCACTACATCGTCAACAACCAGATCGGCTTCACCACCAACCCGACGAGCTCGCGCTCGGGCCCCTATTGCTCGGACATGGGCAAGGTCGTGCAGGCGCCCATCTTCCACGTCAACGGCGACGATCCCGAGGCGGTGGTGCACGTCGCGCGCATCGCGACCGAATTCCGCCAGCGCTTCAAGCGCGACGTGGTGATCGACATGTTCTGCTACCGGCGCCACGGCCACAACGAGGCGGACGAGCCGGCCTTCACCCAGCCGATTATGTACCGGAAGATCGCGGCCCAGCCGACCACGCGCCAGATCTACGCCGAGAAGCTGGTGCGCGAGAACGAGATCGCGGCCGACGAGCCGGACAAGCTGGTGGCCGACTTCCACGGGCGCCTCGAGCAGGATTTCGAGGCCGCCAAGGCGTACCGCGTCAACAAGGCCGACTGGCTCGAGGGCGCCTGGTCCGGCTTCGACGTCGCGCGCGGCGACGACCGGCGCGGCGAAACCGCGGTCGAGCTCGACCGGCTGCGCGAGATCGGGCTCAAGCTCACCCAATATCCCGCCGGCTTCAACATCAACCGCAAGGTGGCGCGTCTTCTCGAGCAGAAGCGCAAGATGATCGAGAGCGGCGCGAACATCGACTGGGCGACGGGCGAGGCGCTCGCCTTCGGCTCGCTCCTGCTCGAGGGCGCGCCGGTGCGCCTCTCGGGCCAGGATTCGGGCCGCGGCACCTTCTCCCAGCGCCACGCGGTGCTGGTCGACCAGGAGAACGAGGACAAGTTCATTCCGCTCGCGAACCTGTCGCCCGACCAGGGGCTGTTCCGCGTCATCGACAGCCCGCTCGCCGAGGCGTCGGTGCTCGGCTTCGAATACGGCTTCTCGCTCGCCGACCCGCGCTCGCTCGTGTGCTGGGAGGCGCAGTTCGGCGACTTCGCCAACGGCGCCCAGGCGATCATCGACCAGTTCATCAGCTCGGGCGAGGCGAAGTGGCTGCGTATGTCGGGGCTCGTGATGCTGCTGCCCCACGGCTACGAGGGCCAGGGGCCGGAGCACAGCTCGGCGCGCCTCGAGCGCTACCTCCAGCTTTGCGCCGAGGACAACATGCAGGTGGTGAACTGCACCACGCCGTCCCAGTATTTCCACGCGCTCCGGCGCCAGATCCGGCGCAACTTCCGGAAGCCCCTCATCGTCATGACGCCGAAGTCGCTGCTCCGGCACAAGCTCGCGGTCTCGAAGCTCGCCGACATGGGGCCGGGCACGAGCTTCCATCGCGTCTATTACGATTGGGCGCCCAAGGTCGCGGACGACAAGGTCGCGCGCATCGTGCTGTGCTCGGGCAAGGTCTATTACGACCTGTTCGAGGAGCTCGAGCGGCGCAAGCTCACGGACGTCTATCTCCTGCGCTTGGAGCAGCTCTATCCGTTCCCGGTCAAGTCGCTCTCGTCCGAGCTCGCGCGCTTCAAGGGGGCCGAGTTCGTCTGGTGCCAGGAGGAGAGCAAGAACATGGGCGCCTGGACCTTCGTGAAGCCGCGTCTCGACGAGGTGCTCGCCTCGGTGGGCGCGGTGCGGCCCTCGGTGCGTTACGTGGGCCGGCCCGAATCGGCCGCCCCCGCGACCGGCAATCACGAGCGCCACGTCGAGGAGCAGAAGCGGCTGGTCGAGGAGGCGCTTTCGATCTGAGGGGGCGTCGGGATCGACGCGGGAAACGAGGCGAACATGACCGATATCGTGGTGCCCGCGTTGGGCGAATCCGTCACCGAGGCGACGGTGTCGAAATGGCTCAAGAAGGTGGGCGAGTCGGTCAAGACCGACGACGCGCTGGTCGAGCTCGAGACCGACAAGGTGACGCTCGAAGTGCCCTCGCCGGTTTCGGGCACGCTGGGCGAGATCAAGGTGAAGGAGGGTGCTACGGTCGCGGTGGGCGCCACCCTCGCCGTGGTGACCGACGGCGCGGGTGCCGCGGCCACACCCGCACCCGCGTCCAAAGCGCCCGCGGCGGCGCCTAAGCCCCCAACACCCGCGCCGGTCGCGGCACCGATTGCGTCGACTCCGGTGGCTCCCGCGCCGGCCAACGACGTGCTCGCCCCCGCCGTACGCAAGCTCATCGAGGAGAACGCGCTCGACCCGGCCGCGATCCCCGCCTCGGGCAAGGACGGCCGCCTCACCAAGGGCGACGTGCTCGCCTACCTGGAGACGCGCGCCAAGCCCGCGCCGACTGTGTCCGCACCCGCACCCGCATCCATCGCGGCGCCGCGTATCGCACCGCCGTCGAGCGCGCCCGCCGCTCAGCACCCGGCGGGCGACGCCCCGCGCCCGATGGGCGAAGCCCCAAGAGAAGAGCGCGTGCGCATGTCGCGCCTGCGCCGCACCATCGCCCAGCGCCTCAAGGAGGCGCAGAACACCGCCGCCATGCTCACCACCTTCAACGAGGCGGACATGTCGGCGGTGATGGCGTTGCGCGCGCGCTACAAGGACATTTTCGAAAAAAAGCACGGCGTGCGCCTGGGCTTCATGTCGTTCTTCGTCAAGGCCTGCGTGGTGGCGTTGAAGGAGCTGCCCTCGGTCAACGCGCAGATCGACGGCGACGAGCTCGTCTACAAGAACCATTACGATTTCGGCATCGCGATCGGCAGCGGCCAGGGGCTCGTGGTCCCCGTGGTGCGCGACGTGGACCGGAAATCCTTCGCCGAGATCGAGCTCGGCATCGCCGACCTGGGCGCGCGCGCGCGCGACGGCAAGCT
>DATJLQ010000146.1:0-13288 GCA_035509415.1 Alphaproteobacteria bacterium
CAATCCGCTCGACAAGACAGGGGGCCTTTGCTATACCCGCTGCCTCCCGCGCGGGGCACATAGCTCAGTTGGTAGAGCAGCTGACTCTTAATCAGCGGGTCGTAGGTTCGAGTCCTACTGTGCCCACCATTTCCCGAGCGCTTCCGATCGATACACGCATCGCGCGCATTCGACGCCGCCGCGCGAAGGGGCGAGCGCGTGCCGCCGGCGCAACGGCAAATCGGTCGCGCCTTATCGGCGCAAGAAATCGAGACGGTGCGAAGGCGCCATCGCGCGGCGCGCTTCGCGGTGCTCAAGCGGTAATACCGCGCCGCATGTCGGCCCATTCCCGCGTGTTCGCGCGCGACCGCGATTTCGCGCTTGATCGGTGTCCGTCCGCGTCGCATTGAGAGAAGCGCACGAATCAGGGCTCGCATTCGACGCCCGATCGAGGCATGCTGAATGGCGGGGCGAACGTCCAATCAAGAAAAGAGGTGCGCGCTTGCGCTACGTCAAATTCTCGCGCCGTCTTCCGGCGCTGGCCCTGGCGCTTGCGGGCTTGACGCTCGCGGCACCCGAAGGGCGCGCGGCGAATGCCGACATTCCCGTGCTCGTGCCGCTCACGGGCTTCCTCTCGGTCGAGGGCGCAAGCCAACGCAACGGCGCCGTGCTTGCGCTCGAGCATCCGCCCGCGGGCGTCCATGTGCGCTACAGCGTGTCCGACACCGGCACCTCGCCCGAGGTCGCGGTCAACGCGTTCGAGCGCGCGGTCGACAGCGGCAAGGCGACCGCTGTGGTCGCCACCATGTTCGGGACCCAGCTTCTCGCCATGCTGCCGGTCGACCTTCGTTACAAAGTACCAATGATCACCATCTCCGGCACCGCCGCCGTGACCGAGCAGGGCAGCCCGTACATTTTCCGCTTCTTTCCCGGCGATCCGCTCACCAAGGCGGCGCAGGTCTACTATGCGGTGAAACGCCTCCACATCGAGAAGCCGGCGGTGATCTATCAGACGACCGCCTACGGCCAAAGCGGCCACGTCATGATCGACGCCGCGTTGAAGCGCTACGGCATCGCGCCCGTGTTCGAGGAGGGGCTCGACATCTCGGACAAGGACATGGTGCCGGTCTTGAGCAAGGCGAAGGCGGCGGGCGCCGATTCGCTCCTGCTCCAGCTCCATAGCGGGCCGACGGCCCTCTTCATGAAGGCGGCCGCCGCGTTCAAGGTCGATGTCCCGATCGTGGCCGGCTCGGCGCTCTCGCAGCCCGCGGTCGCGGCCCTCTTGTCGCCGGCCGAGCTCAAGGGGGCATGCGCGGAAAGCGGCTCGTCGCCGCTCTCGGGCGAGACCGAGGCGATGCGCCAGTTCGTCGAGCGCTACCGGCATGCCTTCCATACCGAGCCCGATTCCTTCGCGCTCCAGCAATATGACGGCACCATGATGCTGCTCCACGGCATCGCCCAAGGGGCGGTGACGCCCGCCGAGGTGACCCATTATCTCGCGACCGCGAGCTACCGCGGCCTCGCCATGACCTACAAATCGAACGGCCACGGCGACATGGCCCATACGGCCGTGATCATCTGCTATGATGGCAAGAGCCGCGTGCCTTACGTTGCCTTGCATTACCGGGAGGGGCAGGCCGACTGAGCGGCGTCGGCGCCACCCGCGAGGGAGCCCGATGATCGCGCTGCAGCTTTTGATCAACGCGCTCTCGATCGGCGCGGCCTACAGCCTGGTTGCCCTCGGCTTCGTCCTGATCCTCAACGCGACCGCGGCGGTGAATTTCGCCCAGGGCGACCTCGTCATGCTGGGCGGCTTCGTGGCCGTGACGCTCGCGGGCGCGCTTCCGGTGCCGGGGATCGTGCTGTTGCCGCTCGTGCTCGCGATCATGGCGGCGGTGGGATTGGCGCTTTCGGCGCTCGCCTATTTCCCGCTTGCGCGTCGGCCGCCCGAGACCGTGTTCATCTCGACCATCGCGGTCGGCATCGTGCTCGAGAACGGGGCGACCCTCTTCTTCGGGCCCGAGCCGAAGGCCGCACCGGCACTTTGGCGCGGCGGCGACTTCGACCTCGGCTCGCTGGTGGTGAGCCGCCAATCGATCGCGATCGTCGCGAGTGCCGCACTCCTCATCCTGCTTCTCCACGGGCTCTTCGCCCATACCCAGTTCGGGCGCCGCCTGCGCGCGACGGCGCAGGATCGCGACATGGCGGCTTCCCTCGGCGTGCCGGTCGCGCGCATGATCGCAATCACCTTCGCGCTCGGCGCGGCACTCGCGGGGGCGGCCGGCCTCTTGCTCGCGAACAGCTTCTTCGTGACCCCGACCGACGGCACCAACTACGTGCTCAAGGCCTATATCGCGGCCGCGATCGGCGGCTGGGGCAGCGTTCCGGGTGCGGTGCTGGGGGCACTCCTGATCGCACTCTTCGAAGTGGTCTATCCCGCGATCCCGGCGCTCGTCCCGGCCCTCGGCCACGGCATCTATGCCGAGACGATCTTCTCCCAGACCAGCGCAACCATCCTTCTCGACCTCGCGATCCTCGCGATCCTCATGGTCCGGCCGCGCGGGATTTTCGGCGACGCGGCGCGCACGCGGCCATGATCGCGCGCGCGCTCCGCGACGTCGATTTCCAGCTCGCGCTCGGCGCGGCGGCGCTCGCCTTCTACGCGCTCGCCTTCGCCTCGCCCTACGGCGTCCATGTGCTCGAGATCGCCGGCATCTACGCGCTCCTCGCCCTCGGCTATCAATTCATCTTCGGCTATGCCGGCGCACTCTCGCTCGCCCAGGGCGCCTTCATGGGCTTGGGCGCCTACGTCTCGGGCATTCTCGCGGTGCGCTACGGCATCGGCTTCGAGGCGAGCCTGCCCGCGAGCGTCGCGGCGCCGATGCTGCTCGCGTCTCTGGTCGCGGTGCCGGTGCTGCGCCTCGAGACCCATTATTTCGCGCTCGCGACCCTGATCGTGGCGCAGATCGTCCTTCTGATCGCGATCCAATGGGTCTCGGTCACGGGCGGCGCGAACGGGCTCGCGGGCGTGGATGGGTTGGCGCTGCTCGGCCGGCCGCTCGACCCGGGTTGGCCGTCGCTCGTTCTCGTGTGGGCCACGGTGGCGCTCGGCGCATTGCTCTCGCGCCAGTTCGCGCGCGGTGCCGGGGGCCAGGCCTTCGCCCTCGCGCGCCACGACCCGGCCGCCGCCGCCTCGATCGGCCTCGACGTGGGCAGGCTGCGCTTCGCGGCCTTCCTCGCGAGCGGGGCCTATGCCGGGCTTGCGGGCGCCTTCTACGTGCACACGATCCAGGTCGTCGCGCCCGACACGCTCGAGCTCCCGGCGATGGTGACCTGCCTCACCATCGCGGTCGTGGGCGGGCGCTGCCGCGTCGCGGGCGCCATTGCCGCGGCATTGCTGGTGATCGAGCTCCCGGAATGGTTCCGGGCCCTCGATGCCTATCGCCTGATCGGCTACGGCGCGATGCTGCTGGTCGTGATCGTGCTGGCGCCGGACGGACTCGTCGCCGCGTGGGAGCGGCTCCTGGCGCGGCTTTGGCCCGCGACGCGCGCGATGCCGGCGCGGCCCGCGCCGCTTCCCATGCCACGCCCGCGCGCGGCCGCGGCGGCTCGCACGCCGCTCCTCGAGATCGAAAGCGTTTCGAAGCGCTTCGGCGGTATCCAGGCGCTCGACGGCGTCTCGCTCGCCGTCGCGGAAGGCGAGCGCCTCGGGCTCATCGGGCCCAACGGCTCGGGGAAGACGACGCTGGTCAATCTCGTCTCGGGGATCTATCGCCCGGACGCCGGGCGCATCCTGTTCGCCGCTCGCGACCTTGCCGGCACGACGCAGGACGCGCGCGCCCGCGTGGGCATCGCGCGCACGTTCCAAAACGCCTCGCTCGTGGGCGAGCTCAGCGCCCTCGACAATGTCGCGGTCGCGCGCGGGGCGCGGGATTTTGGACTCGTCGCGGCGCTCGCGACCGGACGGCGCGATTTGCGGCTCGAGCGCGCGCGCGGCGAGGCGATGGCGCTTCTCGACGCCATGGGAGCGGGGTCGGTCGCGCTCGTGCCGACGTCGGCCCTTGCCTATGGCGACCGGCGCCGGGTCGAGCTCGCGCGCGCGCTGGCGGCCGAGCCGCGCCTTCTGCTGCTCGACGAGCCGGCCGCGGGCTTGAGCGAGGCCGAGCAGGCCGATCTTGCGCGCCGCCTCAAGGCCGCGATCGAGGGCTCGATCACGCTGGTCGCGATCGAGCACAATATTCCGTTCCTCGCCTCACTGGTCGACCGGCTCGCCTGCCTCGACGAAGGGAAGCTCATCGCCCAGGGGACGCCCGCCGAGATGCGGCGCGACGCGCGCGTGATCGAGGCCTATCTTGGGACAGCCGAGGCGGTTGCGTCATGAGCGCCGCGTTGCTCGCGATCGAGGGACTTTCGGCCGACTATGGCGGCACGGCGGCGCTCGAACGCATCGATCTGGCGCTCGAGGCGGGGGCCGCGACGGCCCTTCTCGGCGCCAACGGCTCGGGGAAATCGACGCTCCTCAAGGCGATCCTCGGCGCGGTGCCCGCGCGCGCGGGGAGGGTGCTTTTCGACGGCGCCGACGTGACCGCGCTCGCGCCCGAGAAACGCGCGCGGCTCGGCCTCGGCTATGCGCCCGAGGGGCGGCGCGTCTTCCCCGGCCTCTCGGTGCGCGAAAATCTCCTGGTCGCATCGTGGGAGGGACGCGCCCGGCGCGCGGCACGCCTCGCCGAGATGCTCGCGCTCTTTCCCGTACTCGCCGAGCGCGCGCGCGACGCCGCTTGGCAACTTTCGGGCGGCCAGCAGCAGATGCTTTCGCTCGCTCGCGCGCTCATGAATCGGCCGCGTCTCCTGCTGCTCGACGAGCCGACCCTCGGCCTTTCGCCGCGCTTGACCGAGGCACTCTTCGGGCGCATTCCTCAAATCGTCGCCAGCGGAACCGCGATCCTGCTCGCCGAGCAAAACGTCGCCAAGGCCCTCGCGGTCTGCGATCATGGGGTCGTGCTCAAGCTCGGGCGCGTGGCGGCGCGCGGGACCGCCGCGTCCCTCGCGCGCGACCCCGCGGTCGAGGCGGCGTTCCTCGGCGGCTGAGGCACGCTCGAGAAAAATTCACGCGTTGGGAGGAGTTGAGGATGGCCGGAGACGAGAGGCGACGCATCGTGATCGCGGGGGGCGGCATCGGCGGCTTGGCGACCGCCCTCGGCGTCGCGCAGAAGGGCTTCGCCGCGATCGTGCTCGAGAAGTCGCGCGAGCTGGGCGAGATCGGCGCCGGCATCCAGCTCGGCCCCAACGCGTTCCACGCCTTCGACTATCTCGGCGTGGGCGACGCCGCGCGCGCGATGGCGGTCTATATCGACCGGCTCAGGCTCATGGACGCGATGACGGGCGACGAGATCACCCACATCGACCTCGGCGACAAGTTCCGCGCGCGCTTCAAGAATCCCTACGCGGTGGTGCACCGGGGCGATCTTTACGGCGTGTTCCTGAAAGCCTGCCGCGCGCGGCCCGAAATCGAGCTCCGGACCTCGAGCGAGGTCGTGTCCTACAGCCAGGACGAGCGCTCGGCCGCGGCGCATCTGGCGTCGGGCGAGGAGGTGCGGGGGGCGGCGCTCATCGGCGCGGACGGGCTCTGGTCCAACGTCCGGAAGCAGCTCCTGGGCGATGGCGCGCCGCGCGTCTCGGGCCATACCACGTTCCGCTCCGTGATCCCGACCGAGCGCATGGCCGAGGATCTGCGCTGGAACGCGGCGACGCTTTGGGCCGGGCCGAAATGCCACCTGGTCCATTACCCGCTCTCGGGCTGGAAAGTGTTCAACCTCGTCGTCACCTGCCACAACGACGCGCCCGAGCCGGTCGCGGGGAAGCCGGTGTCCCATGACGAGGTGATGAAGGGCTTCAGCCACATCAGCAAGAAGGCGCTCCAGATCATCGAGATCGGCACCAACTGGAAGCTCTGGGTGCTGTGCGACCGCGAGCCGGTCGCGACCTGGACCGAGGGACGCGTGGCGCTCTTGGGCGACGCGGCGCATCCGATGCTGCAATACATGGCGCAAGGGGCCTGCATGGCGATGGAGGACGCGGTCTGCCTCGCCCATATGCTCGAAGCCCATCCGGGCAACGTCGAGAAGGCGCTCGCGGCGTACCGGGATTTGCGCGTCGTGCGCACCGGCCGCGTCGTGCTGCACAGCCGGGCGCTGGGCGACCACGTGTTCCATCCTGACGGCGTCCACGCCCTCGTGCGCAACGCGATCATGCGCTCGCGCTCGTCGGAGGATTGGTACGACACGCTCGAATGGATCTACGGCGGTACCGGCCTGAGCGGCGATAAGACGTTCTGAGCGCGGCCGCGGGATGCGCCTTATGCGGCGCGCGGCTTGACCGAGCGGAGGATCGCACGGCCATGAATGCGCCGCGCGGCCTCGAGATCGTGCTGCGCCTGCAACCCGAGCCAGAATGCGGCACTCGTGCCGAAGAAGCGCGCGAGGCGGAGCGCGGTCTCGGCCGTGATTGCGCGCCGGCCCCGGACGATGTCGTTGACGCGGGTGCGCGGCACGCCGAGCGCCGCCGCGAGCGCGTAGATGCTCATGCCGAGGGGGACGAGGAAATCGGCGCGCAGGACGGCGCCGGGATGGATCGGTCCGACGGGCTTGGAGCGGCGGTCGATCAGGTCGGAAAAATCGACCCGTCCGGCTTCGACATGCTCGCGGCGAATGGTCATCGCTGGCCTCGATGATAATCGTAAAATTCGACGTCGAAGGCGTCGCCACCGCGCCACGCGAAGCAAAGGCGCCATTGGTCGTTGACGCGCACGCTCCACTGTCCCAGCCGATCGCCCTTCAGCGCCTCGAGGCGATTTCCCGGCGGGGCGCGCAGATCGCGAATGTCGGTCGCCGAATTCAGGGCCACGAGCTTGGCGCGGGCCCGCCGGCGCAAATTCGCCGGGACACCCTTGATCGGCACGTCCGCGAAGAGAGCTGCGGTCCGGCGATCGGCGAAAGTGCGGATCACGCGCGAAAGACTAGCGCGGGCGATGCGTACCGTCAAGCGTTACGCATGGCGGGCTATGCCTGGGTTTGAGGATCCGGCCATGACCCATGCGACGATTTCAAACCGCGTCGCTACGGTGCGTCGCGCGGCGACGTTCTGAGCGCCGCTCACGCCGCTTGGAGCCGGTAGCCGACGCCGGTCTCGGTCAAGATGTAGCGCGGCCGGGTCGGGTCGGCTTCGAGCTTCTCGCGCAGATGGCGCACATAGACGCGGAGATATTGCACGTCGTCCGCGTGCGCCGGGCCCCACACCTCGCGCAGGATAAAGCTGTGGGTGAGCACGCGCCCCGCATGCCTCACGAGGAGGCTCAGGAGATCGTATTCCCGCGCCGAGAGCTTCACCTCGGCGCCGCGCAAGGTCACGATGCGGCGCACGAGGTCGACCTTGAGCTCGCCGGTCTGGAAGATCGGCGCGTCGCCTTGCGCCTGGAGCCGGTGCCTGAGCGCCGCGCGCACGCGCGCGACCAGCTCGTCCATGCCGAAGGGCTTGGTCACGTAATCGTCGGCGCCGAGGTCGAGGGCCGCGACCTTGCCGCGCTCGTCGTCGCGCACCGAGAGCACCACGATCGGCACCGGCGAGCCCGCGCGCAGACGCGCGATCACGTCGAGCCCCTCCATGTCGGGGAGGCCGAGATCGAGGATCACGAGATCGGGCTTCTCGACCCTGACCGCCTCGATGCCCTCGGCACCGCCCGCCGCCTCCGACACGCGATAGCCCTGGGCGCCGAGGCTCGTGCGCAAAAGGCGCCTGATCTGCGGCTCGTCGTCGATCACGAGGATGCGGCCGGAATCGCTCACCGGGCAGCGCTCGACGGCTCGGGTGCGGCGTGGGTCGCAGAGGCGGCGCCGGAAGCGGCCGGGATCCACATGGTGAGCATCGCACCCGGCCCATCCGTGCGGTTGGCGGCCTCGATGCGTCCGCCGAACGCCTCGACGAAGCCGCGGCATACGGCGAGCCCGAGGCCGGTGCCGGCGGGGCGCTGGTCGCCCGCGCGCACGCGGTGGAACTTGTCGAAGATCGCCTCGAGGTCGGCGGGCGGAATGCCTTCGCCCGCGTCGATCACGGCGATACGCACCGTCTCCGTCATGCCGCGGTCGCGCTCGGCCGTGATGCGGATGGGCGCTCCGGGTGTGGAGTGCTTGGCCGCGTTGTCGAGCAGGTTGAACAGCACCTGCTCGAACAGCACCGCGTCGACCCGGAGCATCGGCAGGTCGGGAGCGAGCTCGACCGCGACCCGGTAGGGCGAGAGGATGCGCGCCGCGCGCCGCAGCGCCGTCTCGATCACCTCGGCCGCATCGATGCGGTCGGTCTTGATCTCGAGCGCCCCCGATTCGAGGCGCGTCATGTCGAGGAGGTTGCCGACGAAGCGGTTGAGGCGCTCCGCCTCGTCCTCGATGGTCGCGACGAGCTCGGCGCGCATCGCGCCATCGTAGCGCTCGGGAAAGGCGCGCAGACTCGTGACCGCGCCGATGATCGAGGCGAGCGGCGTCCGGAGATCGTGGGAGATCGAGGTCAGGAGCGCCGAGCGCAGCCGCTCGGTCTCGGCGAGGACGCGCGCCTCGTCGATGTCGTCGGCGAGGCGGATGCGCTCGATCGACACCGCGATCTGGTCGAGAAGCGCGTCGAGCAGGCGCCGCTCGTCGGGCGTGAAGAGGGGGCCGGGCGTCTCGCGGTCGAGGCCGACCACGCCCACGATGCCGCTCCCGGTGCGCAGCGGAAGGAACAGGCGCCGCGCCCCCGGAAGCGTGTCCGAGCCGCGCCCCGCCGCCGCCTTGTGGTCCCACGCCCAACGCGCCGCCGCGAGGTCCGCCTCGTCGGCCACGTCGTCGGGCGGATAGCCCGCCGCGACCGCCATCTTCTCGCCCTCGGGAAACAGGATGATGACGCCCAAGCGCAGCATGGACGCGATCTGGAAGCTCGCGGCCCACAGGAGATCGTCGAACGAGCCGATGCCCGCGAGCTTGCGGCTGAAGGCGTTTAGTTCGGCCGTGGTCTTGATCTGGCGCCGCGCGGCGACCACCTGGCGCCGGAGGCGCGCGGTCAAGTTGCTGGTGAGCACGCCGACCACGGTGAAGAAGATGAGCGCCAGCACGTTCGCGGGATCGGCGATGGTGAAGGTATAAAGCGGCGGGATGAAGAAGAAATTGTAGGCGAGCGTGCTGACGAGCGCGGCGTAGAGCGACGGCCAGAGCCCGTAGCTCACGGCGCTGGTGAGGATCGCGGCGAGGAACACGAGCGAGATGTTGGGCAGCGCCACCGCGCGCTCGATGCCGAAGCCGATCGCGGTCGCCGCCGCGACCATCGCCGTGCTCGCGAGATAGGGCACGATGTCGAACGGCTCGCGCACGCTGCGCGTGGTGCCGGTCTTGGGCGGCAGCGCCTCGCCTTCGCCGGCCACCACCTGGACGCCGATGGCACCCGCATTGCGGATCACGTCCTGCGCGATCGAGCCGCGCAGGCTCTCGAGCCAACGCGCGCGGCGCGAGCGGCCGAGCACGATCTGGGTCGCGTTGTTGGCGCGTGCATACTCGATGAGGTCGTCGGCGACGTTCTGGCCGGGGATGGTCACGGCCTCGCCGCCGAGCCGCTCGGCAAGGCGCAGCGCGTCGGCGATGCGGTCGCGATCGGCCTCGGTCAGGCGCTCGTGGGCCGGCGTCTCGACGTAGATCGCGAGCCAGGTCGCCTTGAGCCGGTCGGCGATGCGGCGCGTGTAGCGCACGAGCTGGGGCGCGAACGGGCTTTCGCTCACGCACACCATGACGCGCTCGCCCGCGGCCCAGGGCCCGCTGATCGCGTGCGCCTGCATGTAGCTGAGCATCTGCTCGTCGACTCTCTCGGCGGTGCGACGAAGGGCAAGCTCGCGCAATGCGGTCAAGTTGCCGGGCGAGAAATAGTGCTTGAGGGCGCGTTGGGCCTGGTCGCGCACATAGACCTTGCCCTCGTGGAGCCGCTGGATCAGCTCCTCGGGCGTGATGTCGACCACCTCGATCTGGTCCGCGCGGTCGACGATCGAATCGGGCACCGTCTCGCGCACGCGGATGCGCGTGATCTTCGCGACCACGTCGTTGAGGCTCTCGACGTGCTGGATGTTGAGCGTGGTGTAGACGTCGATGCCGGCGTCGAGCAGCTCCTCGACGTCGAGGTAGCGCTTCGGGTGGCGGCTCCCGGGCGCGTTCGTGTGCGCGAGCTCGTCGACCAGCACGAGCCTGGGCTTGCGCGCGAGAATCGCGTCGATGTCCATCTCGTCGAGGGTGCGGCCCTTGTACTCGATGCGCCGGCGCGGCACCGAATCGAGCTCGCGCGCGAGGCGCTCGGTCTCGGCGCGGCCGTGGGTCTCGACGACGCCGATCACGACGTCGGTGCCCTCGCGGCGGCGCGCGATGGCGGAGGCGAGCATTTCGTAGGTCTTGCCCACGCCGGGGGCGGCGCCGAGGAACAATTTGAGCCGGCCGCGCCCCTCGGCGGCGGCGGCGGCGAGGAGCGCTTCGGGCGAGGGTCGCTGGTCTCGATCCTGCGTCGGCGTCCCGGTCATGCGCTCCTTTGTCGTGTCATTTCGGCGCCAGGCGATCCAGCGCGAGGTTGAGCTCGAGCACGTTGACGCGCGGCTCACCGAGGAATCCTAACGTGCGCGGCTCGACCGATTGTAGCACAAGTGCGCGGACGCGCTCCGGCGCGAGATTCCGGGCCTTGGCGACGCGCGGCACCTGGAACAATGCCGCCGCCGGCGTGATGTCGGGATCGAGGCCGCTGCCCGAGGCGGTCACGAGGTCGACCGGCACGGGCACGCCCGGATTCTCCTTCTCGAGCGCCTTGGCCGCGTCGCCGACACCCTCGACGAAGGCCTTGTTGGTCGGTCCCGCGTTCGAGCCCATGGAGTTGGTCGCGTCGTAAGGCGTCGCGATCGTCTTCGAGGGGTCCTTCGGGTCGGGGGCCGAGATCGCCGAGGGCCGGCCGTGGAAATACTTCTCCGAGGTGAAATTCTGGCCTATGAGGGCCGAGCCGATCACCTTGCCGCCGCGCTCGATCAGGCTGCCGTCCGCCTGGGACGGGAACAGGAGCTGGGCGATCCCGGTGATCGCAAGCGGGTAGGCGAGCCCGGTGAGCGCCGTGATCAGCAGGATCAAAACGAGCGCGGGGCGGATTTCCTTGAGCATGGCTGGATCCTCACGCAAGGCCGAGGGCTGTGATCACGACGTCGATCGCCTTGATGCCGACGAAGGGAATGATGACGCCGCCCAGGCCGTAGAGAAGGAGGTTGCGCGTCAGCAAGCGGTAGGCGCCTTCGGGCCGATACTTGACGCCGCGTAGCGCCAAGGGCACCAGGGCCACGATGACGAGCGCGTTGAAGATCACGGCCGAGAGGATGGCGCTCTCCGGATTCGCGAGGCCCATCACGTTGAGCACGTTGAGGCCGGGATAGAAGGCGGCGAACATGGCCGGGATGATGGCGAAGTACTTCGCCACGTCGTTCGCGATCGAGAAGGTGGTGAGGGCGCCGCGCGTGATCAGGAGCTGCTTTCCGATCATGACGATCTCGATCAGCTTGGTCGGGTCGGAGTCGAGATCGACCATGTTGCCGGCCTCGCGCGCGGCCTGGGTCCCCGTCTGCATGGCGACGCCGACGTCGGCCTGGGCGAGCGCCGGGGCGTCGTTGGTGCCGTCGCCGCACATGGCGACGAGCTTCCCCTTGGCCTGCTCGTCGCGGATCAGCTTCAGCTTGTCCTCGGGCTTCGCTTGCGCCAAGAAATCGTCGACCCCCGCCTCGGCCGCGATCGCGGCCGCGGTCAGGGGATTGTCGCCGGTGATCATCACCGTGCGCAGGCCCATGCGCCGGAGCTCCTGGAAGCGCTCCCGGATGCCGCCCTTGACGATGTCCTTGAGATGGACGACGCCGAGAATGCGCCCGTCCTTGGCGACCGCGAGCGGCGTTCCGCCCGCGCGCGCGATGCCGTCGGTGATGCGCGCGAGCTCGGCCGGAATCGCCAGGCCCGGCTCGCCGCGCACGGTACCCACATGCTGCACCACGGCCTCGACGGCGCCCTTGCGGATCGACGAGCCCTCGATGTCGATCCCGCTCATGCGCGTCTGGGCCGAGAATTTGACGAAGCGCGCGTTGAGCGGCGCCATCTCGCGCCCGCGCAGCCCGTACTTCTCCTTGACCAGGACCACGATCGAGCGCCCCTCGGGCGTCTCGTCGCTGAAGGAGGCGAGCTGGGCCGCGTCGGCAAGCTCTTCCGGGCTCACGCCGGGGAGCGGGACGAGCTCGGTCGCCTGGCGGTTGCCGAGGGTGATGGTGCCGGTCTTGTCGAGCAGCAGCGTGTCGACGTCGCCGGCGGCCTCGACCGCGCGCCCCGACATGGCGAGCACATTGAACTTGACCAGCCGATCCATGCCGGCGATGCCGATCGCCGACAACAGCGCGCCGATCGTGGTCGGGATGAGGGTGACGAAGAGCGCCACGAGCACCAGCACCGAGATCTTGCCGCCGGCATAGGCGGCGAAGCTCGGGATGGTGACGGTGGCGAACACGAAGATGATCGTCATGCCGGCGAGCAGGATGTTGAGCGCGATCTCGTTGGGCGTCTTCTGGCGTTCGGCGCCCTCGACCAGCGCGATCATGCGGTCGAGGAAGGTCGAGCCCTGGGCCGCCGTGATCTTGACCTTGATCCAGTCCGACAGCACGCGCGTGCCGCCGGTCACCGCCGAGCGGTCGCCGCCGCTCTCGCGGATCACCGGCGCCGACTCGCCCGTGATCGCCGATTCGTCGACCGACGCGATGCCCTCGACCACTTCGCCGTCGCTCGGGATCAGATCGCCCGCCTCGACCAGCACCAGGTCGCCGGGCTTGAGGTCGAACGGCGACACCGCCTCGGTGGTCTCGGCGCCGAGGCTGGGCAGCCGCTTGGCGACCGTCTCGGAGCGGGTGCGCCGCAGGCTGGCGGCCTGCGCCTTGCCCCGGCCTTCGGCGACCGCCTCGGCGAAGTTGGCGAACAGCACGGTGATCCACAGCCACGCCGAGATCTGACCGGAGAACGAGGCGGTCTCGAACAGGCCGGCGCCGCTCGCCGCCAGGTCGCGCGCGAACAGGATGGTGGTCACCATTGCGACGACCTCGACCACGAACATGACCGGGTTCTTGGCCAGGCTGCGGGGGTTGAGCTTCCGGAACGAGTCCCAGAAGGCCGGTCCCAGGATCGAGGGATCGGTGAGCGACAGGTGATGGGCGCGTTGGCTGGGCATGGGAGGATCCGCTCAGAAGAGGTTG
>DATJLQ010000147.1:0-2907 GCA_035509415.1 Alphaproteobacteria bacterium
CGACGCGATCGGCTTCTATCTCTCGGCCCATCCGCTCGACGCGTACGGGAAGACGCTCGAGCGCCTGGGCGTGGTGAGCGCCGGGGTCGCGATCCGGCGCATGATCGAGGGGCGCGGGGCGCGCGTGCGCCTCGCCGGGACGCCGATCGGAAAGCAGGAGCGCACGTCGGCGCGCGGTAACCGCTTCGCCTTCGTCCAGTTCTCCGATCTCTCGGGCGTGTTCGAGACCACGGTCTTCTCCGACGTGCTCGCGGCCTCGCGCGAGCTGCTCGAATCCGGGCAGCCGGTCCTGATCGCGGCCGACGGGCGCGTCGAGGGCGAGAGCGTGCGCCTCAACGCCCAATCGATCGAGCCCCTCGACAAGGCGGCGGCCAATGCGGGCGCGAGCCTGCGTATCTATCTCAACGACGTGGCGGCGATCGAGCCGTTGCGCGGATTGCTCGCGCGCGAGGGCGGGGGATCGCGGCCGGCCGCCAAGGGGCGCGTCTGGCTCGTCGCCATGCTCGCGGCCGAGGGTGCCCGCGCGCCGCGCGAGGTCCAGATCGCGCTCAAGGAGCGCTACGGCTGCTCGCCCGATTTGCGCCGCGCCATCAAGGCGCTTCCCGGCATCGTCGAGATCGAGGAAGTGTAGCCCGCCGCCATGATCCGGATCGGCGCCACGATCGAGCTCGACGAGCGCGAGATCGAGGAGAGCTTCGTCCACGCCTCGGGTCCCGGCGGGCAGAACGTCAACAAGGTCGCGACCGCGGTGCGGCTACGCTTCGACGTGGCCCATTCGCCGTCGCTGCCCGGGCCGGTACGCGCGCGCCTGGCGCGGCTCGCGGGGCGCCGCATGACCCGAGAGGGCGTGCTGGTCATCGTTGCCCAACGCCATCGCACCCAGGCGCAGAACCGCGCCGACGCGCTCGCGCGGCTCGTCGAGTTGATCCGCCAGGCGTCGATCCCGCCCACGCCGCGGCGCGCGACCCGGCCGACCCTGGGGTCGCGCCGGCGCCGGCTCGACTCGAAGATTCGCCGTGGCGCCTTGAAGCGCGGCCGGCGCGAGCGGGGCGAGGAATAGGGCGCGCGGGAATTCATTGGGAGCGATCATGTCGAATTCGCGGACCGGTCGGGGCGTCGGCGCCAAAATGGGCGTCGTCGTCGACCCGCTCGAGACCGGGGACTTGCCCGAGGCCATGCGCATCGTCCGCCTCGCCTTCGGAACCTTCTTCGGGGCGCCGGACCTCGAGACCTTCTGGACCGATCGCGACTTTGCCTCGAGCCGCCAACCCGCCCCCCATGTGGCCTCGTTCGCGGCGCGTCTGGACGGGAAGCTGGTCGGCTCGAATTTCGCGACCCGCTGGGGCAGCGTCGGCTTTTTCGGCCCCTTGTCGGTGCTGCCCGAGCTTCAGGACCGCGGCATCGCCCGAGCGCTCCTTGCCCGCACGATGGAGCAATTCGACGCCTGGGGTACCCGCCATGTGGGCCTGTTCACCTTCGCGCAAAGTGCGAAGCATGTCGGGCTCTATCAGAAATACGGCTTCTTCGCGCGTTACCTCACCGCGCTCATGTCGACCGACGCGACGCGCGGGTCCGCACCCGGCTGGTTCCGGTTCAGTGAATTGAGCGGGGTGCGACGCACGGAAGCGCTGAGCGCGTGCCGGGAGGTATCGGAGTCGGTCTATCCGGGCCTCGACCTCGCCGACGAGATCGTCTCGACCGCGACGCTCGGCGTGGGCGATACCGTCCTGGTCGAGGGTGACACGCTCGAAGGCGATAGGGGCATCGTCGCGTTCGCGGTGTGCCGTTACGGGCCGCGGAGCGAGGCGGGGGCCGACACCTGCTACGTCAAATTCGGCGTCGTGCGCGACGGGCCCGCGGCGGCGCGCGATTACGGGCGCCTGTTGGACGCGTGCGAGGCGATGGCGGTCGCGGCCGGCATGAAGGTGCTCGTGGCGGGGGCCAACATGGCGCGCCACGAGGCCTATCGCGAGCTCGTTCGGCGCGGCTTTCGCACCAAGATCCAGGGCGTCGCCATGCACCGGAACAACGACCCCGGCTATTGCCGGCCCGGCGCCTACGTCATCGACGATTGGCGGTAGGGCGCGGGAACGCCGGGTTTCCGCGCCCGGTCGAGGTCGTCATGCCCCCCCATCCCCCTTGCATTTCCGCGCCTTAGCCGCTATTTAAGCCTCCGTTTCAACCCTCACGCGGGTTCGCGGTCGCTCGGGGAGACATCCCGAGCGCTCGCTCCGGTGGCCGAAGTCTCGGGAATTCCCGAGCCAATTCAGGCCCTTCTGACCCGCGGCGGACCAACCGGAAAAGGATCGACCCATGGCGCTGCCAAGCTTCTCCATGCGCCAGCTCCTCGAAGCTGGCGTTCATTTCGGCCACCAGACGCGACGCTGGAACCCCAAGATGGGGCCCTTCATCTTCGGCGTGCGCAACAACATCCACATCATCGATCTGCAACAGACCGTGCCCATGATGCACCGGGCGCTGCAGGTCGTGCGCGAGGTCGCGGCCCGGAACGGACGCATCCTCTTCGTCGGCACCAAGCGCCAGGCGGCGGACATCGTCGCCGAGGAGGCGAAGCGCTGCGGCCAGTACTACGTGAACCATCGCTGGCTCGGCGGCATGCTGACCAACTGGAAGACCATGTCGCACTCGATCAAGCGCCTGCGCTCGCTCGACGAGCAGATGGGGCAGGAGAATCTGGGCCTCACCAAAAAGGAGCTCCTGGTCTTGACGCGCGAGCGCGACAAGCTCACGCGCGCCTTGGGTGGGATCAAGGAGATGGGCGGGCTGCCCGACCTCCTGTTCATCATCGACACCAACAAGGAGCAGATCGCGGTCGCCGAGGCGAAGAAGCTCGGCATCCCCGTGGTCGCGATCGTCGACAGCAACTCGGACCCGGACGACATCCTC
>DATJLQ010000148.1:0-15136 GCA_035509415.1 Alphaproteobacteria bacterium
CCGGGAATGGCAATCGCGGGCGCTGGGACGCGGCGGGACGCCGTCCGGCGGGCGGTTGATTTCGCCCGGCACCTAGCTATGATCGCGGCCGCGACGCCCAGCCCCTGTGGCGGAACCGGTAGACGCGGCAGACTCAAAATCTGTTGTCCGTAAGGATGTGGGAGTTCGAGTCTCCCCGGGGGCACCAATCGGTCGAGACGGCTCACTGCGCCGGCGCGGAAGCGTCGCCCGACGATGTCCGCGCGCGGGCGCGGGCCGCGAAGTTCCCCACCCCGGTTGCGCGCGTGGCCCGGTCGATCGCCGCGATGCCGCGGCGCTCGGGGCCGTCTCTCAGGATTTGAGACCGACCACGGCCTCGATCTCGACCTTCATCCCCTTGATGGCGAGCGCGCTGACCTCGACCAGCGTGCTGGCGGGGCGCGTCGCGCCGAAGAATTTCTTCCGCACCGGATTGATCTTCGGCCGGTCCTCGATGTCGGTCATGTAGACCGTGACCTTGAGGACGTCGGCGAAGCTTGCATGCGCCGCCTCCAGGATGCGGCGCATGTTGACGAATATCTGCTCCGCCTGCGCCGCGACGTCGTCGCCGCCGACGATGGCGCCCGACGCATCGGTCGGAGTCATGCCCGAAATGAACAGGAGATTCCCGAACCGCACGGCGTCGGTGTAGTGGGAAATCGGCTCGCTCAATCCGTCCATGCGGATTTCCTCACGCTCGGGCATCGCGGGTTTCCTCCATGCGTCGGTCTATGGGCGAGGGGCGATCGCCGGTCCGTCTTCGGTCAGATCGGGACCGAGATCGGCAAATGTGTCGCATCGCAGTTGATCGCCACGGCCTTCTTGAATTTGATCTTGAACGTGCCGCCGTCCCGGACGAGCCGGTAATCGTAGCGTCCGGCGAACTCGCGCTGGGGCAGCTCGGGCCGGAAGTCGTAGGTGACGAAACGGCAATGGAAGGCGTAAGAGCCCGTCTTCGCGTCGACCGAGTCGATCACGAAATTCCCCACCAGGTGGCTCGTGCGCGTGAACGGGATCTGCGAATGGGCGCGCGGATGGCGCAAGCGCGCGAAGCGCATGTCGCGGATTTCGCGATCGTCGTAGAACAGGGAGAGCTCGCCGATCGGGTCCACCTGGTCGACGCGCGAGGGCGCCCAATAGACGCCGTCCGGCGCGAACAGCGCGTTCCACGCCTCGAAATCGCGCGTGTCGAGGAGCTCGAGCTCGTGGATGACGAAGCGCTCGAGCTCGCGCACCAAAAGCAGCTCGTCCGCAGGCGCGAGCGCAGGGGCGCTCGGCGCGCCGGACTGGGTGAGGGCGCTAGTCATTGCTGTAGGGCCTCCCCAACGTCATGTGGTTGAGCCAGGACGCGTATTGCTTGCGCAGCAGCAGCTCGCTCGTCCCGAAGGTACGGTAGCCGTTGTCGTAGGCCGGATCGCGCTCCTCCTTGCCGTCGCCGCGGGCGATGAGGACCCAGGGATTTCCGTTGCGGTTGCGCAGGCCGACATGCCCGCGGGTGAACGCCTCGACGTCGTCGACCTGGGTCAGCGAGGCCGGCGAATTCGTCGTGTTGAGCATGCGGATGCTCTCGCGGAACATCTCCTCCGGCGCGCCCTTGAGCTTGATCGGATAGATCAGGATCTCCGTGTAATCCACGCTCACCGGCCGGATCAGGCGCACGTGCATGTTCAGGTCCTGGATCACCAGGTTGGGATAGAAGATCGTGTTGTGGCGCTTGCTCGTGAGGATCTCGCGCGTGCGCGCCGCGCCGTGCCGCTTCTCGAGCGATGCCACATAGGCGCGGTACCAATCCGAGTTGTTGTCGTGGCGCTGGGTAATCGCACCTTCCCAGCCGTGACCCCCCTCGAACGCCCAAAGGCCGTTGGCATCGAAGCTCACGACCTTGTTGTCCTTGTCGAAGAAGGGGATGCCGCCGCTGTCGCCCGGCCGCCGGACGTACTGGGTGCTGCCCTTGCGCGAAGATTCGTGCGAGTAGACCACGTGATACATGTCGCACGAATTGTCGGCCTGGAACTTCCAGTTGCCGGGATAGCCGTAGCGCAGCACGCCGCCGGTGAGCTCGACCGCGCCGTCGGGAGCGTAGGCGACGAGATCGTCGAGTGCGGACAGCACGCCGCCGAAATAGTCCTTGAAGCTCGGGCCCGCCGGATCCAGCGAGGCGAACACGAAGCCGTGGTAGCTTTCGACGCGCGCGGCCTTGGGCATGCCGCATGCGATCGGGTCGACCTTGAAATCGCTGGCGTAGCCCTCGGGCTGGGTCACGCCCACGGCTTCCCCGTTGGCGCGGAAGGTCCAGCCGTGAAACATGCAGCGCAGCAGCTTGGCGTTCCCGCTCGGCGTGTTGACGACCTTGACGCCGCGATGGCCGCAGCGATTGTGAAGCACATACACCTTTTTGTCGGTGTGGCGCGTCATGACCAGCGGCTGGGTGCCGACGTTGGCGCAGAAGAAATCTCCCACCTCGGGCACCTGGCTTTCGTGACCGACATAGACCCAGGCGCGGGCGAAGAGCCGCCCCATCTCGAGCTCGAAGATCGCCGGATCCTCGTAGATGTCGCGGTGCACCCGGTCACCGCGCACGAGCTGCCGTATGTCTGTCGCGACGTTCATGGCCTTTCGTCCTCGCGTTCGAATGGAAGTCGCAGCGACTTCCGGTGAGTAGTTTGCCTCATCCCGATCCCCGCCGCGCGCCGCTATTCCCGGTATGCCCTCGCCTCGATCTCGATCAGCATCTCGGGGTGCAGAAGCTCGGTCTGGTAGCCGTGGCAGACGTAGCCGCATTTGGGGAAGAAGTCCCTCAACACGGCGTCCACCTCAGGGTAATCCTCGCGCCGCTTGAGGGAAATGCGAAGCTCGTAGATGTCCTCGAGGCCGTAGCCGGCGGCGGCGCAGACGCGCCCGATATTGACCAGCGTCTCGCGCGTCTGCGCCTCGATGCCGGGCGAGAGCTTGCGGCTCAGCATGTTGCCCTTGTGGTGGGTCATCGCCGAGGTGCCGGAGATGAACAGCCACGGCCCGAGCCGCACCGCGCGCTCGAAGTGGCCGACCGGCTCGGCGAGCGTTTCAGGGTTGAAAGCGAGCTTCTTCATACCCGCGCTCCCGGCGGTCAATGGGCGGAAATGCTGCGAATTTGGTTCGAGAGCTGGCGCACCCGCTCCTGGGTGTAGATGTCGGTCCACCAGTTGTACGAGAACTCGCTCACCAGCCGCGTCTCGACCTCGTGGGTCTCGACGGTGACGGGCTTGCCGCCCAGGAAGATTTCCTCGATGCGCGAGCGCTCGAGGAGCTGGGCGATGTCGGCGAGCGGATTGCCGTCGAACACCACGATGTCGGCGTTGCGGCCGACCTCGAGCGTGCCGCTGCGGCCGCCGTCGTTGAGGTAGGAGCCGGTGACGGCGGTCGCGGCGCGCAGCGCCTCACCCGGCGACATGCCCAGATGGCGCACGAAAAGGACGAGCTCCTTCGCGTGCCATTCGCCGTAGGGCGTGGCGGCGAAGCCCGAATCGGTCCCGGTCAGGAGCTTGACGCCCGCCTTGCGCGCCTTGCCGATGGCCTTGAAGGCGGTCTCGGCCTCGAATTTCGCGGCAGCGCTCCAGCCCTTGCTCGCACCGTCCACCGGCTGGCTGAACTCGTAGGTGTTCACCATGAGCGTAAAGGTCGGGCAGATGGCGCAGCCGTTCTCGAGGATCGCGTCGAGGCATTCGTCGTCCATGAAGGACGCGTGGAAGATCACGTCGGCGCCGGCGCGGGCGGCATAGAGGATGGCCTCCCGGCCGCGCGCGTGGGTGATCACGCGCTTCCCCAGGCGGTGCGCCTCGGCGACCATGCGCGCGGTCTCCTCCGCGTCGAATGCCGCGACCAGCTCGGCCTGCGCGTTGACGCCGTTGGGCTGCAACGTGAGATCGCCGTCGAGCGCGATCTTGATGGCGTCGACGCCGTCCTTGGCCTGGCAGCGGATCTCTTCGATCGCCTCGGTCGGGCTGCTGACCACGTGCCCGATCGAGCTCTCGATCTGCTTGATCCAGGTCGGATACCAGTCGGTGAGGCCCTGCCGGCTGGTGACGTAGGGGCCGGCCGTGGTGATGCGCGGGCCCTCGAACAAGCCGGCATTGATCGCGTTGCGGATCGAGAGCGTGACGCGCGCGGAGTCGCCGGGATTGCACATCGACGTGTAGCCCGCGAGCAGCACGCGCTGCGCCATGAAGAGGCCGCGCAAGGCGCGGAATTCGACCGGCGCGTAGATGTCGATGTCCTCTTCGGTCTTGGCGTTGCCGTAGGCGAGGTGGGTGTGGAAATCGACCAAGCCCGGCATGACGAAGTAGCGCGAATAGTCGCGCACCTCGTCTCCCGGCGCTGCCGCGGGCGCGCTCGCCGTGGGGCCGACATGGGAGATCAGGCCGCCCTCGACGATCACGGTCTGGTCGGCGTGGGCCGCCTCGCTCGTGCCGGTGAACAAGGTGCCGCAACGTATGTGAGTCTTCATCGCGTTCGCTCCCCTTGGTCTCATGCGTCGTTCATGCCGCGCCGTCGCGCCGCGGCTTTTGCCCTTATCCGAAAAACGCCTCCGCCGCGTGCACGAATTTTTTCGGCTGCTCCTGGGCGACACCGTGCCCGCAACGCGCGAACGCCGCGAAATCGGCCTGCGGCAGGTGCGCGGCCAGCACCAGCGTCGAGACTTCGAGCGGCACCATCGTATCGTTCCGGCCGTGCAAGATCAGAACCTCGGCGCGCACCCGGGCGAGCGTCTCCGGCGCCACGACGCTGGCGTCGACGTAGCGCTGCTTTTCGCCGCCGAACATGCGGGCGAAGTACGCGCCGTAGCCGTCCTTCGCCAGGATTTGCAGGCGATTCGCGACGAACTCGTCGGTGATCGCCGTGCGGTCGTATACCGCCGGCTCGAAAATCGCCCGCAGTTCGGCACCGGTCGTGGGCGTGGTCCAGGCGGCGGCGAGCTCGCGGGTCAGCTCGAACGGCGTCCCCATCGGGCCGGTTAGAAGGAGACGCGCGATCTGCGGCGTCTCGGCCGCGACGCGCAGCGCGATCGCCGCCGAAAGGGAATGGGCGATGATTCCGATCGGACCGGGGCCGAGGCGCTCCGCCATGTGGCGCGCCTGGCGCTGCCAGAGGCCAAGGTCGAAATAGGGCTCCGCGGGTTTCCGTCCCGAGAGGCCGAAGCCGATCAGGTCGAAAGCGAGGATCGAGAAGCGCTCGGCCAGCGGCGCGAGAACGTTACGCCAATTGCCGACGGTGGAGACGCCCGGACCGGAGCCGTGCATCAGAAGAAGAGGGAAACCGCGGCCGCCCTGCCAGCAATGGATTTGCGTCCCTTCGAATGGCAGATCGAACTCGCGCAATTCCATGGCGTCATTTCCTCGACGTGCGCCTCGATCGGGCGCTCAAGCGCTTTGGCCGCCCGGCGCAATCCCGATCTCGATATCGGGGCTCCGCTGTTGTGCGAGCCCATTCTGTATACCGTATCCAATACGAAAACGTTATCGCGCCGTCAATAGCGACGCAAGCAGTCCAGTGGATTCATAAATAACAATCCGTTAAGGAATCTCCGACGCTCGAATTTCGCCCGATCTGTTGACAATTTAGCGTATTTTGGATACGGAATACACTATGCGTCATTCGACCGACTTTCACGAGCAGGCTCCCGCCGGACATGCGCCCGAAGGCGGCCGGCGAAACCACAAGAAATGACCCGATCCACCACGCCGAGGAACGCCCGATGAAGCCATTGGAAGACATGCCGCCCCTGATCCAGAAGCAAGGCCTTGCCGGCCAGGTTCACGACCTCTTGGAGAAGCGCATCATCAACGGCGAGCTTCCGCTCGGCGCGCCGCTGAACGAGGACGAAATGGCGCGCACCTTCGGCATCAGCCGCTCGCCGGTGCGCGAGGCGCTGTCGCGCCTGGAGCGCTCGATGCTGGTCGAGCGGGTCGGGCCGCGCAATCGGCGCATCCTGGTCCCGACCATGAAGTTCATCTCGGACGTTTACGACACCTGGGTCGTGATCGAGATCGGCCGCGCCTACGCGTCCTGCATCAATGCGTCGCCTTCCGATCACCGGCGCCTCGAGAAGCTGCTCGACGCGATGGGGCAAACGCTCGGCGAGCGCAAGATCGAGGAGCATCTCGAGCTCTCGGACGAGTTCCACGGCTTGCTGACGCGCCATTGCCGGAACCAGTACCTCCTCCAGCTGCACCGCGACTGCCAGCGCTACGTGCAATGGTTCGCCAACATCTACTTCGGGAAGGTCGACATTTCCGAGCAATCGATGCGCGAGCATCGCGAGATTGCGCGCCACTACATCGATCGGGACTTCCTCGGGCTGTCCGATTCGCTGCAGCGGCATATCCGGCGGCAGAAGAACCAGGTCCTCGCCGCCATGGAGCGGATGGCGCAGGACGGGACGCTGCGGGAGGCCGAGGAGGCGCGCTGACGTCGAACGAGAGGAACCCCGGGAAACGGGGCAACAAATCGATAAACCATTGAACGAAAGGGAAGCTGCGATGGGTACGTACATGAAATCGGCGGCGGCCGGGTTGGCCCTGCTGTTGGCCTCGGCACCCGCCTTTGCCGCGAATTCCGACGTCACGTTGAAGGTGGGAAGCTACGGCGGCATCTTCACCAAGATCGAGCGCGAATTCGTCGGCAACCTGTTCACCGAGCGAACCGGCATCAAGGTCGAATACATCGACGCGAGTCCCGAGACCCATCTCGCGAAGCTGATCGCGGCGAAGGGGCGGGAAGCGCCGTATGACCTGGTCATTCTCGACGACGACGTGCAGAGCCAGGCGATCACCGCGGGCGTGCTCGCGAAGCCCGATCCGAGCGTCGTCACCAATCTCAAATACGTCTATCCGGCCGTGCGCAACAAGGAAGGCTACGGCCCGGCGGTGATTCTCGAATCGATCGGCATCGCCTACAACGCCGAGAAGTTCAAGGAGCACGGCATTCCGGCGCCGACGTCGTGGGCCGATCTCTGGAATCCGAAGCTCAGGGGCCATGTGAGCGTGCCCAGCATCGATAACATCATGGGCCGCGTCTTCATCGTCGAGGCCGCCAGGCTCGCCGGCGCCAAAGGGCCGAAGCTCGACGCCGCGATCGACAAGATCGCGAGCCTCAAGGCCGAGTCCTACTATATTTCCTCGACCGCGCTGACCGCCAAGCTCGAATCGGGCGACGTCTGGGTGGCGCCGTGGATCAACGGCCGCGCCTGGGGCATGGCGCTACGCGGGCAGCCGATCAAATACGTGATCCCGAAGGAGGGTGGCTACGCCGCGGTCGGCACGCTCGACATCACCGCGGGATCGGCGCACAAGAAGGAGGCGGAGGAATATCTCAACTTCCAGCTCGATCCGCTGCCCCAGATCGCGATCGCCGAGGAGCTGGCCTACGGCCCGTCCAACAGCCTCCTCGCAAGCGTGCTCAAGGCGTATCCCACGCTTGCCGAGAAATTCCCGGCGGGTCCGGAGGATCTGGCGCATCTCAACCATGTCGACTGGGAGACGTTCTGGCCGCAATACCAGCACATCCTCCAGCTTTGGAACCAGAAGCTTCTGAGCCAATAGCCGCCGAGGACACCAGGCGATGTCACGCGAAGTTCGCTTGGTGAACGTCACCAAGAGGTTCGGCGGCCATGTCGCGGTCGACAGCCTCAACCTCACGGTGCGGGAAGGGGAGCTCGTCACGCTTCTCGGGGCGAGCGGGTCCGGCAAGACGACGTGCCTGCGCATCTTGGCGGGCTTCATCAAGCCGGACCAGGGAAAGGTCTACATGGGCAACCTCGACGCGACGGGGTTGCCCGCCTTTCGCCGGAATACCGGCATGGTGTTCCAGCAATACGCCCTCTTCCCGCACCTGACGGTGGCCGAGAACATCGCCTACGGCCTCAAGGCGCGCCGCGTCGGGCGCGCCGAGATCGAGGAGCGCGTCGCGGGCGTGCTGCGCCTCGTCCATATGGAGGCGTTCGGCGGCCGATACCCGGCCCAGCTCTCGGGCGGGCAGCAGCAGCGCGTAGCGCTCGCGCGCGCGGTGGTCATCCGCCCGTCGATCTTGCTGCTGGACGAGCCCCTGAGCGCCCTCGACCTCAAGTTGCGCGGGACGCTCCAGGCCGAGATCCGGCAGGTGCAGCAGAGCCTCCGCATCACCACCCTGTTCGTGACCCACGACCAGGGCGAGGCGCTCGGCATGTCCGACCGCGTCGCGGTCATGCGCAACGGCCAGATTCTCCAGCTCGACACGCCGGTCGACATCTACCATCGCCCGAATTGCCGCTACGTCGCGAACTTCGTCGGCATGACGAACTTCCTCGACGTCGTGGTTCGCGGCTCCCTGCCGGTGAACGGAACCGCGGCCTACGGCTATGCCCTCGCGCCGGTCGCGAATCCGGACTCGGTCATCGAGGTCAAGGGCCTCGCGCGGAAATTCGAGCCCGGCCAGCGCTGCCTTCTCTGCGTGCGGCCGGAGAACATGCGCCTCGCGAACGACGCGTCGAACCGCGTCTCGGCGACGGTCGAGCGCGTCACCTTCAGCGGCGATCACTGGGTCGTCGAATGCCTTCACGCCGACGGGCAGGCGATCGCGGTCTCGCTGTCGGGGCGCCGCGCCGCGCCGAGCCCGGGCGAGCGCATCGACATCGCGTGGGACGCCGAGGACGGCGCGCTCTTGAGCGACGAGGAATAGGCGGCGCGCAGCCCGGCGCAGCCCGGCGCGGCCCGTGGCCGGCGTCGGACAAACGAGACGGGATTGCCGGACGGACACGACATGGCACAAGTCGGCCAAGACCAGGCGACGTACCGGCCGAGCTTCCTCGGGCGGATGACGCCGCGCACGGCGTACTTCGCCATTCTGCTGCCGGCCCTGGCGGTGCTGTGCGCCGTCTTCGTGCTGCCGATGGTCGATCTCGGCGTCATGAGCCTGCATCCCTATGCGGGTCCCGGGGCCATCGGGACCGCGTTCTCCGTCGGCAATTACGTCTCGTTCTTTTCCCAGTCGCTCTACTGGCAGCTCCTGGGATGGACCGCGGTGCTCGGCCTCATCGTCGTCGTCTGCTCGCTCGTCCTCGCCTTGCCGCTGTCCTACTTCATCGCGCGCACGAAATCGCGCTGGAAGCAGTTCTTCCTGATGCTGATCATCGCCCCCATGCTGGTGAGCGTCGTGATCCGCAATCTCGGCTGGCTGCCGATCCTCGGCCAGGACGGGATGATCAATTGGCTGTGGCGCGGTCTCGGTCAGGAGCCCCTTCACCTGCTCGACAATTACGCCGGCGTCGTCATCGGCCTCATCCACGCGCTGCTGCCCTTCATGGTCCTGACGCTGATCGCGGTGATCCAGCGCATCGCGCCCGAGCTGGAGGAGGCGTCGATCAGCCTTGGGGTCGGGCCGCTCAAGACCTTCGTCCGCATCGTCCTGCCGCTCGCGGCCCCGGGCATCGTCGCGGGCTCGCTCATCGTGTTCACGCTCACGATCAGCGCCTACACCACGCCCGCGATCATGGGAGGTGGCAGGGTCGTCGTCGTGTCGACCTACATCCAGCAGCAGGTGTCGAGTCTCCTCGACTATCCCAACGGCGCGACCGTGTCGATCGTCCTGCTGGCGCTGGTCGCCGTCCTCTCGGTCGTGTCCCTGCGTCTTGGGAAAACGGAGGCATAACCCATGGGCAGCCGCGTTTTCCTCAATGTCTTCGTCGGGCTGATCTTCCTTTTCATGGTGGCGCCGATCGTCGCGGTCGCGGTTTCCTCGGTCAGCGGCGGCGCGATGTTCGTCTTTCCACCCGCGTCCTTCACCCTCGATTGGTACTCCCAAATCCCGCTGGTCTATTTTCAGGCGCTTCTCATAAGCCTCGAGGTCGGCATCGGCGCGACCGCGATCGCCGTCGTGGTCGGCATGCCGGCCGGGCTCGCGCTGGTGCGCGGCCGGCTGCCCGGAAGCCGGGCCCTGAGCGCCTTTTGCCTGATGCCGCTGACCATCCCGTCGCTGGTCATCGGCGTCGCCGGGCTTCAGTTCCTCAACACCGTCTACGACCTGTTCCACATCGCGCTTGCGGAGTCGGTGCTGGGCCTGACGCTCGCCCATAGCGCGCTCACGATTCCGTTCGTGGTGCGCGCGGTGGTCGCCGGCCAGGTGCAGATGAACGGCGATCTCGAGAACGCCGCGATGAACCTCGGCGCGGCGCCGGTGCGCGTGTTCTGGACCGTGACGTTGCCGACCCTGCGGCCGGCCGTGATCGCGGGCGCGATCGCGGCGTTCCTGATCTCGTTCGACGACGTCCCGATCGCGCTGTTCCTCGGCGGCGGCGACGTGACGACGCTGCCGGTGCGCATTTTCAACAGCCTCCAGTTCGACCTGTCGCCCGCGATCCTCGCGCTCTCGACCATCGTCGCCGGCTCGATCATTCTCCTGATCGCGCTGTGCAGCAAGGTGTTCGGGCTCGATCGCGCGTTCGGGACCGTGAAGTCGTGAAGATCGACGTCTGCCGCCGCGCACGCCGGCGTGTCGCGGGACGCGCGGCGGCCAGCCCATGGGAGAATGCCCGTCATGAAGCTTGAGCCGATTCACCACGTGCCGCTGGAGCCGAGCTTTCGCAGCCCCTTTTCCGCCGCTTACGCGATCGAGGGCGGACGGCTTCTGTTCTTCTCCGGCTGCTGCACGATTCCGACCTACCACAAGCACCCGCACGATGCGGCCGAGGAGCGGAAATGGCTCGAGGGCGATTTCCGCGCGCAGACGGAGCGAACCTTCACGCACATCCGCGAGATCCTGCGCGCGGCGGGGGGCGATTTCGAGAACGTGCTGAAGCTCAACATCTTTGTCACCAGGATGGAGGAGCAGAACGTGCTCAACGAAATCTCGGCGCGTTGCTTCGGCGCGGGCAAGCCGCCGGCGCGAACCCTGGTCGGCGTGCCGGTGCTGGCGCATCCCGACATGATGATCGAAATCGACGGCGTCGCGGCCGTGCCCGCGCGCGCCAAGGGGATGGTCCGTTCGCGCCTCAATCGAAAGAAGCCGAAACCGGCGCGGGCGCGGCGCAAGCGCCGTTAGAGGCGACGCCGCGCGCCGCATATCGGCGGACGCACGCCCGGAAACGCGGCTCAGCCGAAAAAGGCGTTCGCCGAGGAGAGAAACGCCGCCCTGCGCTCCATCGCGATCGAGTGTCCGCAGCCGTGGAGCAGCAGAAGATCGGCGCGCGGCAATTTCGGCAACAAGGCGATCGAGCCCGTCTCGGCCGGAATGGGGCGATCGTCGCGGCCGTGGAGCATCAGGACCGGCGCTGCGATGGCGCGTAGCGTCGCCTCGTCGAGCACCGCCGCGGCGATATAACGCTCGAACGGTCCCTCGAACATCGCGTTGAAATAGCTTCGATATTCGGCCGAGCCGATGACGTCCATGCGGAAATCGAGATAGGCGTCGGTGATGACGCTCGGATCGTGGACCAGGGACCGGGCCGCGACGCGCATCTCCTCGCGCGAGGCCGGGCAGCGCCATACATGGTCGAGGGCAGGGTTCACCGCCATGGGCGCACCCATCGTGCCCGTGGTCATGACGGCCCCCACGCGCCGGTCGCGCGCCGCCGCCGCCAGGACCAAGGCGCCGGCCAGGGAATGCCCGATGACGCCCATGTCGGGCGCGTCGAGATAATCGAGCGCGGCGCCGATTTGATCGACCCAGAGCGCGAAATCGAAATAGGGCGGCGCCGGCTTCCGGTCCGAGCCGCCGAAGCCGATCAGGTCGATGGCGAGAACGCGGTACGACTCGGCGAGCGCGTCGAGCACGATGCGCCAATTGCCGATGGAGGATGCGCCCGGACCCGATCCATGGACGAGGAGCAACGGCCGCCCCGCGCCGCCCTCATAGGCATTGACCGAGAGGCCGCGGAACGAAAGCTCGATCTGTCGCACGCGGGTGAACGGGGAAGGTTGCGCCATCAGAGAGGCACCGAGATGTTGTTCGGAATTCCGAACGTGTCCAGGATCACGTCGCGCCGGCGGAAGCGTAGCCTGCCCTCATGCGTCGTGACGACGTCGTCGTAGCGCCCGACGGCGTAGAGCGTCGTGACACCCTCTTCCGTGCTTTGGTAGATCGCGAAATCGGACCTCACCTCGAGGTCGCCGTCGGCGCGCCGTCGGACGCGCGGCGGCGAGGTGACGTGCCGGGTGTAGACGTATTGATAAGTGAGCGCGGTCCTGAGCGCGGTCACCCGATCCCGCAACATGCCTTGGCTGTAATAGTAGACGAGCGGCGCGGGCAGGCCGAGCGCCACGTTCTCCCGGCTCAAAATGCGGTACTGGCCGTCCGCGACGAAGAGCTCGGGCCAAGCCTCGAGCGTGTCGTCGTCGATCGCGGCGACATAGTCGCCGAGCAATTCTGCGACCCGCGCGGCGAGAGCGGGATCGATGGCATGGGCATCCGGGCTCATCGCCGCGGCACTCATTCCGCCGCGCCACCGACATCGCCGCCGATCGCCTCGGCGTAGCGCTTCCAAAAGCCGCGCACCGCGACCTCGGTCGAGAGGGACGCGATGTCCTCGATCTTGCCGCGGCCGCCCATCTCGACGAAGGAGGCGTCGTCGGGGCGACAGGCGATGCCGGCTTGCACCAGGCGGCCCGCCTCGCCGTCCTCGAGCGAGATGTAGCCGGCCGGGCCGACGAAATTGGACTGGCGCAGCTTGCCCTCGACCGCGGTCGCGTCGTCGTCCTCGAAGGCGAAATAGGTCCAATAAAGCTCGAACGCATCGACGCCCTTGGGGCGGACGTGGCGCGTCTGGAACGTGTTGGCGACCTGTCCCAGCATGAGGTTGGGAAAAATCGTCATGATCATGTTGGTGACCTTGTCGTCGTAGTCCGGCTTGACGTGGAACAGCGACGGGTCCTGGAGGCGATAGCCCTCGCGGTACTTGTCGATGCCGGCATAGGCGGAATCGACGTCCGATTTCTTCTCGTCGATGTCCGCCGTGCGCAGGATGCTGTGGCCGCGCTCGACGTCGACGATGACCCGTCCCGACATGGTCGGCCGGTAGATGCCGAAGGTGACGTGGAACAGGTGCAGGAGCCCCGCGTGGTAGGGATCCTTCACGTTCTCGAGGTAGAGCTTCCAGTTCGACGGCACCCGCTGACGGAAATAGCCGAGCAAGCGGGGCTTGCGGTCGAAGATGCGGTCGATCTCGGGGCGCATCTTGGGCCCGAGATAGTCGCCGAGCGGCTCGACATCGGCCGAGAAGGTCGCGAACACCAGCCCCTTGTACGTCTCGACGCGCAGGGTCTTTAGGCCGCAAGCCGCCTTGTCGAAGTCGGCGGGCATGCCGCCCATGCCCTTGACGCCGCGCTGCTGGGGCACGCCGATGAGCTCGCCCGTCGTGGCGTAGCACCATTGATGGTAGGCGCAGATATGGTTTTGCGCGTTGCCGCGCAGCCGGCGCACGAGCTGCGCGCCGCGGTGCGCGCAGCTGTTGACGAAGGCCGTGAGCGAGCCGTCCTTGTTCCGGTTGAGGACGACCTCGCGCCGGCCGACATAGCCGACCAGGAAATCGCCGGGATTGGGGACCTCGATCGCAAGGCCGAGGTAGTTCCAATGCGGCCCCTCGAAGAGCCGCTGTTGCTCGTCCTCCTCGATCGCGCGATCGGAGAAGACCCTATAGGGAACGCGCGAGAAATCCGCGGCCGGCCAATGAAGAGTGCTGCTTCCGTCCATCGCCACCTCCTCAGCTCATCGAGCGCGCGCCGCGCGGCGGCCGACCCCTACGCCGGCTCCTCGCGGTAGAGTCCGAGGCGCTTGAGCGCCGGAATGTCGGAGACCGAATAGAGGATGGCGTCTTTTGCGGTACTCCCGTTCGCATGCGCGTGGGGCGCCCAGCTCGGAATGACGAACATGTCGTTCGGCCCCCATTCGAACACGCGATCGCCCACGGTCGTCGTGCCGCTGCCCTCGATGCAGCAATAGGCGGTGCTGGAGGTCTGGCGATGGGCCTGGGTGCGCTCGCCGGGACGCAGGAGCTGGACCTGGAACGACATGGTCGTCGTCACCGCCTCGCCGTTGGCGGGGTTGGTGTATTCGAGGATGATGCCGTCATAGGGGCTGCCGGCGTAGTCGCGCAGCCGGTTCAAGGCCGCGTGCGTGTCGGTCCAGCGGTAGACGAACATGGGCGTGCCGCGACTCCTGCCGCGCACGTGCTCGAGGAAGGTCGGCACCAACCCGCCCACGCCGTAGACATCGCGCGAATATTCGTCGGGCCGGGAGACGGTCTGGTATTTGCGCGCGATCGGCTCGGCGGAATTCGACGCGCCGGCCGGGAGCTCGCGGTAATCGAATTCGAAGTAGCTCGAGCCGAAATTCTCGACCAGCGGCAGGTCGAGAACGTCGACCCACAGCACCGGCGCGTCGCCCTCGTTGCCGTGGTCGTGCCAGGTGCCGTTGGGCGTCACGATCAAATCGCCGCGCGACATCGTGCACTTCTCGCCCTCGATCGTCGTGTAGCCGCCGCTGCCCTCGAGCACGAAGCGGCTCGCGTTCGGCGTATGGCGGTGGACGGAGGCCTTTTCGCCCGGGTTGTAGATCGAGCAGCTCACGTAAAGCGTGTTGGTCGAATGGTGCCGGTGGACCGCGCCGGGATTGGAGAGGATGATGACGCGCCGATCCGCCTCCTCGAGCGAAATGTGCTTCCCGGCGTCGATCAGAAGCGGACGCAGGTCGCGCCAATGCCAGATGTGCGGCTTGAAGGACTGGGCGCCGCCGCCTTCGACGGACTGGACGATCTCCCACAGGCCGACGAGATTGAGCTTGGCGCTCCGCTCGCGCAAAGATTGGTGAAAGTCGGTCATCGCATGCTCCCCAGGCTCCGCTCGCGCCGCCCGGCGCGCCGGCGCCGCATCCGGATTAATGCGGCGCCGGGCGACCGAGCGTGCCCGCTCAGTGCATTTTGGGCAAGAACTTGTCGGTATAGAGCTCGTCGAGCTTGACCGGGGCCTTGAGCACGCCCTGGTCCTTGAGGGTATTGACGGTCGCTTCCCAGCTCGCCTTGGTCATGTAGCCGAGGCCGTACTTCTTGGAGTCGGCGTCGGTGAAGGTCGACTTGATGTCGGCCTCGAGCTGGGCCATCAGCACGTCCTTCTTGTCG
>DATJLQ010000149.1:0-31262 GCA_035509415.1 Alphaproteobacteria bacterium
CGACGACGTGTCCCGCCTCGACCTGTTCGATCGCGCGCGCGAGGGTGGGAACGAGCTCGGCCGGATCCGCGATCGGGCCGAAGGCGACGGCCCCTTGGGCGCGCGCGAGGGCGGCAAGATCGATCGTGGGATCGTCCATGCGTTGGCCGATCCAGCGGTTGGCCGCCGGCCGGCCGCGTGCGTGCGCGACCCGGTCCTGGTGGATCTCATCGTTGAAGTAGGAGCGGTTGTTCGCGACGACGATCAGCGCCGGCACGCGGTAATGGACGCCCGTCCAAAGGGCCGTGACGCCCATGAGGAAATCCCCGTCGCCCAGGATCGAGACCGGGAGGCGCCCACTGCCCTTGAGCGCCAAGGCCGAACCCATGCTCATGCCCGGGCCCGAGCCGATGCCGCCGCCACCCTCGTCGCCCAGGAGATCGAGCGGATGGGCCACGTCCCAAAGCTGGCCCGCCCAGGAAAGGGGTTTTCGCATCAGGCACGATTTGCGGCCGCCGAGCGCATCCTTGAGGCACGCGGCGAGGAGCGGCACCGAGATCGAGCGCTCGGTCTCGGGACGCGGCGGCTTGGCCGTCGCGGGCGGCGTGCGCCCGGGCCAGGCGGCGACTTTGCGCGCACCCAAACGCTCGACCTCGGCGAGAAGCAACGCGACCGTCGCATCCGGCTCGGCGAGCAAGCGCAGATCGACCGGGGCCAAGCCCTGATAGTCCATGCTCCAGCCGCGATGGATCTGCTGATCGACCGAGGCCTGGATCACGAACGACTTCACCTCGGCACCCTGCCACGCGGCGTTGAGATCGCCCGCGAGATCGACGCAATCGAGGGCCAGGATCGTGTCGGCCGCGCGCATGAGCTCGATGCGCGGCGGCGTGGGGAAGGTGGTCGCGGGCGCACCGTAGAGCGCGTGCGCGGTCGGGAACGCGGCACCGAGCTTGTTGTCGGTGAGCACGACCGCGCCCAGCGCCTCGGCGAGCCGGATGCGATTCTGCCAGTCTTCCAGGCGGCGCGAATGACGCCCCATGAGAATGAGCGGCCGTTCGGCGCGATGGAGCCGCTTTGCCGCTTCGGCAACGCGTTCGGCCGCCGGGCGCGCCGGCTCGGGCGCTTTGAAGCGCGACGGATCGGGGATCGCCGGTGCCGTCTCGAGCTTCGCCTCCTGGAGGCCCGCATCGAGACACACATAGACCGGCCCTTGGGGTGCGGTGGTCGCGAGCAAATGGGCGCGCAGGATCGATTCGACCGCGGCCTCGACCGAGGCGGGTTGATCGTCCCATTTCGTATAGTCGCGCACCAAGGCGCCTTGATCGCGCGCGGTATGGATCCAATCGATCCAGGGGCGGCGCTTGACCGAATCGACCGGCCCCGTCGCGCCCAGCACGATCACCGGCACCCGGTCGCACCAGGCGTTGAAGATCGCCATGGTCGCGTGCATCAGTCCTACATTGCTGTGGACGATGGCGCCCATGGGCCGGCCCGCGACCTTGGCGTAGCCGTGCGCGAGCGCCACCGCCGCCTCCTCGTGGAGGCAGAGCAGCATCTGCGGCCGCGCGTTGCCGAGATGGTTGACGAGGCTGTCGTGGAGGCCGCGGTAGCTGGCACCCGGGTTGAGCGCCACGTAGGGAAGGTCGAGCGCGCGCAACGTGTCCGCGACCACGTCGCTGCCCCAAACGCCTTCCGCGTTGGTCGGCGCTCGCGGCCGCTCGATGGCGCCGTCACTTGCGCCGTCCGGCCTCGTCCCTTGCCCGCCGCCGACACGGGTCGCCGCGGCGACCCGCTCCGCCTTGCCGCTTTCTCGAGTCGTCACGAACCCTCCCCGGAGTCCACCACCCAGGTCGCGGCGCTCTTGAAAGGCGTCCTGGCGCACCGGTGGGGCGCGCCAGTGTCGCCTCGGGCGCGAGCCCGGTCAAGGCGCAGAAATCGGGGGGTTTCCCGGCGCCGGCCGCACGCGTTCGGAGGCAAGGATGCGGGATATGGGCGCCGGTGGGACGAGGAGGGACGCGCCGCTACTTGTTCTGTGCCGCGGTGACGACGAAATCGTACAAGGCCTTCCGAATCGCCGGATCGGGGATGCGGTAATAGGCGCGCACGAGCTGAAGCGTCTCGCGCCGCAGCAAATGCGAATCCGATTCCGCCGGGGCGGCCGTGCGCAGACCCTTGCCGCCGAGCCCGTCGAAGAAATAGACCACGGGCACGTCGAGCACCTGGGCGAACTGGCACAGCCGGCTCGCGGAGATGCGATTCGAGCCGCGCTCGTACTTCTGCACCTGCTGGAACGAGATGCCGATGCGGTCGGCGAGCGTCGTCTGGCTGATGCCGAGCACGGTGCGGCGCAGGCGCAAGCGCCCGCCGACATGCCGGTCGACGCCGACGGCACGCTTGGGTTTCGGGGATCTCTTCGATGCCATCTGTTGGAGCTCCGCTTTTGTGGATCGGGGCGTCCGGCCCCGAGGTCGGTCTCGGAGCGCGGACTCGCGCGGGCCGTCCGGCATCCGCAGGCGAGTCGCGCTAACGCGCACACGAGTCGGGAGAAAATTCGCGCGGACCGCAATCTAGCAAATCCGCGCGCGCTCTTGTGCGACGGCGATAAGATGTCACAAGAATGTCACGGGGTCCAGACGAACTTGCTATACGCGCTACCGATCGACGCGTGCAACGGACGCGACTTCTTCCCCTTGCGGCGCGCGCGCCGCGGCGCAAGAGTCGCGCAACGAGATCGAGCATGCGCGGCGCAATCTCGCGGCCCGCGCGCAACGTCCGGGAGGAGCCATGCCTTACGCGCCAGCCGATGACGGCACGAAGCTCCACTACGAGGAAGCGGGACACGGCACGCCCGTGATCTTCGTGCACGAGCTCGCGGGCGACAGCCGGAGCTGGACGCTCCAGATGCAAGCGCTCGCGCCGCACCACCGCTGCATCGCGTTCGACGCGCGCGGTTATCCGCCGTCGGACGTTCCGCCCGCGGGCGCCTATTCCCAAGCGCATGCGGCGGACGACGTCGCCGCGGTGCTGCGTCATCTCGGCATCGCCCGCGCGCATGTGGTCGGGCTCTCGATGGGCGGCTTCGCGACGCTCCATTTCGGCCTGCGCCATGGCGACAAGGCGCTTTCGCTCACGATCGCGGGCTGCGGCCACGGCGCCGATCCGCGCACGCGCGCGACGTTCCGCGCGGATTGCGCGTCGAGCGCCGAGCTCATCGAGCGCCAGGGCATGGCGGCCTTCGCCGAGCGCTACGGGGTGAGCCCGACGCGCCTCCGCTTCCGCACCAAGAATCCCGGTGCCTGGGCGGAATTCGCGGCACGCCTTGCCGGCCATTCGGCCGCAGGCACGGCGAACACGCTACGCGGCGTGCAGATGGCGCGGCCGTCGCTTTGGGATCTGGTCGACGAGATCGGGCGCGTGAGCTTGCCGACGCTGATCCTCACCGGCGACGAGGACGATCCCTGCCTCGAGGCGGGGATTCTCATGAAGCGCGCCATGATGCGCGCGGGCATGGTCGTGTTCGCGCAGTCCGGCCACACGATCAACCTCGAGGAGCCCGAGCTCTTCAACCGCACGCTCGCGGATTTCCTCCGCGCGGTCGATGCCGGAGGCTGGGAGCCGCGCGACCCGAAATCCATGACCGGCGCGTTCCTGGGGGCGCGGTGACGCCAGAGGCGCGCCGCGGCGCTGCTGCGTCCGAGAGCCGGGGACGCCGTCTGTGGCGCTGGGCGAAGCGGATACTCGGGGGCCTGGTCCTCCTGTGGCTGGCACTCATTCTTCTCTATCGCTGGGTCGATCCGCCGATCACGCCGCTCATGCTGCTGCGTTGGCCGAGCGAGGGGCGCATCCTGCGCCACGAGGTGCCGCTCGCCGCGATCGCGCGCAGCCTGCAACGCGCGGTGATCGTCTCCGAGGACGACACGTTCTGCACCAATCCCGGCATCGACTGGCGCGAGGTGGGCGACGCGATCGCCGAATACCGCGCGACCGGACATTTGCGCGGCGCCAGCACCATCACCATGCAGACCGCGCGCAACCTGTTCCTCTGGCCGGGTGGCGGCTTCCTGCGCAAGGGGGCGGAGGCGGCGCTGGCGCTCGCGATCGACGCGCTGTGGCCCAAGAAGCGCGTGCTCGAGGTCTATCTCAACGCGATCGAGTGGGGCCCCGGCATCTACGGCGCGGACGCGGCGGCGCGCTATTATTTCCACACCGATGCGCGCGCCCTCAGCCTACGCGAAGCGGCCCTGCTCACCGCCGTGCTGCCCAATCCGCGCTTCTGGTCGGCCGCGCGCCCCGATGGCTACATCGACGGCCGCGCGCGCACCATCGAGGATCGGGTCGAGCGCTTCGAGGGCAATTTCTCCTGCTTGCGTTAAGAGCGAAACGCGGCCCCTAAACGGGCTTGCGGGCGCGGTTTTTTGCGCCGCGGCCGGAATGCACATGGTGCATTTGACCGTGAAGACAATTCATTTCCGCAATGACCGTCCTTCTTTATATTAGGACCCGCTGACGCGGTCGGGACGCTTCCCGGAGGTGGCGTTCCGCGGCTTAGGGGCAGCGAGGCGGGCCAGGCAGACGGCGCCAGCAAGACGGCGGCGGCAGGATTGGGGCCAGCGGGAGAACAACCCGACGGGCTCCATGTCGAAGAGGGGGACTTGGGAGCTGCGGCTCCCGGCGGATTTGCAACCGAGGAGCGCGCTTCGTGCCGGCCGAGGCCGGACTGCGTCGCCCGAGGCGAGCCCGCCCGAAACGTCAATCCCCCGTTCGGCGCACGAGCATGGGCGCGGGCCGCGCCCGAGATTTGCGCGATCGGCTGAGGGCTCACCCCCGCGGACTGAGTCCAGCTCTCAGCTGAAGAGGACGCGAGGAGCCGAGGCCTCCTCGCGTCCTCGCCATTTTCGGCACATCGAATCGCTCGCAGCCGGCGCCTAAAGCGTCGCGCGCCCTAAAGCGTCGCGGGCCCTAAAGCGTCGCGGGCCCTAAAGATCGCGGGCACAGTGCGCGCGACCTCGCTCAACTGGCCGCGCAACCAGCGATGGGCCGGATGGCTCGCCTGCAGCCGGTGCCACATGATCATGCATGGGATCGGCGAGCAGGGGACCGGAAGGCTGAGGAGCTTCAAGCCGAATTCGGCCGCGAAGCGCTCTGCGACCCGGCCGGTGAAGGTGCCGACCATGTCGGTCGCATTGAGCGTGAGGGCGGCCGAAAGGAATCCGGGGGCGATCATCGAAAGACGCCGCTCGATGCCGCGCGCCTTGCAGGCGAGATCGAGCCAGCCGCGATCGACGTCGGTCGGCGCCACGGTGAGATGCGCGGCCTTGCCGTAGCGCTCGATGGTGAACTGGCGCTCGGTGAGCGGATTGTCGCGCCCGACCACGCACATATAGCGGTCCTCGAACAAGGTCTCGGCCTCGCAGCGCTTGGGCGGGTTGCGGAAGGTGCCGAGCACGAAGTCGAACTCGCCATCGTCGAGCGAATTCTCGAAACCGGCGATGTCGGTCGTCAGCATCTGCAGATCGACGCCCGGGGCGACCCGGCGCAGGCGCTCGGCGAGGAGCGGCATGAGCACGACCGGGGTGTGATTGTAGGAGGCGATGGTGAAGCGGTGGTTCGACTCGGCGGGCACGAAGGGCTCGGTGTCGATCGCGGTCTGAATCTGGAGCAGCGCCTGGCGCACCGGGGTCGCGAGCGCGCGCGCGCGCGGCGTGGGGCGCATGCCTTCGGGCCCGCGCTCGAACAGCTGATCCTCGAGCACGTAACGCAGGCGCCGGAGCGCGTGGCTCACCGCGGGTTGGCTCAGGCCGAGGCGCTGGCCCGCGCGCGTCGCGTTGCCGTCGCGGATGAGCGCGTCGAACACGAGAAGCAGGTTGAGGTCGAGCTTGGCTAAATTCATCGCGGGAATTCTCGTGCAGCCTAAATGCAGGAAGCGCATGTTACCGGGCGCGCGCGAGGGGCGCAATACGATGCGGCACGCCCTTGGCGCGGCGGCGCGCGCGCGATATCACTCGGGACGGTCCATTTCGTCCTCGAGCGAGGGAGCGGGGCGTGCGGTCGCGTATCGCAACATCGGTCCGGGCGTTCGGCCCAGAAGTCTTCGCGCTCGTCCTCGCGTTGGCGCTCGTCCCCATGCCGAGCCGCGCCGCGAGCGAATACACGATCCAATCCTTCCGCCTGCCCGAGGGCGTCTTCGCCCATGACGTCATGCCGGACAGGGACGGCACGGTCTGGTTCACCGCGCAATCGAAGGGTGCTCTCGGCCGGCTCGATCCCAAGACGGGCAAGGTCGATCTCATCCCGCTCGGCGCCGGCTCGGCGCCGCACGGCGTGATCGTCGGACCGGAAGGCGCAGCCTGGGTCACCGATGGCGGCCTCAACGCGATCCTGCGCGTCGATCCCGCGACGCGCGCGATCAAGGCCTACAATCTGCCCGGCGCCGATCCCGACGCGGCGCTCAACAGCCTCGCCTTCGACCGCGACGGCATCCTCTGGTTCACCGGCCAGAACGGCATCTATGGCGTGCTCGATCCCCATACCGGAGGGATGCGCGTGTTCCCGGCACCGCGCGGGCACGGGCCTTACGGCATCGCGGTCGCGCCGGAGGGCGTGCCGTTCTTCGCGTCGCTCGCGGGCAATTATCTCGGCCGCATCGATCCCAATACCGGCACCGTCTCGGTGATCGAGCCGCCGACGCGCGACCAGGGGGCGCGCCGCGTCGCGTGCGACGGCGCGGGCGGTGTTTGGATCAGCGAATGGAACGGTGCCGCGATCGCGCGCTACGATCCCAAGGCCGGCACCTGGCAGACCTGGCGCATCCCCGGTGCGGCGCCGCGGCCCTATGCGCTCTACATCGACGAGACCGGCGCGGTCTGGACGAGCGATTGGGGCGGAAACGCGATCTGGCGCTTCGAGCCCCGGGCCCATCTGTTCGCGAAGTTCGCGCTGCCGCGCGCCCATGCGGAGATCCGCGAGATGGCGGGGCGCAAGGGCGAGGTCTGGGCCGCCGAATCGGGCACCGGCTATCTCACCGTGATCCGCTTCTCGGGTGCCGGGCCCTGAGACGCGCGCGTGCGCCCGACGGCGCAAGCGATGTCGCCCTCGACGATGCCAGCGAGACAATGTTCGGTGGAGCGGATGCCGGCGTCGGCAAGAGGGCGGATGCCGGAATGACGACGGGCCTGCAAGCCCCCGCACGAAGCAGGGAGTTGCAGGCCCGTGACGACGCGAAGACTAGCGCTTCGACTTGCGCTTCGCCTTCTTTTTCTTCTTGCCTTTCTTCTTAGCGGCCATGTCATTTCCCCTTTGAGAGAAACACCCGACGCGGAGTGGGACGTTCAAGATCAACCGAAAACGATCTTCAAAATTCCAATCCGCGGGCGCACACAACGTGCGAGCGTCGCGAGCTTATGTTGCGATTTTTGATTCTGTCAACACTTTATCTAGTGGGTGCGACTCGACGCGCAGATTCTTCCGCGCGCGGTGCCGCGCGCGCGCGCCGACTCCGCTCGTTCTCGCGCGCGAAATCGATTTCACGCATGCCGCATTCCCACTGATATCCGTTGATGGCGTCGCGCGCACGTCTTCGGCACGCGCAGACGCGCACGCGGCGGCGCGCGCCGCTTCTCTTGCATTGCAAAAAAATTCCGCGCGCAAGCGGCGCGCGGGCGTCGAAATCGGCGCCACCGACGCGTTTTGCGCGCAAGTGATTCGCGCGTCCGGCATTTTACCGGTCTGAGTCGCGAGCTGCGCGCGCCGTTGCGGGCGCAGGCTGGCCTCACTAATATCCGCTTCCACGTGTCCGCGCCGGGGTGCTTGCGACGGCGTCCGCGCGGAGCGGGGAAGGAAGCGCGGTTTCATGGAGGGCGAGCCTCGGGAGGCCATTCCGGTCGGCTTCAGCCACCGCGAAATCCTGGTCATCATCGGCGGCGTCATGCTGGGCATGGCGCTCGCCGGGCTCGACCAGACCATCGTCGCGACCGCGTTGCCGACCATCTCGGTCGAACTCCACGGCATCGAGCACATGTCGTGGGTGGTCTCGGCCTACCTCCTGACCTCGACCGCGGCGACCCCGATCTACGGCAAGCTTTCCGACCTCTACGGCCGCCGGATCATGTTCCAGACCGCGGTCGCGGTGTTCCTCGTGGCCTCGGTCCTGTGCGCGCTCGCAGAAAGCATGCCCCAGCTGATTCTGTTCCGGGCGCTCCAGGGCCTGGGCGGCGGCGGCCTGATCTCGATCGCGCACGCGATCATCGGCGACGTGATCGCGCCGCGCGAGCGCGGGCGCTACAACGGCTATTTCACCGCGGTGTTCGCCCTCACCAGCGTCGCGGGACCGGTGCTCGGCGGCGTGTTCGCGGACGATCTCACCTGGCGCTGGGTGTTTTGGATCAACCTGCCGATCGGGCTCGCGGCGCTCGCGATCTCGCGCCGCGCGTTGGTCAAGCTGGTGCGCCGGCGCGCGGTGCGCGAGATCGATTATTGGGGTGCCGTGTTGCTCACGGCGGCGGTGAGCGAGCTCCTCTTGGTCACCACCTGGGGCGGGGTCGAGCTGCCCTGGACCTCGCCCTCGATCCTCCTCCTCGTGCTCTCGAGCCTCGCCCTCCTGGTCGTGTTCTACTTCCGCGAGCGCCTCGCGCGCGAGCCGCTCCTGCCGCTGCGCCTGTTCAAGAATAGCGTGGTCACGGTGTCGTGCATCTCGTCGTTCCTCATCCTCATGATGATGTTCGGCGCGATCGTCTATCTCCCGCTCTTCCTCCAGCTGGTGGGCGGCGACTCGGCGTCCCGCTCGGGCCTCGACCTGATCCCGCTCACCGCCGCGGTCACCGCCGGCGCCTTCACCTCGGGCCGGCTCATCACGCGCGTCGGCCGCTATCGCATGCTGCCCCTGGTCGGCCTGCCGCTCGCGGCCCTCGCCTTCGGGCTCTTCTCGACCATGAATGCGCATACGTCCCACCTCGTCTCCGGCTTCTACATGGCGCTCCTCGGCATCGGCATCGGTTCGACCATGCCGGTGATGCTGGTCGCGGTGCAGAACGCGGTCGAGCTGCGCGACCTCGGGGTCGGCTCGTCGATGGTGAATTTCTTCCGCTCCATGGGCGGCTCGTTCGGCGTGGCGCTCCTGAGCTCGGTGCTGCTCGCCCAGCTCGACTGGCGCATTTCGGCCGTGCCGGGTCACGAGATGCTCGGACCCCATCCGTCGCTCGATCTGCTGCACGGCCATGCCGAGGGCATCGGCCATCTGCCGGCCGCGACCCAGGCGCTCCTGGTCGCGACCGTCGAGCGCTCGTTCCAGGTGATGTTCCTGACCTGCCTCGGGATCGCGTTGCTCGCGATCGTCGCGGCCTTCTGCCTCCGCGACCTGCCGCTGCGCACGACGACCGGCCCCGCGCGCGGCGCCGAGCCGCCCGATACCGGACTCTAGCCGCGCGCCCGCGCGGCCGTCTCAACGTCCGGTCATGCGCCGGTCGAGGGCGAGGAGGAAGCGCTTGATGCGCGCCGCGTTGGTGCCGAGATCGCTCCGCCCGACGCGCGACTTCGAGCGGATGTCGACGCGCGTGACGAGGCCCGGGCCGACGCTGGGCGCGTTCCGCTCGGTCTCGATCCGGATCACGACGTCGTCCTTGAAGTGGAACCAGAACGTGGTCGCGATCGCCTCGATGCGCCCCTCGGCCGGCACCGAGGCCACGATCTGCCAGCCCATGCTCTTGGCGGTCGCGAGCGCCGCCTCGAACACCTGGGATTCCGATGCGGCGTAGAGGGCGGGCTTGATGTCGGGATAGGCCTCGAGCTGGAGGCGCGCGGTCGCGGGCCCGTCATAGGCCGCCGGGCTGGTGGCACCCGCCGCCTCGCGCAGCGGCACGAGGGCGACGAACTGCGGCGGGTTCGCCGTGTCGGTGGTGATGTCGTGGATCGGCGGCACGTGTCCCGCGATGACGCGCATCGAGTAGGGATAGCCCGCCATGGTGAGCCCGAGCAAGAGACCGAGGAGCGCGTAGACGATCGCGCGCCGCTTGCTGCCGCGCCGGCGACGCCACAAGAGGCCCGCGAGCGAGACCGCGGCGCCCGCGAGCCCGAGCGCTGCCGCCCAAGGCAGCGCCGTAAGCGCCACGCGGTAGCTCCACCAATGGGCGCCGTTGCCGTAGCCTGCCGCGACCGCGCCGAGGGCGGCCGCGAGCGCCAGTCCGAGGCCGATTTTCGAGATCAGGGATTTGGGGCCGTCGCGGCGCATGACGCGTCATTATAGCATGGCCGCCGCGACCCTCGACGGCGCCGTGCGGATGTTGGAAAGTAGGGGCCGCGAGCGAAGCCGGGAGAAAGCCATGCAATTGACGTCGGGAGCCAACGACGGCGCTGCCAACGAGCTCGGCGCCGCCGAAGCGGCGCGACGCATCGCGCGCGGCGCCCTCACGTCGGAGGCGCTGGTCGAGGCGTGCCTCGCGCGTGTCGCGGCGCGCGAGCCGGCGGTGGAGGCGTGGGCCTATCTCGATCCCGACGCCGCGCGGCAAGCCGCGCGCGCGTCCGATGCCGCGCCGCGGCGCGGGCCGCTCCAAGGCGTGCCCGTCGGCATCAAGGACATCGTCGACACGAGCGACATGCCGACCGAGTACGGCTCGCCGATCTATGCCGGCCATCGTCCGCGCGCGGACGCGCTCCTGGTGGCGCGCCTGCGCGCGGCGGGTGCCGTCGTCATGGGAAAGACGGTGACCACCGAATTCGCCAACGCTTATCCGGGCAAGACGCGCCACCCGATGAATCCGGCGCACACGCCGGGCGGCTCGTCGAGCGGCTCGGCCGCCGCGGTCGCGGACCGCATGATCCCGCTCGCGACCGGGACCCAGACGGCGGGCTCGGTGATCCGGCCCGCGTCCTTCTGCGGCATCGTCGGCTTCAAGCCGAGCCACGGCCGCATCCCGGTCGCGGGTGTGAAGGCGCTCGCCCCCAGCCTCGACACGGTCGGCGTGCTCGCGCGCTCGGTCGAGGACGCGGACCTCTTCGCGCGCGTGCTCGCGGACGAAGGCACCATGCGGCCCGAGCTCGTCTCCGAGCGGCCGCGCCGCGTGGGGTATTGCCGCACCGAATTGTGGAACCAGGCCGGGGACGGCGTCGAGCTCGCCCTCGACCGCGCCGCCCTCGCCATGCGCTCGGCCGGGGTCGAGGTGATCGACCTCCAATTGCCCGCGGCGTGCCACGGCCTCATCGAGGCGCAATTGACGGTACAGGCGTTCGAGACGCACCTTTCGCTCGCACCCGAGTGGCGCGATCGTCGCGCCGAAATGAGTGCCGTCATCCGAACCGAGATCGAGCGCGGTGCCGCCATCCCGGTCGCGCGCTACGAGGCCGCGTTGCACCATGCGGCCCTCGCGCGCGCCGCGTTCGAAGAGGTGTTCGGCGCGGTCGATCTGGTGCTGACGCCGAGTGCGAAGGGCGAGGCGCCGCAGGGCCTCGCGACGACGGGCGATCCGATCTTCAATCGTATCTGGACGCTTCTTCACGTGCCGTGCGTGACCCTTCCCGTGACCCTGGGGCCGCACGGCTTGCCGCTCGGCGCGCAGCTCGTCGGCCGCGCCGGGCGCGACCACGAGCTTCTCGCGCTTGCGCGCTGGGTCGAGGCAGAATTGGCATAAGACGGTTTCGGGAGGATCGAGACATGGCAGGACGGCTCCAGGGCAAGAAGGCCCTCATCACCGCGGCGGCGCAGGGCATCGGCCGCGCGACCGCACTCGCCTTCGCGCGCGAGGGGGCGCGCGTGATCGCGACCGACGTGAACGAGACGGCGCTCGCGGCGCTCGCATCGACGGCGGGGATCGAGACGCGCCGCCTCGACGTGACCGACGGCGCCGCGATCGCAGCGCTCGCCAAGGAGCTGGGCGCCGTCGACGTGCTGTTCAATTGCGCGGGCTACGTCGCCCACGGCACCGTGCTCGACGCCCAGGACAAGGACTGGGACTTCTCCTTCGAGCTCAACGTCAAATCCATGTTCCGCACGATCAAGGCGTTCCTTCCCGCGATGGTCGCCGCACGCAAGGGCTCGATCGTCAACATGTCGTCCGCGGTCTCGAGCCTGAAGGCGCTGCCGAACCGCTTCGTCTACGGCACCACCAAGGCGGCCGTGGTCGGGCTCACCAAGTCGGTCGCGATCGATTTCGTGCGCCACGGCGTGCGCTGCAACGCGATCTGCCCGGGCACCGTCGAGACGCCGTCCTTCCAGGGCCGCGTCGCGGCCTTCGCGAACCCGGACCAGGCGCTCAAGGACTTCATCGCGCGCCAGCCCATGGGCCGGCTCGGCACGGCGGACGAGATCGCAGCCCTCGTCGTGTATCTCGGGTCGGACGAAAGCGCCTACACGACCGGCGCCATCATCCCGATCGACGGCGGGCTTACGGTGTAGCGGAGAGTCCAATCGCGTCGGAGCTTACCCCCCACCCAGCTTCGGGTAGGGTTCGGCTGCGCGCCGCCGACCCTTCGCAACCCTCCCTTTCAAGGAGGGAGGGAAGTTTAGTCGTAAGCGAGGTGAATCCCCTCCCCCCCTTGAGGAGGAGGGTGGGGTGGGGGGTTCGAGCTAAAACGGACGGACGATGTTTTAGGGCGTCACGCCGCCGGCGGCTCGAGGGGCGCGACACCCAGGCGCTCGAAAAGCATGCGGTCGCGGTCGGCGGACGGGTTGGGCGTCGTCAAAAGCTTCGGCCCGACGAAGATCGAATTGGCGCCGGCGAGAAAACAGAGCGCCTGCAGCTCGTCGCTCATCTCCTCGCGCCCCGCCGAGAGGCGCACCGCCGAGCGCGGCATGAGGATGCGCGCGACCGCGATCGTGCGCACGAGCTCCAAGGGATCGAGCGCTTCGGTGCCGTAAAGCGGCGTGCCCTCGACCTGGACCAGGAGATTGATCGGCACGCTCTCGGGCGGCTCGGGCAGGCCCGCGAGGGTCGCGAGCAATCCCACGCGCGCCTCGCGCCCTTCGCCCATGCCGACGATGCCGCCGCAGCAAAGCTTCATGCCCGCCGCGCGCGCATGGCCGAGCGTCTCGAGCCGGTCGTCGTAGGTCCGCGTCGTGATGATGGCACCGTAATGCTCGGGCGCCGTATCGAGATTGTGGTTGTAGTAGTCGAGGCCCGCGTCCCTGAGGCGTTGGGCCTGCGAAGCGCTCAGCATGCCGAGCGTCGCGCAAGTCTCGAGGCCGAGCGCCTTGACCCCGCGCACCATCTCGCACACGGGCTCGAGGTCCTTGTCCTTGGGCTCGCGCCAGGCGGCACCGAGGCAATAGCGCGACGCCCCGGCCTCCTTGGCGCGCTTGGCCTCGGCCACCACGGTCTCGACCGCCATGAGCTTCGACGCCTCGACCCCGGTCGCGTAACGCGCGCTTTGCGGGCAATAGGCGCAATCCTCCGGGCAGCCGCCGGTCTTGACCGAAAGCAGGGTCGAGAGCTGGACCCGGTTCGGGTCCCAATGCTCCCGATGGACGCCTTGGGCGCGATAGATAAGGTCGGCGAAGGGCAGCGCGAACAACGCCCGGATTTCGGCGCGGCCCAGGGCGCTGGATCGGGCGCTGGTGGACAGTGCGCCGGACAGGGCGCGTGTCGGGTCGGGCAGGGGCGTCGAGGCGTCGGCGGCGGTCATAAATCAAGGATTAACGGAGGAACCGCCGCGACGCAACCTGCGCCGCGGGCGGGGCCCTCCCGCGTCCTCCTTCGGCTAGCTCGTCTTCCGGTAATAGCTGGTCCACTGGTAGGCGGCGAGCTGGTCCGCATAGAGCGCCGCCATGCGCTCGGAATAATTGGGCGGGAAATGCTGCCACATGAGCTGGGTCAGGCCGGAGGTGGTGTCCCCATTGGTCTCGTTCATGTTGTCGAGCATCCCTTGGATCACCGTCTGCGGCATCGGGATCGCGCCCGTAAGCGGCATGAGCCCGATCGTCGGGCGCGCATATTGCTCGCTGATGAGCGGATCCAGCCCGTCGATCAGAAGGACCAGGACTTCCGGCAATGACGGGCAGGGATTGCCGCCGATACCGTTGCCGTTCTGGTCCTGGGCTCCCGCGGGCCATCGATAGGCGCTCCAGAGATTCGCTTTCGCCCATTCGAGGCCGCGTATCTTGTCGCGCCCCGGTTCGGCCGGCAGCGTGACATAGGCGTAAGGCACCACGTCGTACTCGCAGTGCCAGAAGAAGCTTGTCGGGCACCAGGTCTGATAGGTCTGGACGAAGTCCGCGAAGCCGGGCGTGGGGGGTGCGAAGGCATGGGCGATCATGGGCTGGGCGGCGTTGAGCTGCCAGCCGAGATAGGCCGCGAAGATCTGCGCCTGGCACGCGCCGAGACTGTGGCCCGTGACCACCACCGGCATGGTGCCCGCCTCGAACGGCTCGGTGAGCGCGAGCAGCGCCTCGGCGACGTTCATGGATTTCCCCATGCCGGGTGGCGGCCCGCCATGGTTGAGGCGGGATTTGAGGTTCGCGATCAGGGCGAAGCCTTGGGCCGAGCCGTTGGCGATGGTGCCGGCCATGATTGCGCGGTCGCGCTCGGCAGGGTTGGGCACGCCGTTCGCGAGCGTGTCCGCGAACGAGACCGTATTGAACGCGCGCAAATCCTCGGCGAGCTGCGTCATGAGGCCCGAGAAGCCGGCGCTCGTGTCGGTGCCCCGGATGACGACCGAGAAGAAGTAGGGCCGGCCCTGGTTGTTCGGTCCGGGTGCGCGGTAGGAGGCGATGTAGATGACGTTGCTGTTGTCGTCGCTGATCGCCGGGCCCCAATCGAGCGACCAATTGCCCGGAAGCGGCGGCACGCTTGCGCCGGACGGTCCCGCGAGGCCGGATGCGGGAAGGGGTGGCGTGAAGTTGGTGCCGGTCGAGGGGTCGAACGCGGTGAGGGCGATATAGATGCACTGGGCGATCGAGGACTTCTTGTTCTCGTCGGTATAGGCCTGGGACGCGAGTGCGAGAAAGACGAGTCCGTAATAGGGGCTCTTGAGCGCGATGGCGACGTCCTCGGGACCGGGCATGAAGGCACTCCTCTCATGGTGACCTTGGGTTGAATATAGAGAGCGAGAATACCCGTATTTTCGTTAAGCTTTAAAGGCCCCGGGTCGCGGGTCGGCGTCGGCCGAGGGTCTCACCCCCCGCGTCAATTTCCCGGTTGATTTATTCGCCGGGCGCTTTATTTAATCGGGACCGCAACGGTCCTGATTGAAACGGCGCCCCATGATTAGGCTTAACCGATTGACGGACTACGCGATTGTCGTCCTGTCCCAGATGGGCCGGGACGGCCGCATGCGCACGGCACCCCAGCTCGCCCAGGAGACCGGGGTCCCGCTGCCGACGGTCTCGAAGCTGCTCAAGACCCTCGCGATCGACGGCCTCATCGTCTCCCATCGGGGTGCCAGCGGGGGCTACGTCCTGGCGCGCCCGCCCGAGGCGATCACGGTGACCCAGATCGTCTCCTCGCTCGAGGGGCCGATCGCGCTCACCGCCTGTGTCGAGGGGTCGGGCGACCATTGCGGGGTCGAGCCGCTCTGTCCGATGCGCGGCAATTGGGAAAAGGTCAACGGCGCCATCCGGGGTGCTCTCGACAAGCTCACGCTCGCCGACATGGCGATGACCGCGATCCCGGCGGCGTTCGCCATGCCGCCGCGCGGACCGGTCACCGACGCGCCCCAGGCAAGGTAAGGCTCAGGCAAGGCAAGGCCCAGGCAAGGCAAGGCCCAGGCAAGGCAAGGCCCGGGCAAGGCAAGACGAAGGCACGAGGTACGAGGCCCATGACGAGTGCGACGGAGACGGTCGAGCAGCTGCGCTCGGTGACGGAGCAGAAATACAAATACGGCTTCGTGACCGAGATCGAGGAGGATCGCGCCCCCAAGGGCCTGAGCGAGGACACGATCCGCTTCATCTCGGCGAAGAAGGGCGAGCCCGAGTGGCTGCTCGAATGGCGCCTCAAGGCCTATCGCCACTGGCTCACCATGGTCGAGCCGCGTTGGGCGATGGTGTCGTACCCGCCCATCGACTATCAGGACGCCTATTATTATTCGGCGCCGAAATCGAAGGACGGGCGGCCCAAGTCCCTCGACGAGGTCGATCCCGAGCTGCTTGCGACCTACGCGAAGCTCGGCATTCCCTTGAGCGAGCAGGCGATGCTCGCGGGTGTCGCCAACGTCGCGGTCGACGCGGTGTTCGACTCGGTCTCGGTCGCGACCACCTTCAAGGCCAAGCTCGAGGAGGCGGGCATCGTCTTCTGCTCGATCTCGGAGGCGGTGCAGAAGCATCCCGATCTCGTGCGCGACTATCTCGGCTCGGTGGTGCCCTACTCGGACAATTTCTTCGCGACCCTCAATTCGGCCGTGTTCACCGACGGCTCGTTCGTCTACGTGCCGAAGGGCGTGCGCTGCCCGATGGAGCTCTCGACCTATTTCCGCATCAACGCGGCCAAGACCGGCCAGTTCGAGCGCACGCTGATCGTTGCCGCCGAAGGGGCGTCGGTGAGCTACCTCGAGGGCTGCACCGCACCCATGCGCGACGAGAACCAGCTCCACGCGGCGGTGGTCGAACTGGTCGCGCTCGACGACGCCTCGATCAAGTACTCGACCGTGCAGAACTGGTACCCGGGCGACGCGCAGGGGAAGGGCGGCATCTACAATTTCGTCACCAAGCGCGGGGCGTGCCGCGGGAAGAACTCGAAAATCTCCTGGACCCAGGTCGAGACCGGCTCGGCGATCACCTGGAAATACCCGAGCTGCATCCTCCAGGGCGACAATTCCCAGGGCGAGTTCTATTCGGTCGCGATCACCAACAACTACCAGCAGGCCGACACCGGCACCAAGATGATCCATCTCGGGAAGAACACGCGCTCGCGCATCGTCTCCAAGGGCATCTCGTGCGGGCACGGCCAGGCGACCTATCGCGGCCTGGTGCGCATCGGCGCCGCGGCCCAAGGCGCGCGCAACTATACCCAGTGCGATTCGCTCCTGATCGGCAGCCAGTGCGGCGCCCACACCGTGCCCTACATCGAGAGCCGCAACGCGAGCGCCCAGGTCGAGCACGAGGCGACCACGTCCAAGATCGGCGACGACCAGCTCTTCTATTGCCGCCAGCGCGGCATCTCGCCCGAGGACGCGGTGGCGCTCATCGTCAACGGCTTCTGCCGCGAGGTGCTGCAGGAGCTGCCCATGGAATTCGCGGTCGAGGCGCAGAAGCTGGTGGGCATCAGCCTCGAAGGCAGCGTCGGGTGAGGGCAGCGATGAGAGCAAATCCAAGCGCTGCCGTTCTTCCGTCATTCCCGCGCAAGCGGGAATCCATCTCTTTCTGGACCCCCGCTTTCGCGGGCGTGACGGCGGAAGGGCTCGAATGCCGCGCGACGCTTTTCAGGATGCGAGGACGCTGAACAAGATGACCGCACTACTCGAAATCAGGAATCTCCACGCCACGGTCGACGGCAAGCCGATTCTGAAGGGCGTCGATCTTTCGATCGGCGCGGGCGAGGTGCACGCGATCATGGGCCCGAACGGCTCCGGCAAGAGCACGCTCGCCTACGTGCTCGCAGGGCGCGAGGGCTACCAGGTAACCGAGGGCTCGGTCCTCTACAAGGGCCGCGATTTGCTCGCGCTCGCGCCCGAGGCGCGCGCGGCCGAGGGCGTGTTCCTCGCGTTCCAGTATCCGGTCGAGATCCCGGGCGTCTCGAGCGTCAATTTCCTCAAGGCGGCGCTCAACGCCGCGCGCAAGTACCGCGGCGAGGGCGAGCTCGACGCGATGCAGTTCCTCAAATTCGTGCGCGCCAAGACCAAATCGCTCGGCATCACCGACGAGATGCTGAAGCGCGCGGTCAATGTCGGCTTCTCGGGCGGCGAGAAGAAGCGCAACGAGGTGCTGCAGATGGCGGCACTCGAGCCCACGCTCGCCCTCCTCGACGAGACCGACAGCGGCCTCGACATCGACGCGCTCAAGACGGTGGCCGACGGCGTCAACGCGCTGCGCTCGCCCGAGCGGGCAGCGCTCGTGATCACCCATTACCAGCGCCTTCTCGGCTACATCGTGCCCGACCGGGTGCACGTGCTCGCCCAAGGCCGCATCCTGCGCTCGGGCGGGAAGGAGCTCGCGCTCGAGCTCGAGGCCAAGGGCTATGCCGAGTTCGGCGCCGCGGCGTGAAGGACGGGACGATCGGGCCATGATCGCGGACAGCGCCATTCTCGACCGGTTTGCGAAAGCCTTCGCCGCGCGCGAGGGCGAGGTCGCGGGCGCGCGCCATGCGCCGCTCGCGGCCGCGCGCGCTACGGCGTTCGCGGATTTCGCCGCGCGCGGACTTCCGACCCAGAAGCTCGAGGCGTGGAAATATACGAGCCTCAATCCGCTCCGGGACATGGCTCTCGTGCCGGCGCCGCGCGTCGCCGCGCGTGCCGCGGCCTTGCCCTGGCTTTTGCCCAAGGGAAAATCGCATCGTCTCGCCTTCGTCAACGGAAGGCTGGATGCGAAATCCTCGGCGCCGGGCAAGTTGCCCAAGGGTGCGCGGCTCATGAGCCTCGCCGAAGCGCTCGAGGCCGAGCCCAGCTTGCTCGACGAATCTCTCTCGCGCGTGAAATCGCCGAGCGCGCTCGCGTCCCTCAACGCGGCCTTCCTGGAAGACGGCTACGTGCTGCGCCTCGAGGACGGGGTCGTGCTCGAGCGGCCGGTCGAATTGATATTCCTCGCCGCGCCGGGGGCCGAGCCAGTGGCCTATTACCCGCGCGGCCTCGTGCGCCTGGGTGCCAATGCCCGTGCGATGCTCATCGAGCAGCATGTCGGCCCCGACACGGGCGCCTATTTCGCGGATTTGGTCGCCGACATCGAGCTCGGGCCGGGTGCGGCGCTCGGCCATTACAAGCATCAGGCCGAGGGCGCGGGTGCCGTCCACATCGCGACCCATCGCGTCACCGTGGGCCGCGGCGCGCGCTACGAGAGCTTCGTGCTTTCGGCCGGGGCAAAGGTCGCGCGCACCGAGATCGCGACGGCGCTCGCGGCACCGGGCGCCTCCTGCCGCCTCGATGGCGCCTATTTCGGGCGCGGCCGGCAGGCGATCGACAACACGACCTCGATCGACCATCTCGCGCCCGACACGTCGAGCCGCGAGACCTACAAGGGTGTGCTCGACGAGGGTGCGCGCGGCGTCTTCCAGGGCCGCATCGAGGTCCATCCGGGTGCGGACCGCACGGACGGGCGCCAGACCTGCCGCACGCTTTTGCTCTCGAACGGCGCCGAGATCGACGCCAAGCCCGAGCTCCTGATCTACGCCGACGACGTGAAATGCGCCCATGGCGCCGCGGCGGGTGCCCTCGACGGCGACGCGCTCTTCTATTTGCGCAGCCGCGGCATTCCCGAGCCCGAGGCGCGGCGCATGCTGGTCGAGGCGTTCCTCGCGGACGCGGTCGCGGGCATTGCGCGCGACGAAGTGCGCGGCGCGTTCGGCCGCATCGTCGCGGGCTGGCTCGGGGCGGGCACGCCCGCGTCGGCGGTGGAGTAGGCCATGAACGCCCCCGCACCCGAGACCAAAACCAACGCGCCGGCCTACGACGTCGCGCGCGTGCGCCGGGATTTCCCGATCCTCGCGCGCGCGGTCTACGGCAAGCCGCTGGTCTATCTCGACAATGGTGCTTCGGCCCAAAAGCCGCGCGCGGTCATCGAGCGCATGCGCGAATTCATGGAGCGCGACTACGCCAACATCCATCGCGGCGTGCATTATCTCTCGCAACGCTCGACCCAGCTCTACGACGAGGCGCGTGGGACGGTCGCGCGCTTCCTCAATGCGGGCCCGCGCGAGATCGTCTTCACGCGCAACGCGACCGAGGCGATCAACCTCGTGGCCGCGAGCTACGGCGGCGCCTTCCTCGCGCCGGGCGACGAGATCGTCGTCTCCGAGATGGAGCATCACGCGAACATCGTGCCCTGGCAGCTCTTGGGCGACCGGATCGGCACGCGCCTTCGCGTGGTGCCGGTCGACGGCACCGGCAATCTCGACCTCGACGCCTACGCGCACCTCCTCGGCCCCAAGACCAAGCTCGTGGCCTTGACCCATTGCTCGAACGTGCTGGGCACGGTCAATCCGGCGGCGGAGATCGTGCGCATCGCGCACCGGCACGGCGTTCCCGTGCTGCTCGACGGCGCCCAGGCGGCGGTGCATGGGCGGGTCGACGTGAAGGCGCTCGACGTCGATTTCTACGCCGTCACCGGCCACAAGCTTTACGGGCCGAGCGGCATCGGCGTCCTCTACGCCAAGGCCGAGCATTTGAAGAAAATGCCGCCCTACCAGGGCGGCGGCGACATGATCCGGAACGTGAGCTTCGCCGGCACGAGCTATGCCGATCCGCCCGAGCGCTTCGAGGCGGGAACACCCGCGATCGTCGAGGCGATCGGGCTCGCCGCCGCGCTCGATTACATCGCGAGCCTCGGCCAGGATGCGATCGCGGCCCACGAGCAGAGCCTGTTGCGTTACGCGACCGAGCGGCTTGCCGCGATTCCCGGCCTCACCATCCACGGGACGGCGCCCGAGAAGGCGGCGATCGTCTCCTTCAGCCTCGAAGGCGCGCACGCCCACGACATCGGCACCATCGTCGATCGCGCGGGCGTTGCCCTCAGGACCGGCCACCACTGCGCCCAGCCGCTTCACGAGAAGCTCGGCGTGGCCGCGACCGCGCGCGCGTCCTTCGCCCTCTACAACACGATCGAGGAAGTCGACGCGCTCGCCGCCTCGGTGCGCTCGGTCCGGGAGATTTTCGCATGAGCGCCGCCGACGACCTGCGCGACCTTTACCAAGAAGTGATCCTCGATCACGGCAAGCACCCGCGCAACAAGCGCCATCCCGCCGACGCGAACCGGGAGGCGCACGGCCACAATCCCCTGTGCGGCGACCAGCTCACGGTCTATCTCACCCTCGACGACCGGCGCACGATCCGCGACGTGGCATTCGAGGGGCGCGGCTGCGCGATCTCGACCGCCTCGGCCTCGCTCATGAGCGAGATGCTCATGGGCAAGACCGATACCCAGGCCAAGGCGCTGTTCGACGCGTTCCATGCGCTCGTGACGGGCGAGGGCGACGCGACGCTGCCGCCCGAGCTCGAGGACGAGGCGGACCGCATGCAGGTCCTCGCGGGCGTGCGCCAGTTCCCGATGCGGGTCAAATGCGCGACCCTCGCCTGGCACACCATGAACGCGGCCCTTGCGGGCGCGGGCGAAGCGACGACGGAATAGGACGATGGACGAAACGACACAAAACGCGATCGAGGACGGGAACGGCGGCGCGCCGGGTGCGAGCGCGTCGGCGCCGGTGCGCGCCGGGAAGCCGCTCGCGCCGGGGACGAAGGTCGCGAGCTGGGACGCGGTCGCCGACGCGCTACGCACGGTCTACGACCCGGAGATCCCGGTCAATATTTTCGAGCTCGGCCTCATCTACAATCTCGAGATCGCGCCCGACGGCAAGGTCCGGATCGACATGACGCTCACCGCACCCGCCTGTCCGGTCGCGGGCTCGATGCCGGGCGAGGTGGCCCAGACGGTCGCCGACGTGGACGGCGTGGGCGAGGTCGAGGTCAACCTCGTGTGGGACCCGCCCTGGACGCCCGCCAAAATGTCGGACGACGCGCGCATGGCGCTCGACATGCCATAAGGCACTGGACATGAACGGGATTTTGCGACATTCCTGGGGCTGGTCTTCGCGCGCGCGCGACCTATCTATTGGAGCCCGGAGCGCGAGAAGGGGCTGAGGACGAGATGGCCGCACCGATGATCACGCTGACCGACGCCGCCGCCGAGCGGGCGCGGGCGCTCATGGCGAGGGCGCAGACGCCCGCCCAAGGGCTGCGTATCGGCGTGCGCAACAAGGGCTGCTCGGGGCTGAGCTACTTCGTCGAGTACGCGGAGGCACCCAAGAAGTTCGAGGACGTGGTCGAGGAGAAGGGTGTGCGCATCTTCATCGACCCGACCTCGGTCATGTTCCTCCTCGGCACAGAGATGGATTACGTCGAGGACAAGCTCCAGTCGGGCTTCGTGTTCCGCAATCCCAACGAGAAGAGCCGCTGCGGCTGCGGCGAGAGCTTCAACGTCTGACGCGGCACTGGCGATCGACGTTAGAACGGGCCCCGGTGACGGGGCTTTTTGTTGGCTGCGCGCGCTCGCGCCGCAGCGACTCATTGCTTCGTATCGCTGCCCGGCTTGGCCATATTGTCCTCGGGAGCCGCGCCCGATACGGACTCGGAGGTCGGAGCGCTTTCGTCCCGGTCCTGGCGCTCGATCGCCTTCTCGAAGCGCTCGCCCTTCGGGATCAAGTCGCTCTTCGTCCAGGAGACGAACAGCAGCACGACGTAATGGGTGCGGTAGGAATAGCCGTAGACCGGCCCCGCCGCGCTCTCGAACGCGCCGTTCTTGGCGCCGTAGCCAGTCAGCGCGAACTTCGCCACGCCGCGACGCTGGTCCTTCTTGAAGAGCGCGATCTCTGGGAAGGTCAGGCCGGTGCCGCTCAGTGGAATCGGGATGTTGAAGCTCGGGATGCCGTAGAGCGTCGTCGTATCGTCGATCGAGAGTGCTCCGGCGCGCGCCTCGACCACCGCCTCTGCGTCCTTGCGGTCGGGCACCAGGTCGGCACCCTGTTTCAGGAGCCGGTCGCGGATGTCGCCGATGGCGTATTTCGCGTCCGTCCCCTCGAAGTAGCTCGTATCGAGAAAGACCTTGGTGCCGGGCGGCAGGCCGAGCTCGAGCCGATCGGCGGCGTGGTCGGCGGCGCGCGAGATCAGAAGCTCCTCGGTCGCGGTGCGCGGCGGGTTCGAGACCCGCGGCGTGGTGCAACTCGACAGCCCGAGCCCGGCCGCGAGCAGGATTGCCGATCTTCGTAACCGCATCTGGCCTCCGCGGCACCGCGCGCCTCTCCTGAGAGACGCACGGTGGCGCGGAATATTCCGCGGCTCCGGCGACCAAGGAAGCGGTCCGCGTCAGCGCGGCTTCCGCACCAGGAAGAGGTAGCGGTTGAGGCTGAAGAAATAGCTTCCGTCGCGGCCGCGCGCGCGCAGCTCCTCGGCCCAGGCGCCCGCTTCCTCGCGGCCGATGCCGTCCTTCTCTGCGACGAAGGCGCGGATCGAGCGGATCATGCTCGCGCTGTAGGTCGCCTCGTCGTAGCCCACGTTCACGATCGGCGACACGCTCGCGCGCTCGAGCTCGAAGCCCGCGCGCTTGAGCGCCGCGGGCAGCCGGCGCGCGATGCGGCCGTCGTGGAAATGCCGTTCCCAGACCTCGAGCACGCGCGCCATGCGCGCGCGATCCTCCGTGTGCCAGACGACGCTGTCCCAGTCGGAATCGAGCACCAGCGCGCGCCCGCCGGGCTTGAGCACGCGGTGGAGCTCGCGGAGCGCCAACTCGAGCTCGGGCACGTAGAGATAGACCTGGGTCGCCGTCGCGGCATCGAAGCTCGCGTCCGGGAAGGGGAGCGCCGTCGCGGGCGCGATCGCGACCGCGACATGGGCGACGTTCGCCGCGCGCGCTTCGGCCATCGCCACCATGTCGGGGCTCAGATCGATGCCGCGCACGACGCCGCCGGGGCCGACCTCCTGCGCCATCTCCGCGAGCAAGAGGCCCGGTCCGACGCCGATGTCGAGCACGTGCTCGCCGGGGCGGAGATCGAGCGCGTCGAGCACCGCGCGGCGCTGCGCCACCACGTCGGGCGTCTGGTACATGGCCTCCATGCCCTTGGCGGACTTGGCGTCGAATTTCCGCTCCTCGCTCATGGCGTCTCCCTAGATCGCGCGGCTGCTCAAGGTGGCACCCATGACCATGCGCCCGCCGGGCGCGAGCGTGACCGCGTCGGGGGCGACGTTCCCCGCCTCGACGCAGATCATATGCCGGTATTCGGCTTGCTCGAAATCGTCCATTTTTTGCGTGGTCCAGGGGTTCCACAGCACGGTCGAGGCGGCGTTGCGCCGCTCGACGCGGATCGCGCGCCCGAGCCGCCGGTCGCGGATCTCGACCGCCCCCGCGACGCCGAGATAGATGCGGTCGGTCTGGCTCGCAATGCGGACCGCCTCGGCCGCCTCGATCTTGCGTTGGCGATCTTCCATCTTGTCGAGATAGGCGTGGCCCGCGAGGCCGTGGACGGTGACGTCGCCGATGTCGCCCACGGCGAAATAATGATGCAGGCAGGCCTCGAACTCGAGCGCCCGGTCGGGCGAAAGATTAGTCACCGCGAGCTCGAGCGTGAGCGTGTCGCTCGCGGTCACGGCGAAGTCGGCCTCGAAGGGCGGCCAGGCCGCGGCGCGCTCGGTTTTCGGCAAGCGGAGACGCGCGAAGGCAGCACCCTCGCCCGACGCCGCGGTCTCGACGAGCTGCCATTCGACGAGGCGCGCGAAGCCATGCATGCCTTGGCCCGCGCGCGGGCCGAACCAGGGAAAGCAGATGGGAACGCCGCCCCGGATGGGCGTGCCCGGCGCGAAGCGTGCGCGCTCGCTGAGGAACAGAAGCGGCGGCCCGCCGCGCCGCGCGAAGCCCGTGACATGGGCGCCGTGGAGATAAATCTCGGCCGCGCCGCGCTCGCCCGTGAGCTCGAGCTTCGCGCGCCCGCCCTTGCCGGGGCCGAGAATCACGCGGCCCGGAACGTCGAATTTGCGCTTGAGCTCGCCGATCACGATGATCTCCCGCCTGCGTCCGATTTCGCCTTGGTGCCGGTCACGCGCCGAAAAGGCGTTTCACGCCGCGCCCGATCGGGGCCGCGAGACCCTGCGCGCGGCGTCGGGCGTCGTGTGCCGCGGGCTTCGTCCCACGCGCGCGCCTCGTTCGCCTCGTGCGGCACCTCCCACGGCGCCTTCCCGCGGTTGACGATCTCGGAGCGGCCGCGCGCGCCGCGCCGATAGGTACGCCTGTCGTTGCCGGTGAAGGTGCTTTTGTCCTCGAGCGTCATCTCGCGGCCGCAGCTCGGGCATACCATCTGAGAGCCTCCTTCGGCGCGGGCCAAGCGCCCGCGCGGGCAACATTATCGAGGGCCCGGCCGCCGCGGCCGCTCGCCAGCGCCAAACATACCGTGCCAGCGGGTGAATTGAGGAGGCACCAGAAGAGAGTAGAACTATTCTTATATAATATTCCTCCTTGCAAAGGCGTCCGGCCCCTGGATAGTATTTTTTCCTAAAATTACCTCTAAAGGGGGCATGCGTGCGAAAACGCGGCCGAGGTCCGCCGGGGATCGTATTGATATCGCTCGTCTTGGCGTCGTGCGCCCCCTCGACGCTGCCGGCCCCGCCGGCCGCCGCGCCCACGGCGGCCGCGCCGGCGGCCAATACCGCGGTGGCCTCGCTCGCCAATCGCATGCCCCCGGCCGACGGCGTCCCCGCGCCGGTCGAGGTTCTCACCCAGGCGCAAACGCTCGACCTCGAGAACAGCGACCGCATCGCCCGTTTCCGCCGTCTCGCGCGCCTCGACAACATCGAGCCGCCCATCGTCGAGCAGGTCTATGCGCCGCGGGGCTCGGCACCCGGTATAGATCGGGCGGTTCCGGTCGTGCGCGTGGTGTTCGACGAGGGGGTGTTCTTCGACACCGACAGCGCGACGCCGCTGCCGCAGTCGATTCCCGTCATCGACCTCATCGCGCAGAACATGAAGCGCGACGTGCCCGACGCGGCGCTCACCATCCTTGGCCATACCGATTCGACGGGCACCGACGCCTATAACATGCGCCTGTCGGCGTTGCGCGCGCTGCACGTCATGCGCCTGCTGGCCGCGCGCGGCGTCGATCCGCTCCAGATGACGACCGTGGCGATCGGTCCGTTCCAGCCGATCGCGCCCAACGCCACCCCGGAAGGCCGCGCGCGCAACCGACGCGTCGAGTTCTTGATCTCGGCGAATACCACGGCCAACCTCGCGGTCGTCCAACACCGGCGAATCGACGCCGACTATCTGAAGACGGGACCCGACGCGCCGGCGACCGTGACGCCGAAGCCGAGCGTCGAGGTCTATCAGACCCGCGAGCTCGATTACGAGGGCAGCCCGACGGTGGGACTGGTCGGCAAGGGAGTCCTGGAGCTCCCGACGTCGCCGGCACCGTCGACCGCGCCGCACAAGCTTGCGCCGCCGCCGGTCATTTCGATGAAGCCGGCCAGCAAAGTCTCGCCCGCGCCGTTGTCGGACATCGTCGTCGATTGAGCGCGCGCCACATCAGGGGGATTCCATGGATGTCTTGGAAGACGCACCACGAAACCAGATCGACGAGCTGCGGCGGACCATCGAGATCGTCCGCCAGAACAGCGATTCCGCGACGCCGCTGCGCCCGCTCGACGACGAGGAGCTGAAGCGCAGCGTCGATGCCGAAATCGCGCAGGGCGCCATCCTGTTCGACCGCGACGGGTTTTCGAACGGCGCGCGAGAGGCGATATTCGGGCGCACGCGCGAGTACCTGCAGAAGTTCGCCGACGTGAAGCGGAAATTCAGCGATCGCTACCAGCCTTTCGACGCGCGGAGCCGCGAGCGCGATGCAATCCCGGGCGCGATCAAGCAGCTCGAGGCGGACCGCGACCGCGCGATCGCCGCCGAGAAATCGCGGCTCGACCGCGATCGGGTGGGCGAGGATTTCCTCGCGACCAAGGCGAAATTCGACCGCCAGATCGCGACTCATGCGCACCGGCCGAACCTCAAAGCCGTGAGCTCGCGGTTCCCGTTCGACGTCAATCCCGTCTATTTCCTGATCATGGTTCTCTTGGGGATCGCCGAGTGGTTCATCAACTACGACACGCTGTTCCTGTTTTTCGGCGTTCCGATCATCGCGTTCGGCGCGACGGTCGTGCTCGCTGCGTGTCTCGCCGTGATCGCCCACCAGCACGGCGTCGATCTGAAGCAGTGGAAGAAGAAATTCGGGCCCGCGGTCGAGGACCGGGAGCGGCCCTACGGCCCGCTCGTCCTCGCGACGATCGGCCTCGTGGGCCTGATCACCGTGGTCGGCTGGATGAGGTATCAGGCCGTCATGGGCGTGCTCCAGGCGCACAGTACCGCGAGCATTCTCGGGACCCAATATTCCGTCGCCATCGACCCCACGCGCGAGGTCGTCATCAGCTTGGGGGCGAACGTCCTGGCCTGGCTGGTCGGGGTCTTCATCAGCTTCTTCGCGCACGACGCCGACCCGGTCTATGTCGAGACCGCGCTCGATTTCGCGAAAGCGGACCGGAAATACCAGGTGAAGCGCCGTGAATTCGAGCGCAAGGAGCAGCAGCTCAAGCACAAGTACGCGGACGAGATCGAGGGCGAGACCAACCGGCTGAAGCAGTTCGAGGGCGATCCGCTGCTCAAGGAGGCGGAGGCGCTGAAGAGCCAGGTCGAGGAGCACGAGCAGGGCTTCAGGGAGCGGGCGCGGCTGTTCATCCTGGCTCAGTACAGCCGATATCGGACGGAACTCCTCAAGGCGCTCGCGCAGCACCAGGACGTCTCGCTCTACAGGTTCGAGCAGGGCAAGAGCGTCCCGATCACGCTCACCGATTATCGAGGGCTTGCGGTCAGCGTCGCCGACGATCTCCTCGACAGGATCGGCCAGCAGGAGGCTCGCCCATGAGCGCGCGCCACGACAAGGTTCGGCGCGCGGGCGTCGCGCGGGGACGGCGATTTGCCGTCCGCGTCGCCGCGATCGCGGCGGCGGCGACGATCCTGAGCGCTTCGGCGGCCGACGCGCAGACCCAGCTCTTCAATCTGGACGCCGGCCTCGACCCGGCCTTCTGCAAGATTCCGACGTTTCGCAGCACGGTCGTCTATGTCGACGACATGATGATGCGCGCGGGCGAGAGCAGTTGGGCCATTACGCTCGCCGACAAGCTGCGCGCGACGCTCACGCCGGGCGAGCGCGTCGCCGTGGTCGAGCTCAATCCGGCCCAGGGAACCAGCCGCCAGATTTGGGCGGGCTGCTGGCCCGAATATACGGCCGAGCGCCGCAAGGAGCTCGCGGGCAAGAACTACATTTTCACCTCGAACCCGCTCGAGGCCGTGAAGAAGCAGCAGCAGTACTTCCTGTCCGATTTCGGCATCGCTCTCACCGACATCTACGATCGGGCGCTCAAGGGACCCGCGCAGGGCGCGATCCGGGCGAGCGATCCGGCGCGCAAGCAGATCATCGAGGCCCTCGCGTCGGATGGCGCGCGATTTGCGCAGAGCCCGGTCACGATCCGCGCCATCGTCTACTCGGATCTCGCCGAGAACAGCGACATCGGCTCGGTCTTCGCGAGCGGGGCACCCTTGCCCGACGGCGTCGGCCGGAAGCTCGGCACCTATTTCCGCCACAGCGTGTTCTACTTTTTCGGCGTCGGCGCGGACGTGACGGGCGAGCCCGGCTACCTCGAGATCGCGCGCAAATTCTGGATTTCGGCGCTCGCGTCGATGGACGGCGCGGTCGACGGCTTGGGCTCGGATCTGAACGTTCCGAACCAGATCCCGATCAACGCCTATCACTATGCGGTGACGCTCTCGCGCGGCGGGCAGCAGCTTTATGGGCGCGCGTCGATCCTGGTCGACAGCGAAGGAAATCTCGTCGACAGCTGGATCGGAATCTCGCGGCTGACCTTCGTCGGCCTCACGGGAACGTTCCAATGTCCGCCGCTTACGGGAAATGGCTGCACCTTGAGCGCCACGACCCAAGGGGAGCTCACGACCGACAATCCGTCCGAAACGATCGACCTTTCGGGCACGGATCCGAATGCGCTCCAAGGCACGATCGGGGTGAAGGGCGCGCTGACGTTTCCGTTAACCGCCAAGCTGGCGACCAATTGAATGGCGCCGCACGGCGCGCCAGGAGGGGGAACTCATGAACAAGCTCAAACGTGTCGGAACGTCCGGATTGATCGGCGCGATGGTCCTCACGGCGACGCTCGACGGCTGCGCGCAGAAATACAGCTCGCCGCAAGAGGCCGCGGCCCATGCCTGCACCGCGCTCGGCCCACGCGCCATGTCCGGTGCCTTGATCGGCACCGCCGCCGGGGCGGTGGGCGGGGCTGCGCTCGGCAGCATGGCTGGGAGCGGTCGCTACGCCTTGATCGGCGCCGCCGCGGGCGCCTTGGTCGGCCTTGTGGCGGGGCTGGTCGCGGGCCATAGCGCCGACCAGCGCGATTGCGCCGCCGCCCAGGCGGCGCTGCAGAAGGTCGGCAATGCTCCGACGAACGATCCCGTCTCGTGGTCGGCCCCGACCGGAAGTCACGGCCTGTTTACGCCCGTGTCCGATCAGTACACGGCGCCCAGCGGCCAGATTTGCCGCAAAATCCAGTCGAGCTATTACATGGACGGGCACTCCCCGGTCACCGGGGAGGACGGCATCGTTTGCCGCACCGCCGACGGCGATTGGGCCCGGCTGCAGCAATAGCTCGGGCGGCCCCGCGCGCGCTTGACCCCGCAGCCGCCGCACGCGCACACTCGACCGCGTCCGGCGGCGGGAGACCCTAGGCCGGACGCGCGACGGACGGGGCCAATCGATGGGCTTATCAGCGCGCCTCGCGCTCGCGGCGTTCGCGCTCGGCCTCGCGGGCGGCGTTGCGCTCGCGGACGCGGTCTATCACGGCCGCGCGATCGTGACCGGCGAGCTCGAGCCTGAGCGCAGCCGCGGTTTCGCCCTCGCCTTCAAGGACGCGCTGGTCGAGGCGAGTGGGGACGCACGCCTCCTCGAGGACCCGCGCGTCGATGCGCTCGCCGCGCACGCGAAGGACGACGTGCTGCATTTCCGCTATCGCGACCGCATGGCGGGCATTCCTCATCACGACGAGCAGGGCAGCCACGACCGGCCGTTCGATCTCATTGTCGATTTCGACGGCGCCAAGATCGAGCACGCGCTCGCGAGCCTCGGCGTCCAGCCCTGGACCGGCCAACGCCCGATCGTCGCGGCCTTCGTCGCGGTGAGCCACGGCGACGAGCATTTCGATCTTTCGTCCGACGGCGACGAGGGCGTCGATCAGCGCGCCGCCCTTGCCGACGCGGCCGACCGCTACGGCATCGAGCTCGTGCTGCCGGGAGCCGAGCGGATCGCGAGTGCCCGCATCGACGACCTCCTCGTGCCGCCGATCGAGGCGGGCCGCTTCGTCTCGCTCGCGCAGGATCTGGGCGGCGACGTGCCGCTCGTCGGATCGCTCGTTTGGAGCGACCAGCCCGGCGGCTGGAACGGCGACTGGCGTCTCGTCGCGCAGGGGCGGGTCTATCGCTGGCACGTCGATGGCGTCTCGTTCGACGCCGCGTTCCAAAATGCGATCCTCGGCGCGGCGCAAATTCTCTCGGGCCACGGAGCGCCCGCGTCCTGAGCGTCCGGCGCCCGTCTCAGCCCAAGCTGCGGAGATGGCGAATGGGGCGGCCGGGGACGACCGCCGCGGCGGCGGCGACGATCGCCTCGGTGTCGATGCCGTGATGGCGATAAAGATCGCCGATCGTCCCGGTCTGGCCGAAATGCTCGACGCCCAGCGAGCGCACCCGGTGCCCGCGGACGGCGCCGAGCCAGGCAAGCGTCGCCGGGTGGCCGTCGAGCACGGTCACCAGCGCGCAATGGGACGGCACCTCGGCCAGCAGGCGCCCGATATGGCTTTGGGCGTGGACCAGGCCGCGCTCGCGCGCGCGGCCCGCGGCGGTCCAGCCGGCATTGAGCCGGTCGGCCGAGGTGACCGCGAGGAGGCCCACGTCGCGCCGGTCCTCGGCCATGAGCCCGACCGCCGCGATCGCCTCGGGCGCCACGGTGCCCTGGTAGGCGACCACGATCTGGGCGTTGGGGCCGGGCTTCCGCATCCAGTAGGCACCGTCGACGATGTTGCGCGCAAGCTCGGCGTCGAGCGCACGCTTGGGCTGCTCGACGGGGCGCGTCGAGAGGCGCAGATAGACCGAGCCGCCGGTCTCGTCGCGCAGCCGGTTGCGCTCGTCGGCGTCGCCGCCGCCCGCGCGTTGGATATAGTCGAAGGCCCAGGCGAGAATCGCCGCCAGCTCGTCGAGGAAGGCGGGCTCGAAGGCGGCGAGCCCGTCTTGGCCGATGCCGATCAAGGGGGTGGAGATCGACTGATGGGCGCCGCCCTCGGGGGCGAGCGAAATGCCCGACGGCGTGCCCGCCAGGATGTAGCGCGCGTCCTGATAGCAGGCATAGTTGAGCGCATCGAGCCCGCGCGCGATGAAGGGGTCGTAGAGCGTGCCGATGGGCAAGAGCCGCTCGCCGAAGAGCGAATGGCTGAGCCCGAAGGCCGCGAGCATCAGGAACAGGTTCATCTCGGCGATGCCGAGCTCGACATGCTGGCCCTTGGGCGAGGCGTGCCAGGCGAAGGTCGAGGGGATGCGCTCGCGCTTGAACACGTCGGCGATGGTCTCGGTCGCGAACACG
>DATJLQ010000150.1:0-3973 GCA_035509415.1 Alphaproteobacteria bacterium
CGCCTCCGCCGCGCGCGCGATCGCGTCGGGCGACGCCTGGTCCATGAGCCGGTCCATGTCGCGCGATTTCGAGATGTCCCAGTTCTGGCAGAAGCGGCAGGCGAGGTTGCAGCCCGCGGTGCCGAAGGAGAGCACGGGCGTTCCGGGCAGGAAATGGTTGAGCGGCTTCTTCTCGATGGGATCGATGCAATAGCCCGAGGAGCGGCCGTAGGAGGTCAGCACCATGCCGTCGCCCTGGCGCGCGCGCACGAAGCAAAGCCCGCGTTGCCCGTCGTTGAGCTTGCAGGCGCGCGGGCACATGTCGCATTGGACGCGCCCGTCGGCGAGCGCGTGCCAATAGCCGACCGCCATTCCGCCAATCGTCTCGGGCTCGACCGAGGTGGGTGTCATTCTTGCCCCTCCAGGCCCTGCCGACGCGGGCGAAAGCCGTTGCGCCTGAGGCACTTGGGGCGGCGGGCCGGAACCCCTATGGTCCCCAGCGTTGCGTCCTGTCCCGGCCGCCGTCCTGAGGTATGATATGGGGCTTTCGAAGACGGCCCGCAATGCGCGCGACGCGCAAGCGCCGTCCCACGCGGCAGAAGGGGCTCCTCCCGCCATGACCCGCGTCCGCCCGCCGGCGGTAGCCGGCCTGTTCTATCCCGACGATCCGACGCTCCTCGCGCGCGCGGTCGCGCGCTATCTCGCCGACGCCGAGACCGACGACGGGCGGATGGGCAGTGCAGCGGAGGGCGGTGCGATCCCGCAAGCCGTGATCGCGCCCCATGCGGGCTACGTCTATTCGGGCCCGATCGCGGCCCACGCCTATGCCCCGCTCCGGCCGCTCAAGGGCAAGATCGAGCGCGCGGTGATCGTCGGGCCGACGCACCGGGTCGCGATCCGCGGTTTGGCGCTTCCGACGGTCGACGCCTTCGCCACACCTCTCGGTGCCGTGCCCATCGATGCCGCGGCGCGCGCGCGCGTCGCCTCGCTGCCCCAAATCATGCTCGCAGACGAGCCGCATCGGCTCGAGCACGCGCTCGAGACTCAGCTTCCGTTCCTCTTGGCCGTGCTCGGCCCGGTGCCGATCCTCCCCATGGTCGCGGGCGAGGCGACCGGGGCCGAGGTCGCGCGCGCGATCGAGACCGCATCCGACGGCGACGCGTCGCGCACCCTCGTCGTGATCAGCTCGGACTTGAGCCACTATCACGATTACCGCACCGCCCAGCGCATGGACCGCGCGACCTCGGACGCGATCGAGGCGCTCGATGCGCGCGCCATCGGCTGGGACCAGGCGTGCGGACGCGTGCCCATCGCGGGCATGATCGAGATCGCGCGCGCGCGCGGGCTTCGGGCCAAGACGCGCGACCTGCGCAACTCCGGCGACACGGCGGGCGACCGGAGCCGCGTCGTGGGCTACGGCGCCTATGTCTTCGCTTGACGCTCCGACGCCGGTGCGCGCATTGCCGTCCGAGCCGGAGGCCGCCGACGCGGCGCTGCTGGGCCGCCACGGGGCGACGCTCTTGGCGCTTGCGCGGACGCGTATCGCGGGCTTTGCGCGCGGCGAGCGGCTCGGCCCGGTCGATCTCTCGGCCTATCCGCCCGAGCTTGCGGTGCCGCGCGCTTGCTTCGTGACCTTGAGCCGGCACGGAAACTTGCGCGGCTGCGTCGGCTCGGCCAAGGCCTGGCGCCCGCTCCTCAGCGACGTGGCCGAGAACGCGGTCGCGGCGGCGGCGGACGATCCGCGCTTTCCGCCCCTCGCGGCGAGCGAGCTCGCCGACGCGCGTCTTTCGATCTCGCTCCTCTCGCCGCCGGTGCCGGTCGCGGCCGCGAGCGAGGAAACGCTCCTGGCTCAGCTCGAGCCCGGGAAGGACGGGCTCATCCTGCGCGCGGGTGTGAAGAGTGCACTCTTCCTGCCCCAGGTCTGGCACCAATTGCCGAGCCCGCGCGAGTTCCTGGCGCAGCTCAAGGTCAAGGCCGGCTTGGCCGCCGCGGCACCCGTCCAGGGCATCGAGTGGCAGCGCTTTCGCGCGACCTCGGTCTCGGAGCCGGGGGCCATGGATTAGGAGCCGGAATCTCCGGCCCTGCGCTCCTTTCGCTTGCGTCGATCCGGCAGCTTTGCTCCAATCGCGCGATTCCAAGGCCGGGACGGTCGAGCGAGCGGGCGGGACAATGCCCGTCGATCAAGGGGGAGCGGTGTCCGAGAGCGCTGACGATCTCGCCCGAAGCCGCGGCGTGCGGCGCGCGGTGTACGCCGGATGGGCTCTTTGGATCGCGCTCACGATCGTCGCGTCGGTCCTGGTGCTGCTTCATCCGGCCCGCTCGACCTTCATCGGTTACCTCGGAGGTGTCGCGGACTGGTGGTCGGGCCTCGCGCTTTACCGGCCCGGCTTTTATGGCTTCGTCTATTTTCCGTCGAGCGCTTTGATCTTCACGCCGTTCGTGGCGCTGGGCATGCCGCTTGCCGACGTCGCGTGGCGGATTTTTGCCGTGGCGCTCTTCACCTATGGCCTATGGCGCCTCGTTCGCCTGGCGGTGCCCCGGCACGCCCCCATCGCGATGGCGGCCGTTCTCGTCCTTTTGCTGCCGAGTGCGGGCGAAAACGTCCAGCACGGCCAAGCCGAAATCGCGATGGTCGGATGCCTGTTCCTCGCGGCGGGGTATGTGGCGGAAGCGCTTTGGGGACGCGCCGCCCTCTGGCTCTGCGTCGCGCTGGCGTTGAAGCCGTTGGCGCTCGTTCCCTTTCTCCTCTACGGCGCCCTGTTCCGGCCCTTGCGTCGCCCGCTCGCGATCGGCGTCGTCGTCATTCTCCTGGTGCCGTTCCTCCATCCCTATCCGCCCTATGTCGTTCAGCAATATTTCGCGCTCGTCGGGAAGCTCGTCCAGTCGTCGAGCCCCGGCCCTTACCGCGCGTACGATTTCGGCGCGCTGTTGAGTTATTTCGGCGTCGATCTGCCGACCGAGTTGATGACCGGGCTGCGCGTGGCCGCCGCCCTCGCGACGCTTGGGCTCGCCGCGGTCGCCGTCCGCCGCCTTTCGCGCGCCGAGGCATCGATCGCCGTGCTGTCGCTCGCGATCGCCTATCTCATGGTCTTCAATCCGCGGACCGAGATCGGCGACCCTATGGATCTTGCGGCCGTCGCGGGCCTCTATCTCGGCGTCGCCTGGTATCGCGGGGGGCCCGGCCGGCGCACGGCCCTGCTGCTCGCGCTCTTGATGCTCGGACTCGGCACCCAAGCCTATGGCAACTGGATTTTCCACGCGACGAAGGAGTGGCTCAAGCCGGTGTTGGCGCTCGCCTTCTTCTGCTATCTCGCGCAGCTCGTCCTGCGCGCCGCGCAAGCGGAGGCCGCCGGACCGGACGCCGACATCCGCCCTGGATCGAGTCCAGGGCGAACCGAACGACTCTTGCGCGATCCGGCAAATCTGGTCCTGCTGGCCGGGCTTGGCGCGGTCCTGCTCGGCGTCGTTTGGGGCTGGCCCTATTTCGCGGGAAGCGCCCCCGGGTCCGTCCCGGCGCCGAACGCCACTTATTGGTTCACGCTGGCCGGGCCGGAAGACCCGGGGCCCAATCCGCCCTCCAATCTCCTGATCAACAGCCCGACCCAAATCTACTGGGGGCGTTGGATCGACACCCCGGTCGCCCTCATCGTTCACGTCCGGCCCAAGCCGCGCATCGTGAGCAGCTACCGCATGTCGACCTCGCCGATCCCCGCCCAGGCGATCGCGGACATGCCGCGCACCTGGCGGCTCGAGGGATTTCGCGACGGCCACTGGACGGTCGTGGATCGACGCGACGATCTGAAGCCCTGGGGTGTTGCGGAAGTGCGGGGCTTTTCGGTCCAGAATCCGGGGAAATACGATCGATATCGCTTCGTGTTCCCGGGCCGGGCCGATGCCGGCCTCATTCGCATCTATCATCTCGAAATCGCCTTCGCCGGCTGACCGGGCCATGGACTTGGGACGCGAAACGATCCATTTACGCTGGCAGTCGAGG
>DATJLQ010000151.1:0-11182 GCA_035509415.1 Alphaproteobacteria bacterium
CCACGCCGCGGTCGGCGGGCTCTCGATGCTGCAAGGGATCAAGCTCCTCGCGCGCGATCCCGAGACGCGCATCATCGTCCTCATCTCGAAGCCGCCCGCTTCCGAGGTCGCGTCGCACGTGCTCGATGCGGCGCTCGCCTCGGGAAAGCCGGTGGTGGTGAATTTCCTCGGTGCCGATCCGGCGAAGATCGCGCGGCCGGGCCTTCATCCGGTGCGCACCCTCGAGGACGCGGCGCGCGCCGCGGTCGATCTCGCGCGCGGGAAGGTCGCGAGCGCCGCGACGCCGGCCGAGCCCGCGGCGCCGGGCTTCGCTTTCGCGCCGGGTCAGCGCTATTTGCGCGGCCTCTATAGCGGCGGCACCTTTTGCTACGAGGCGTCGTTGCTGCTGAGCGAGGCGTTGGCGCCCGTCTTCACCAACACGCCCGTGGGCAAGGCCGCCGAGATCGCGGACGTATGGAAGAGCGAGGCGCACACGCTGATCGATCTCGGCGACGACGTCTTCACGCGCGGTCGGCCCCATCCCATGATCGATCATCGCCTGCGCAACGAGCGCATCCAACGCGAGGCGGAGGATGGCGAGGTTGCCGTGCTTTTGCTGGACGCGGTGCTCGGCCACGGTTCCCACGCCGATCCCGCGGGTGCCATGGCGCCCGCGCTCCGCGAGGCGCAAGCGCGCGCGAAGCAGGCGGGACGCGCGCTCGCGATCGTGGGCTTCGTGTGCGGCACCGAGGGCGATCCCCAAGGCCTCGCGCGGCAGGAAGAAATCCTCCGCGACGCCGGCATGATCCTGGCCGAAAGCAACGCGCAGGCGGTGCGTCTCGCCGCCGCGATCGCGCGCGCGGCGGAAGCGGCGCAACCCGCGAGCCGCGCGGGAGTCGTGGCATGAGCCTCTTCGGCGCGCCCCTCGCCGTGCTCAATGTGGGCCTCAAGGCCTTCGCCGAGACGGTCGCGGCATCGGGTGCCCCTGCGCTCGAGATCGAATGGGCGCCGCCCGCGGGCGGTGATGCCGCGGTCGCGCGCGCCCTCGCCCATCTCGTGAACGAGCCCGCGGTCGAGGCTGCCAACAAGACGGCCTATGGGCGTTATCTCGCCGCCGAGCCGATCCTCGACGGCATCGCGCTCGCGCGCGACGCGATCCCGGGGCTCGGCAAACGCACGATCCTCCATGCCGGGCCGCCCATTGAGTGGGCGCGTATGTGCGGGCCCATGCAGGGTGCGATCGTGGGTGCCATTCTCTACGAGGGCTGGGCGGACGACGCGGCCGAGGCCGAGACACTGGCGGCGCGCGGCAAGATCCAATTCGCGCCTTGCCATCATTACCGCGCGGTCGGGCCTATGGCGGGGATCGTGAGCCCGTCGATGCCGGTGTGGATCGTGCGCGACGGGGCCGGCGGCGGCGTCGCCTATTCCAATCTCAACGAGGGGCTGGGGAAGGCGCTTCGCTTCGGCGCCAACGGGCCCGAGGTGATCGCGCGCCTCAAATGGATGGCGAAGACGCTGCGCCCGGCGCTCGCCTCGGCGCTCGAGACGCTCGGGTCCCTGCCGCTGAAGCCGTTGATCGCCCAGGCGCTCAACATGGGCGACGAGGTGCATAATCGGAACGCGGCTGCGACCGGGCTGTTCTTGAAGCGTCTGGTGCCCGCGATGCTGGCGTCCAAGGCGAGCCGCGCGCGCGTCCAAGAGGCGGTCGCCTTCATCGCCGGCAACGACCATTTCTTTTTGAACATCTCCATGGCGGCGTGCAAGGCGATGCTCGACGCGGCACGCGGCGTCGCCCATTCGAGCCTGGTCGTCGCCATGGCGCGGAACGGCGTCGAGTTCGGCATCCAGCTCGCGGGCACCGAAGCGCGTTGGTTCACCGCACCCGCACCCGTGGTCGACGGGCTTCTGTTCCCGGGCTACACGAAGGCGGATGCCGCTCCCGATCTGGGCGACAGCGCCATCACCGAGACCGCGGGGCTCGGCGGCTTCGCGATGGCGGCCGCCCCCGCGATCGTGAGTTTCGTGGGAGGCACGCCGGAGGACGCGCTCGCCAACACCGAGCGCATGGCGCACATCGTGCTCGGCCGCAACGGCGCCTTCACGCTGCCCCCACTCTCTTTCGCGGGCTCGCCCGCCGGCATCGATGCGCGCCGCGTGGTGGACACCGGGATCCTTCCGGTGATCAATACCGGCATCGCGCACCGTGCCGCGGGGATCGGCCAGATCGGTGCCGGCATCACCGCGGCGCCGCTCGCCTGCTTCGCGCAAGCGGTCGAGGCGCTCGCCGCAAGTGCGGGCGGCTGAGGCAGGGAGCCATCATGACGATCATCGCGAACGAGGGCGTCTCGAAGAAGCTCGCGGTGGTCGCGGTCGGCGGCAATTCGCTCATCCGGGCCAAGGACCGGCTTGCGATCCCCGACCAGTACGAGGCGGCGGCGCTCACGACGCGCCACGTGTGCGACATGCTCGAGGCGGGCTGGAACGTGATCCTGACCCACGGCAACGGGCCGCAGATGGGCTTCATCCTGCGCCGCTCGGAGCTCTCGATCCACGAAGTGGCGCCCGTGCCGATGGATTACGCGGGCGCCGATCTGCAGGGGGCGATCGGCTACATGTTCGTGCGCGCCTTCCGGAACGAGTTCGCGCGCCGCGGCATTCAGCGCGAGCCGGTCGCGGTCGTGACCGAGACCCTGGTCGATCGCGACGACCCCGCCTTCAGGAACCCGACCAAGCCGATCGGCTCCCACATGGACGAGGCGACGGCGAAAAAGCTTGCGGCGCAGCAGGGCTGGGTCGTGAAGGACGATGCGGGGCGCGGCTGGCGCCGGGTGGTCGCCTCGCCCCAGCCGAAGCGCATCGTCGACCTCGCCTCGATCGATTATCTCGCGCGCTCGGGCTATCTCGTGATCGCGTGCGGCGGCGGCGGTATCCCGGTCGCGGCCGACGCGAGCGGGCGCCTCGAGGGGGTCGAGGCGGTGATCGACAAGGACTTGGCCTCGAGCCTCCTCGCGCGCGAGCTCGGCGCCGACGCGCTCCTGGTCTCGACCGGGGTCGAGAAGATCGCGATCGACTTCAACAAGCCGACCCAGCGCTGGCTCGACCGCATGACGCTCGCCGAGGCGAAGCGCCATTTGGCCGAGGATCAATTCGACAAGGGCAGCATGGGCCCGAAGGTCGAGGCGCTGGTCGCCTTCGTCGAGGCGGGCGGCGAGCGCGGCATCGTCACCAACCCGGAGAATATCGGCCGCGCGCTCAAGGGCGAGACCGGAACCGCGATCGTGAGGGGGTAGGGGGCCTTACGCCCCTTCCGGGTTCTTGAGCCGCTCGATCAGCCCGTGCACGTCGCCGAGCACCCAAAGGTCGCGCACTTTGGGCCCCTCGAAAGTGAAGATCGGCGCGCCGAACCACCAGACATGCTTCCCGCTCGGCGCGACGCCGAACATCTCCTTGCGGTGAATGCCGTGGAAGCGCAGCTTGCCCGCGACCTTGTTGCCTTCCTCGACCAGCTCGAGAATGTCCGAGGTGTAGTCGCCGAGGGCGCCCGTCACCCAATCGACGTAGCCCGCGAACGGATCGAAGCCCACGAGCACCGGCCCGAGCGAGCCGCGAAAGGTGAAGCTCGGGTGGAAAATCTCCGGGATGCGGCGCTTGTCCGCCTTGTCCCACATCTCCTTGTAGAAGATGCGGACGATTTCCTTCTGATGCGACATGGCCCGATCCAGCTTGGTCATATGCCCGAGGAGAGCTCCGTCGCCCGTGAGGGCGGCGCGGGTCGCGCCGTCATTTTTCATATTGCCGGATATCAACCGACCATATAGAAGAAATTCGGGGACGCGACCCCATATCATCCGGCGGTTCAAGGGCATGGACAAGGTCGTCGAGGGCGGGGAGCGATCGGCCGAGACGCGGCCCGCCGAGGGCGCGGCGGCGCCGCGCGAGCGCAGCGGCGGCGTGCAATCGATCGAGCGCGCCTTCGCGATCCTCGAGGCGATCGTCGAGCGGCGCGACGGCATCAGCCTCGCCGAGCTCAGCAAGCGCGTCGGCCTTCACAACAGCACGACCTTCCACCTCGTGCGCACCATGGTGGCGCTCGGCTACATCCACCAGGTCAAGGAGACCAAACGCTACCGCATCGGCCGGCGCCTGTTCACGCTTGCGGCGGGGGCGGTCGACGAGATCGAGCTCGCGAACTTGGCGCTTCCCGTGCTCGAGGGGCTGAGCCACGCGACCGGCGAAAGCGCCCATTTCGCGATCCGCTCGGGCGACGACATCGTGGTCGTTGCCAAGACCACGGGCTCGGGCATGTTCCAGACCAACGACCGTGTCGGCGTGGTGCGCCCGGCCCATGCGACGGCGCTCGGGAAGGTGCTGCTCGCGAGCCTCGCTGCCGACGAGCTCGGACGCTTTCTCGCGGGCCGCGCGCGCCGGCGCCATACGCCCAAGACCATGGTCGAGGCCGAGACGCTTCAGCGCGAGATCGACGAGGTACGCGCGCGCGGCGTCGCCTACGACGACGGCGAATACGACGCGGAGACGCGTTGCGTCGCGGTTCCGGTGCGCGATTTCACCGGCCGGGTCGCGGGCGCCATCGGCATCTCGGGTCCGATCTGGCGCCTTTCGGTCCAGGCGCTTCAGCACAAGGCCGAGCTCGTGCGCGAGGCGGCGGACGCCATGTCGCGCGCCCTCGGGCGTGGGGCCGAGCCGCCGCCGCGCCGGGGTGCCAAGGGCTAGGCGCCGAGGCCGGTCCGACGCGCGCTTGCGACCGGTCACGCGTCGTGGGCGATTGACTTCGGCTAATTCCCCGCTCGACCCTTGCTTCGCTATGTTTCGACGCGCCGGCCGCGCGCCGCACCCTTGCGCATGACAGGCCACGAATCGCGCGCTATTGTGGGCAAAACGCGCACGGGGAATTTCGCAATGCTCAAAGCGGCGGTGATCGGCCTCGGCTGGTGGGGCAAGACCGTGGTCGAGATGCTCGAGGGCAGCAAGAGCCTGAGCGTCGCGGCCGCCATGACCAGGAGCCCGGGCGGCATCGCCTACGCCAAGGCGCATGGCCTCCGCGTGTTCGGCGATTACGGCGCCGTGGTGCGCGATCCGGCGCTCGACGCGGTCATCCTGTGTACGCCCCATACCACCCATTTCGAGCAGATCGTCGCGGCGGCGGATGCCAAGAAGCACGTGTTCTGCGAAAAGCCCTTGACGCTTACGCGGCGCGAGGCGGTCGACGCGGTCGCGGCCTGCAACGCGCACAAGGTCGTGCTCGGCGTCGGGCACGAGCGGCGCTTCGACCTCGCGATCCAGGCCTTGCGCGGGCTCGTCGCGGCGGGCGAGCTCGGCACGCTGCTCCAGGTCGAGACCAATTTCAGCCAGGACAAGTTCCTCGAGCTCCCGGCCGACAATTGGCGCCTCTCGGCCGAGGAGGCGCCCGCCGGTCCCATGACCGCGACCGGCGTCCATATGCTCGACCTCGCGGTGAGTTTCCTGGGTGCTGCCGAGCGCGTCATGGTGAACGTCGCGACCCTCGGGAGCGGCCTCAAGAACGGCGATACGCTCGGCGCCCTGGTGCGCTTCCGGAGCGGCGCCTGCGCGCTCATCAGCGCGATCCTCGCGACGCCCTATGACGGGCGCTTCGCGCTGTTCGGCACCAAGGGCTGGGCCGAGGTGCGCGACAAGACCCACCCCGACGCGCCCACCGGCTCGACCCTGACCGTCTGCCGCAAAGGCGATTTGCGCGAGGAGAAGGATTTCCCCGCCGTGCCGGCGGTGCGCCGCAACCTCGAGGCCTTCGCCGAGGCGGCGCTTGGCGGGGCACCCTATCCCATGCCCCAGGCCGAGATGATCGCGACCGTGGCCGCCCTCGAAGCGATCGTGAAGTCGGCCGCGAGCGGAGATGTGGAGCCGGTCGAGGGGTAGTTGGCCCGTCGATTATCGCTTGCAACGGCCCCGGGGGCGACGCTAGTATTTATCAAGCGATAATAACTTGCCGCGGGATCGCGTCACGGGTCCGCGCGCGCGTTGGGGAGGGTCTCACATGGCAAGCTTCGGCATGGTCGGCTTGGATTGGCAGCAGCGCGTCAATTGGGACCGCCTGCGCAATTACCGGCTCGAGCGCGCGCGCGAGCGCATGAAGGCCCACGGGCTCGGCGCCCTCCTGCTCATGTACGACGAGAACGTGCGTTACGTCACCAGCACGCTCACCCCGGGCTGGAACCGCCTCAAGCCCGGCCTGCGCTACGCCATGTTGTGCGGCGACGACGCGCCGGTCTTGTTCGAGCAGGGCGACATCGGCATGCAGATCGAGCGTCATTCGCCCTGGATCCCGAAGCGCAACGTGCGCTGGTCCTACGCCTGGATCAAGGGTGCCGCGGGCTCGGCCTCGACCCAGCAGGTGGGCAAGTTCACCAAGGCCGTGATCGAGGAGATGAAGAAGGCGAACGTGGGCGGGATGAAGCTCGGCGTCGACTTCGTCGACATCAACATGCTCCAGGCCTTCAAGGACGCGAAGATCGACTGGACCGACGGCATGACGCCGATGATGGAGGCGCGCGCGGTCAAGAACGAGGACGAGCAGGAATGCATGCGCATGGTGGGTGCCATCGGCGACGCGGCGCACTGGGAGTGCATGAAGTTCCTGAAGCCGGGCCTGACCGAGAACCAGGTCACCGCGCACATCATGGAGTTCCTCTACAACGTGCCGGGCATGGAGGACGTCGAGGACGTGATCGTCTCCTCGGGTCCGAACACCTGGCCCAACTGGCGCAATTTCTCGGACCGCATCATCCGGCCCGGCGACATCGTGTTCATGGATTTGGCGGCGCTCACCTGGAACGGCTACAAGTCCTGCTATTACCGCACCTATTGCGTGGGGAAGGAGCCGACCCAGGAGCAGAAGGACGTCTACGCGATCGCGCTCAAGTGGCTCTATGACTCCATCAAGGCGGTCAAGGCCGGCACCACGACGCGCGAGATCGCGTCCCAATGGCCGTCGGCCAAGGAAGCCTGGGGCTACGCCGAGGAGGATCAGGCGGCGGCCAATCTCTGGGGCCACGGGCTCGGCCTCGCGCAATACGACCAGCCGGTGATCTCGCGCATCTGGTCGCTCGACCATCCGGTCGAGATCAAGCCCGGCATGGTGTTCGCGCTCGAGACCCAGCACGGCAAGCCGCTCCAGTGGGGCGTGCGCATCGAGGAGATGCTGATCGTGCACAAGGACCGGGTCGAGATGATCTCGAACTTCCCGGTCGAGCAGATCACCGTCGTCGACCCCATGCCCGGCTATTCGACGCTGAAGCTCTAGGCGGGGGCTTCGGCCATGACGCGCCGCGCACGGCCTCATCCTTCGAGACGCTACGCGCCTCAGGATGAGGTCGCCGGTCCATTCGCTTGCCTCACCCTGAGGAGCCGGCGCAAGCCGGCGTCTCGAAAAGCGAGGCCGGCGCGCAACGAAAGCGAAGTGATGAACGGATGAGCGACCTCCTGGTCCCGCTCGCCTCGAAGGATGCCACCGACGCGGCGCGCTTCGGCCCCAAGGCCGCGAGCCAGGCGCGGCTTGCGGCGGCCGGCTTGCCCATCGCGGGCGGCTTCGCCCTCGACGCCGCCGCGTATCGTCGTCAGGTGCAATCGCTCGGCCTCGAGGAGACGACGCGGCGCGTGTTCGCGGCCGACGGGCCCGAGGCGCGGCGCGCGGCACTCGAGATGAAGCTCGGCCTCCTCGACAAGCCGATCGCCGACGAGATCGCAGCCCCCTTGCTCGAGGTTTGGCAAGCGCTCATGGCAGCGCCGGGCGCGGAAATCGCCGTGCGCTCCTCGGCCCTGGTCGAGGACCGGGCGGATACGAGCTTCGCGGGCCAGTTCGAATCCTATCTCGGCCTCGACAACGAGGCGGATTATTTCACGGCCCTACGCGCCTGCTGGGCGGCACTCTGGTCGACGCGGGCGTTGCGCTACATGGCGAGCCACGGGCTCGATCCCGCCGACACGGCGATGGCGGCGATCGTGCAGCCTCTCGTGCGCGCGCGCGCGGCGGGCGGCGGCTTGAGCCGCACGGCCGAGGGCGAGATGAGCTTGAGCGCGGTCGCGGGCCTCGGCGCCTCGCTCGCGCAAGGCGAGGTGGTGCCGGATCGCATTGTGCTCAGCCGCGCCGGCGATCTGCTCGAGATCGAGCCCGGCCGCAAGGAGCATCGCGAGGATTGCGCCCACGGCCATGGCGCCATCGGCAATCGCGTGCCGGGCGAAGCGGGGCGTCCCTCGATCGACGAACGCGAGGCGGTCGAGCTCGGCCGTCTCATGCTCGAGGCCGAGCGCGTCATGGGCTTTCCGGTCGAGATCGAATGGGCGCTCGACGAGGTGGGCTTCAAGCTCCTCCAGGCGCGCCCGCTTCACGTCGCGGAATCGACCGCGCCCGACGAGATCTGGCTCAAGCATCCGCGCCTCAACGGCCATCCCGCGGGCGTGGGCTGGGGCACCGGGACGGCCCGCGTGGTTACCTGCGAATGCGAGATCGGGCGCGTGAATGCGGGCGACATTCTGGTGACGCGCGTCGCGGGCCCCGCACTCGCCCACATATTGCCGCTCGTGGGCGGCGTCGTGGCGGAGCTCGGCGGCAGCACGTCGCACCTCGCGTCCCTCGCGCGCGAGCGCGGCATCCCCATGGTGCTCGGCGTCAACGCGGCCACCCGGCGCATTCCGGAAGGCGCACGGGTCGCGGTCGACGGCGTCGCGGGCATCGTGCGCTGGATGCGCTGAGTAATCGACGCGTCCGCCGGTAACTCGATTTGCCGCTGCCCGTCATGCCAGGCCTCGTGCCGGGCATCCATGGATCGAATAAGTCATGGATGGCCGGGCCGATCCCGGCCAGGACGCAGCACGGAAGGATCGTCGCGCAAGCGCTCGGCCCGGCTCACGGGTCACGGTTAAGTGGGCAGAATCCCAACGCTTTCGGCGGTTGCCCCGGCTTCGGTCCGGATGGCAATATCGCGGCCCGCATCGTCCGCGGGACCGAACGAGCCAACGAGGGAGGCCATCTCATGCTGCGCGCGACCAAGGACATCGTGCTTCCGACCACCATCATCGGCTCGCTGCCGCGGCCGAGCTGGTACACGCAGAACCTGGGCACGCACGCCTTCATGGACGCGATGGTGAACGCGCGCTATCGCGAGCAGTATGTCGACGCGCTTTCGGTCTATCTGCGCGACCAGGAGCTCGCCGGGCTCGACATCGTGACCGACGGCGATTGCCGCTTCGACGACGACGTGGGCGGCCAGAGCTGGACCAGCTACCCGCCGCACCATATGAGCGGCTTCGATCGCGCGAACCCGAAGCCGACGCTCGCGGGGAAGGGCGGCCTCTCGTTCCCGCGCGGCCACATCCTCCACGACTATCTCGAATCGCGCGTGATGCCGAGCATCGTCGGCCCAGTGGGCCGCGGCGATCTCCAATACACCGCGATCTGGAAGACCGCGCAGCGCTTGACCAAAAAGCCGGTCAAGTTCGGCACCATCATGCCCGAGCTGGTCGCCTTCGCGGTCGCGGATCAGCACTACAAGACGATCCCCGAGCGCATCTACGCGATCTCCAACGCGCTCAACGAGGAGCTCCACGAGCTCGCCGATGCGGGCTGCCCGGTGATCCAGATGGAGGAGCCGCAGATCCACCTGCTTGCCGTCCGGAAGCTGGTCGACAAGGAGATCAACCAGGAATTCATGGTCAAGGTGTTCAACAACACCGTGCGCGGCTTGCGCGCCAAGACCGAGGTCTGGTGCCACACCTGCTGGGGCAACCCGTCGCAGCAGCGCATGTTCGCGAGCGTGCAGAGCTACGCGCCGGCGCTCGATGCGTTGAATGAGGTCGACGCCGACGTGCTCACCTTCGAGAGCTGCAGCTCGGGCGGGATCGACCTCGAGGCGATCGGCAAGAAGATCACCGGCGACAAGAAGATCGCGATCGGCGTGATCGACCACCATTCGCTCCAGGTCGAGACGCCCGACGAGGTCGCGGCGCACATCAGGAAGGCGCTCAAGCACATCCCGGCCGAGCGGCTCGTGATCTGCTCCGATTGCGGCATGGGACGCGAGGGCATGAGCCGGCGCCACGCCTCATACAAGATGGTCTCGCTGGTGCAGGGCACCAACATCGTGCGCAAGGAGCTCGGCGTGCCCGAAGCACCCTGCCTTGCGGCCGACGAGCGCTATTCCCTTGTGGTGCGCGCGCCATAACGCAGTATCCTCATCCTGAGGGTTCTTTCGCCGCTCCTTCGAGACGCTTGCCGCGCAAGCTCCTCAGGATGAAGCGGAAGGGCGTCTCGAAGGACGAGGAATCGGGCATGCCAACGAAGTCCAGGAGCGACCGATGACGATGGAAGACGAGCTTCGGCAAAAGCAACGCATCCGCGAGCTACTGGAGAGTTGGGTGGTGTGGAGCGATTCGGGCGATTGGGAGCGATTTCGGTCGCTCTGGCACGAGCCCGCCTACATGTTCGCGACCTGGTTCCAGGCGCCGGCGCAGGATTTCGTCAATGCGCGGCGCGACGGCTGGAACAAGGGCGTGAGCATCATCCACCATCTGGGCTCGAGCTCGATCGATCTCGCCGGCGCGCGCGCGATCGCCCAGACGCGCATGGTCATCTCGCAACGCGCCCCCGTCGAGGGCGTGCTGTGCGACGTGAACTGCACCGGCCGCTTCTACGATTTCCTCGAGGAGCGCCAGGGCAAATGGGGCCTGGTGCTGCGCCGGCCGATCTACGAGAAGGACCGCATCGATCCGGTCGAGCCGGGGGCGAAGCTGGCCCTCGACCCGAAGATTCTCGCCGAGTTCCCGGACGGCTATCGCCATCTCGCCTACATGCAGCACCAGATGGGCTACAAGGTGAAGCGCGACATGCCGGGCCTGAAGGGGGCGGAGGTCGAGCGCCTCTACGCGCGCGGCAAGGCGTGGATCGAGGGGAAGCCGATCGAGTTCGACTGAGCAACGACGGACGAGGGGAGACGCCGATGACCGGACGCGAACACGAGCACGCGCGGGGGCACCATGTCGCTCGCCGGTAATTTCAACCTGCTCGACCCGTTCGTGATCCTGCGGATCGCCTGCGGGCTGTTCTTCATTCCCCACATCGTCGGCAAGCTGACCGTGCCGGCGACGCTCGACTTCTTCGTCGCCGCCGGGTTCAAGCCGCCCAAGACCTGGATGTACGTCGCGGGGGCGA
>DATJLQ010000152.1:0-10247 GCA_035509415.1 Alphaproteobacteria bacterium
GCGTTCCATTGCGTGGCGCCGGGATCGACGCTTTCCAAATGACGGCCGTCCAGCGGGCCGCGCTCCTTGTAGAAATACCACCAGGGAATACCGTTCATCGCCGTTAGAACGGCGGTGCGCGGACCGAGGAGCGGAGCGAACGCGCGCGCGCTGGCGTGGGCCTGCTGCGCCTTCAGCGCGCAGATCACGACATCCTGCGGACCGAACGCCGCGGGGTCGTCGCTGGCCGGCAAATCGACCGTGCGCGTCCGTCCCTCAACGATCAGCTTGAGCCCGTGGCTCCGAATGGCCGCCAGATGCGCACCGCGGGCGATGGCACACACTTCATGGCCGGCCAATGCGAGTTCTCCCGCCATGTAGCCGCCGATCGCCCCGGCGCCGAATACGCAGATTTTCATGGCTCGCTCCATCTGTTACCCGAGGCGCACCTTAGAGACTCCCTTTTTCTGTGAGTATCCATAGATTTAACAATATATTCTCCCGTTTTATGCAATAATAGGCCGATGGACAGATTCGCGGCGATGCGCGTGTTCGTTAAGATTGCGGATGCCGGGAACCTGTCGGCGGCAGGCCGCCAGTTGGGTCTTTCCCTGACTTCCGTCAGCCGTCAGCTCATGGCGCTCGAAGACGTGCTCGGCACCACGCTTGTCGAGCGGACGACGCGCCATCTCGCGCTGACCGAGTCCGGTCGACTCTATTACGACCGGGCGAAGCAGATTTTGGAGGAGGTCGCCGAGGCGGAACGCGGCCTGACCATGCAGACGGGAGTCGCGTCCGGCCGATTGCATGTGAGCGCTCCGTCGCTGCTCGGTCGGCTGCGGTTGGCGCCAATGCTGCCCGGCTTTCTCGCGCAGCAGACCCAGGTCTCGATCGATCTGATGCTGGTGGATCGGCCGGTCCGTCTCGCGGAGGAAGGGATCGATGTTGCCCTTCGCATCGGACCGCTGGAAGACTCGGGCCTCATCGTCCGCAAGCTCGACGACATCCAGCTTGTTGTCTGCGGCGCGCCGGACTATCTGCGCCGGCGCGGCGAGCCGGCGACGCCGGACGACCTGGTCGAGCAGGACTGCCTGGCCTTCGGCGATCTACCGGGCGTGGCGGAATGGAGCTTCCAAGACGGCGCGGCGCGAAGATCTTTGCGCGTTCCAACCCGGCTTTGCGCCAATGACCTCGATACGTTGATCGGTGCGGCTTTGGCGGGAGCCGGGCTCGTCCGAGTGCCGTCCTGGCAGGTTGCGCATTATCTCGCCGACGGACGGCTTAGGATTGTGCTCGAGACCTACCAGCGGCCGCCCGCGCCACTGAGCATCCTAACTCTGCGCAACCGCCTGCTTCTGCCGAAGGTGCGCGCCTTCGTAGACTTTTTGCAGGAGCACTGGATGCATCCGCGACCGCCTCTCTGATCTTGTCGGACGGCCGTCATGTTGCCAAATTCAACGATTGCCAGCCCTACCCCTGCGCAGATGCACGCGAGGGCTCAGCTCAGCTCACGCCGCCCCACACCTCTGCCGCGACCTCGACGATGCGCGCGAGCTTGCGCCGCTCGTCGTCCTCGGTCACGCGGTTGCCGTGGTGGGTGCTGGCGAAGCCGCATTGGGGGCTCAAGCACAGATTCTCGAGCGGCACGTAGCGGGCCGCCGCCTCGATGCGCCGCTTGAGATCGTCCTTCGATTCGAGCGCCGGCACTTTCGAGCTCACCAGGCCGAGCACGACCTTCTTCCCCTTGGGCATGAACCGGAGCGGCTCGAAGCCGCCCGCGCGCTCGGTGTCGTATTCGAGGAAGAAGCCGTCGACCGCCATGGGCGCGAAGGCGCGCTCGGCGATCGCCTCGTAGCCGCCCGAGGCGCGCCACATGCTTTGGAAATTGCCGCGGCAAGTGTGGATGGTGACCGCGAGGCCCGCCGGCCGGTCGGCGACGAGCGCGTTGATCACCGCGGCGTATTGGGCGGCGAGCGCGTCCGGGTCCATGCCGTCGGCCTTGACCCTGGCGCGGATCTCCGCGTCGCACAGATAGGCGAAGGAGACGTCGTCGAACTGGAGATAGGTGCAACCTGCCGCCACGAGATCGGCGATCTCGGCGCGATAGGCCGTGACGATGTCGGCCCAGAACCCGTCGAGGTCGGGATAGATGTCGGCGCCGATGATCTTGCGCCCGCCGCGCATGTGGAGGTAGGTCGGCGCGGGCATGCAGAATTTCGCCGTGCGTTTGGTGGCCGATTTGAGATAGGCGAAATGATCGACCATCACGGGGCGCGCGCGCCTTACCTTGCCGGTAACGCGCATCATCGAGCCGGGCTGGCCCGCTTCGCCCTCGGCGCCCTTGAAGGCGACCGCGTAGGCCGAGTCGGTCGCCTCGATGCCGTCAAAGCCGGTCAGGAAATCGGTCTGCCAGAAGGCGCGCCGGTATTCGCCGTCGGTCACACTTTGGAGCCCGGCTTCTTCCTGGAGGGCGACCGCGTGGCGGATCGCGCGATCCTCGGCTTCGCGCAAGGCCGCCCCATCGATCTCGCCGCGTGCGTGCCGCGCGCGCGCCGCCGCAAGCTCGGGCGGCCGCAACAGGCTTCCCACATGATCGGCGCGGAAAGGCGGGCGGGCGTCGGTCTTGGAGGAGGCGACGGACATGGTCGGCATTCGGGCATTATCAGGTTACGTTGAATCATTACCCCCCACCCTACCCTCCCCCTCAAAGGGGGGAGGGTTGCTGAGGGTTGGCGAGGCGAAGCCGAGCCTTACCCGTAGCTGGCTGGGGGTGCGTCTCGACTCGCGCGGCCGATGCTTGACGTCAGCGCGAATGAAACTGCCACAAAGCCTACTTCCCGATTGGCTCGCCGCCGGGCTTCGCCAGCCAGACCCAGCTCTCGGTCTTGGGATCGTAGGTGGTGACCGTCGAGCCGAGCGGCCCGAGCCCGCGCTCGGGATATTTCTTGAAGTTGTAGATGCCGTCGACGCCGGCGAAGTCGGTCAGGTTGGCGATGAAGTCGCGCAGCTGGGCCGGCGTCGCCTTGAGGCCGAGCTTCCGGAGCCCGGCGACCACGATGAGCCCCGCATCCCACGAGGTCGCGACCTGGTTGTCGGCCTTGAGGCCGCGCTCCTTGAGGATCGCGTACATCTCGGCCTGCGCCTTCTCGATGCGCGGGTCGAGCGTGAGCACGCCCGCGTGCGGCGGATAGAGCGCCGAGGCGAGGATCACGTGCTTGGGCAAGAAGCTCGACCATGCCTTCATCGCGGCGAAGGTCTGGTTGCCGCTCGTGGGGGCGACCGGGATGTCGAGCCCGGCTTGCACCATGCCCTTGAACACCGTGCCCGCGGGAGCCCCCGTGGTCCAGGCGATGAGCGCCTGGGCGCCCGAGGCCTTGATGCGCGCGATCTGGGCGGCGACGCTGATGTCGGTCGGGTTGAAGTGCTCCTGGATGACCTTCTTCATCACCCCCTTGTTCTCGGGGTAGTTCAGCACCTCGTCGACCGCGCGGTCGCCGTCCTGGCCGCTCGCGTCGGTCGTGTTCATGACCGCGAGCTTGGTCCAGCCCATCATGCGGTAATAGCGCATGACGGCGGCGATCTGGTCGATCGACGAGCAGCTCGCCGAGAATATGTAGCCGCCCGGCTTCGGATGGATCGCGGGCGACATGCAGTATTGCACCGGCCCCTCCTTCATCAGGGGCGCCATGGCGAGGCACATGCCGACCAGGCTCGAGCCGATCACCACGGTCGGGTGGCTCGGGAGAATCTCGTTGGTGAGCTGAACCGCGACCTGGGGGCTGGTCTGGTCGTCGTGGAACAGGAACTTGAGCTGGTCGCCGTCGATGCCGCCGGTCTTGTTGACCTGGGCCGCGAGCGCATCGAGCACGGCCCTTTGGCCTTGGCCCACGAAGGCGGCGCCGCCCGAAAGCGGCAGGACGACGTTGATGTCGTATTCGGCGGCGCGCGCCACGGGTGCGGCGGCCAGGCCCAAGGCGGTCGCCAGAGCGAGCGACAAAAGCGCCCAGGGGCGCGGAAAGACGGCAACGAATCGCATGATTGGTCTCCTCCCGAGATGCGCGACGCGATCGCGGCCGCGGCTTGTTTTCGCTGGGCAGGGCAGGCTTTTGGCGCAGCACCCCGCCGGGGCGGAGATTAACCCGGCAACGCGCGCGTCAGCAAGGGTAGCGCCGGGGCGCGCCGGGGTCGCCGGATGGGACGGAAGCCGCATCCCGATCGAGCGCGCCACGGGGCGGCACCGCCGCCACCCGCCATTGCTTAACAAGCGGCGGCACATTGGCTATGGTGGGCGCGGCGAAACAGCCGAGAAAGCCCGCCCCGTTGAGCGCCAAGCCCGTCATCGCCGTGATCTTCGGCGGCCCCACCATCGAGCACGATGTGAGCGTGCTGACCGGCCTCCAGATCCTGGACGCGATCGACGCCACCCGCTTCGAGTCGCTCGCGGTCTATATCGACCTCGACGGCGCCTGGTGGGTGGGGGACGCGCTGCGCCAACGGAAGAACTATCTCCCCGACGAGAAGGTCCGCCGCGGCCTGACCCGGGTCCATCTGCCGCTCGGGCGCGCGGGTGCGGGCGGACGCGCGGCGTTGGTCGCGGCCGCGTCCGGCGGTCTCTTGGGGCGCGGCGCCAAGAGCTTCCCCTTCGACGTCGCGATTCCGTCCATCCACGGCACCTTCGGCGAGGACGGCGTGCTTCAGGGCGTGTTCGAAGCCGCCGACGTGCCCTATGTGGGCTGCGGCGTGCTCGCGGCCTCGGTGCTCATGAACAAATCGGTCGCGAAGCGCTTCTTCCGCTCGCTCGGGATTCCGGCCCTCGATGCCGAGACGTTGCGTCGCCCCCAGGGTCCGGGCTTCGTCGATTTGCGGAGCCTCGCCGCGTCGGTCGCGCTGCCCTACCCGCTTTGCGTCAAGCCCAACGATCTCGGCAGCAGCGTCGGCGTTTCGGCCGCGCGCTCGGCGTCCGACCTCGAGGCCGGCCTGGCGGCCGTGTTCCGCCTCGACGAGACGGCGATCGTCGAGCCGCTGGTCCCGAATCTCGTCGAATACAACGTCGCGGTCACGCGCGCGCTCGGCGACATTCGCACCTCGGCGATCGAGCGGCCCTTGCGCAAGGACGAGCTGCTCGATTTCCGCGACAAATATCTCTCGGGCGGCGACATGGACAGCAAGCTCTCGGTGCCGTTCTCCGAGGGCATGGCGTCGGCGACGCGCGAAATCGGCCCGAAGGGGCTCGACCCGGCGAAGGCGGCGAGCCTGCGTGCCTGGGCGTGCGAGGTGTTCGAGGCGCTCGACCTCCACGGCGTCGCGCGCGCGGATTTCCTGTGCAACGGCGCGAGCGGCGAGCTTTGGCTCAACGAGTTCAACACTTTCCCGGGCTCGCTCGCCTATTTCCTCTGGGAGGCGGTCGGCGTCAATTTCACCGAGCTCGTCTCGGCCTTGATCGACGAGGCGCTTTTGGTCCACGGCGCCAAGCGCAACTCGGTCGACCCCGCGAGCGCCGGAGCGGCGATTTTCAAGCGCAACTGAGCCTGGTCCGCCGTGCCCCGACAGTAGTGCCTCAGTATGAAATCCTGGCATGGGTCATGGCCGGACTTGGTCCGGCCATCCACGCCTTAGCGCTGGAAAGACGTGGATCACCGGGACGTGAAGCTTGGCCTCGGGCCGGCCGACGGCGGTCCCGGGGGCCCGGTGATGACGCGAACTTGGACCATGGCCGGCGTTTCAAACTGCGTCACGACCCGGCCAAGTCGTCGCTCGATTTGCCGCTCGATTCGATTTCAGTTCGCCATGAAGACCGGGAGCGTCGCCTCGGCCAGGATGTAGCTCGTGGCGCCGCCGAAGATCATCTGGCGCAGGCGGCTCTGGGTGTAGGCCCCCTTGACCACCATGTCGGCGCCCCACGCGATCGATTCCTCCATCATCGCCTCGCCGGCGACGCGTTTCTGGCCCTTGGCGTATTTGACCTCGGCCTGGATGCCGTGGCGCGCGAGGTATTGCACGGCCTCCTCGGCGCTCGGGCCGGGCACCGTGCCGCCCTCGACCTGGAGCACGAGCACCGCCTTGGCGCGTTGAAGGAACGGCATGGCGAAGGCGACCGTGCGCGCGGTCTCGCTCGAGCAGTTCCAGGCGATCGAGATCTTGTCGCCGAGACGCGCGGGCGGCGCGGGGGGTGCGACGAGAAGCGGCCGCCCGCTTTCGAACAACGCGGTCTCGAGGGTGCTCATGGCCGAGCTCGAGCCGCCGCGGGTCGGCCTTCCCACCACGATCAGGTCGAACACGCGCCCGCGGCTGCCGATGGTGGCCTCGCCCTGGCCCACCTCGTTGCTCCAGGCCGCGGCCGGGCCGGCGCCGGCCTGAGCCGCACCCGCGACGTGGTGCTGGGTCATGAAGGTCTCGAAGGCGCTGCGTACGCGCGTCGCGCGCGCCTGGTCCTCGCGCTCGAAGCTCTCGATCAGGCCAGGGGTCGCCGCCACCAGCCCTTCGGCCCCCGCCGCGACCACGCCCGTGAGGCCCGGCCGCACATGGAGCGCCTCGACATAGCTCCCGAAGATGCGCGCGGCGAGCCATGCCGTCTGCAGGATCGAGGGCAGGGCGTCGCTTTCTTCGAGCGGCAGGAGGATGGTCTTCATCGGCGCGCTCTCCGGTCGTTCAATCCTCGCGGCACGGATGCGACCGTATTCTAACCCAGGCGCCGGGCCGCGCGAACGCGAAAATCAGTCACCCGGCCGGTGCCAGAGGTGGGGCGCCCAGGCGCTCGCGCGCGACGCCCAGAAGGCGCTCGAGCGCCAGGCCGACGCTCAAAAGTCGCTCCTCGCCGCCCGGGGGTCCGAGCAGCATGAGCCCGACCGGCATGCCGAGCGCGTCGAGCCCGACCGGAAGGGTGAGCGCGGTCAAGGTCAGGTAGTTCGCGACGCAGGTATTGCGCAGGGCTTGATTGTTCGCGCGCCGGTAATCCTCGATTTCGGCGACCTCCTCGACCTTGGGCGGCGAGATGGGCACGGTCGGGAGCGCGATCGCGTCCCAGCCTGCGCAACGCTCGGCCGCGAGCTGGGCCAACGCATCCATGCGCCGATGCCGCAGCAGGAGCTCGCGCGCGCTGATGGCACCCCCGTCGGCGATGCGCATCTGGACGATGGGGGCGATGAGCGTGCGCCATTCCGGGAGCTCGGCCTCGAGGAACGCGTCGCATTCCGCCGATTGGATGCCGCCCCGGCGGAAGATCGCGATCGCCTCCTCGGCCTCGGGGAAGGGCACCTCGGCGAGCTTGGCGCCCTTGGCCGCGAGGGTGGCGAGCGCTTCCTGCGCCGCTTCCGCGATCCCCGGCGCGCAATCCTCCCACACCAAGCCCGAGGCGATGCCGATGCGGAGATCGGCCGGCGCGCGCGCGCCGATCGCGGCTTCGAGGGGCGCCCAGCGTCCCCAGGCCGGATCGATGGCCGCGAATCCGTAGGCCGCGTCCGCGACCGAGCGCGCGAGCAGCCCCGCCGTGTCGAGCCGCGCACACAAGGGCACGATGCCCGCGGTCGACCAGCGCCCGGAGCCGGTCTTCAAGCCAACCGTGCCGGTGAAGCTCGCCGGAATGCGCACCGAGCCCGCCGTGTCGGTGCCGAGGGCCAGGAGCGCCGAGCCTTCCCACAGCGACACGCCGGCGCCGCTCGACGAGCCGCCCGGGACGCGATGGGCGGTCGCGTCCCACGGATTGCGCGGCGTGCCCCAATGGGGATTGGTGCCGAGGCCGCCGAAGGCGAGCTCGACCGTGTGGGTCTTGCCCATGATCGTCGCGAGCTGGCGCCGGAGCGATGCGACCACCGGCCCGTCCTGCTCCCATTTCGCAGGGAGGCGCTTGGGCGTGCCGGCGAAGGTGGGCCAGCCGGAAATCCCGTAGAGATCCTTGATTGCGATCGGCACGCCCTGGAGCGGACCGAGGCGCGTGCCGGCCGCGCAAGCGGCGTCCGCCGCGCGCGCTTGGAGAAGGGCCTGGTCCGGGTCCCAGGCCTTGTAGGCGTGGAGCGTGGACCCGAGCCGCCCATGGCGCTCGATTCCCGCCTCGGCGAGCTCGAGGGCGCTCGCCTTGCCCTCGGCCAAGGCGCGGGCGATCTCCGAAAGCGGTTGGGAAAGAAGCGAGGCGGGTGCCATGACGACTCCGGTTCTGCTATGGTCGCGCCCGCTCAGCGCGCGTCTCGACCATAACGCATTGAGCGCGGGGCAGACCAGCCATGCGTGGCATTGGCTTGGAGCCAAAGGGCTTTCGGGCATAATCCGCCGCCCGCCGGCGTTGGCGGGCAGGGAGGGCTGAGTGAGCGTCAACGGGACTGCGGGGAAGGAGCTTGCCGCCGACCATCCGCTGGAGAACGGCGTGATGGCGGTGCTGGTGGCACTGACCCTGTGCCATTTCATGAACGACGTGGTCGCGTCGCTTTTGCCCGCGACCTACCCGATGTTCAAGATCTGGTTCAACCTCAGCTTCGGCCAGATCGGCCTCATCACCTTCACCTATCAGGTGACGGCATCGCTCCTGCAGCCGCTGGTCGGCCTCTATACCGACCGCAAGCCGGCACCCTATTCGCTCGCGATCGGGCTCGCCTTCACCTTCGTCGGCCTGATCGGCCTCGGCCACGCGCCCAATCTTCTCACGCTCCTCGCCTCGGTGGCGCTGGTCGGGGTTGGATCCTCCGTGTTCCACCCAGAGGCGTCGCGCCTTGCCCGTCTCGCCTCGGGCGGCCGGCACGGCTTCGCCCAGTCGCTGTTCCAGATGGGCGGGAGCTTCGGCTCGGCGATCGGGCCGCTCTGCGCGGCCTTGATCGTGATCCGCCATGGCCAGGCGAGCCTCTCCTGGTTCGCGGCCGTGATCCTGGTCGCGATCGCGGTCCTGACCTATCTCGGCGCCTGGCAGGTGCGCGTCGGAGTCGCCGCCTTCGCGCGCCGCCCGCGCAAGGGACACGACTCACCCCAGGTGACGCCGCGCCATGTCGGCGTCTCGATGGCGATCCTGCTCGCCCTCGTGTTCTCGAAGTTCTTCTATCTCTCGAGCCTCACCAACTATTACACCTTCTACCTGATCGACAAATTCCACCTCTCGATCCCGGCGGCGCAGGTCTACCTGTTCGTGTTCCTGGGCTCGGTCGCGGCCGGTACCTTCATCGGCGGCCCGCTGGGCGACCGGTTCGGACGCAAATACGTGATCTGGGGCTCGATCCTCGGCGTGCTGCCCTTCACGCTGGTGCTGCCCTATGTCGGACTCGCCTGGACCGCCGTGCTGAGCGTGCCTATCGGGCTCATCCTTTCCTCGGCGTTTCCCGCGATCGTCGTATACGGGCAAGAGCTGATTCCGGGGAAGGTCGGCGCCATCTCCGGCCTGTTCTTCGGCCTCGCCTTCGGCATGAGCGGCATCGGCGCCGCCGCCCTCGGCCATCTCGCGGACGTGACCAGCATCGGAACCGTGTACCGCGTGTGCTCGTTCCTGCCCGCGATCGGGCTCCTGGCCATTTTCCTCCCCGACCTCGAGACCCCACGCCGCCGCAAGCCCGCCTGACGCGGCGGATACGCGGACTTCTGGCGGCCTCCGGGGGTAGTGGGTCAGTTGGTCCAAACCCTCGTCTTTCGAGACGCAGCCCGCGGCGCGACGCGCCGCGTCCTTCGGATCGAAGGGCCGGCCGAAGGCCGCCGGGCTGCTCCTCAAGATGAGGGTTTGGATCGATGGGGTTTCACCTCATCCTGAGGGCGCCCATAGGGCGCGTCTCGAAGGATGAGGTGAAATCGACCCACTACCGCGCCCAAGCTTGGGTTGCGCGCCTCTCGGGCGGGCGCTATGCTCCGTCCCGGCAACGACGAGCTAAGCCTTTCTCGCGACGGGGCTTTTAGGGGCGAGGGCGTTCGATGTCTCGGCTGGAGCGAGCCCGCAAGCGACTCGAGGATTCGGTCGCGCGCCTCGAGCGCGCGGCGGAGACGAGCCGTGCGCGCGCGGCCGAGCGCGGCGAGCTCGCGCGCGCGTTGGAGGCGGCGCGCGCCGAAGGCAAGGCGCTGCGCGAGACCAGTGCGACGCTCTCGAGCCGGCTCGATTCGGTGATCGGGCGACTCAAATCGGTGATCGAGGCGTAGGGGCACGGCGAAGGGATCGGGGCAAAGCGATGGCGCAGGTCACCGTCACCATCAACAATCGCGGCTACCAGATCGCCTGCGACGACGGCCAGGAGCAGCACCTCGTGAAGCTCGCGGGCTACGTCGACAAGCGCGTGGGCGAGCTCACGGCGGCGATGGGACAGATCGGC
>DATJLQ010000153.1:0-60368 GCA_035509415.1 Alphaproteobacteria bacterium
AGGATATTCTCGACCGGCACGCCGAGCTTGTCGGCCGCTTTCTGCGCGTCGGCCAGGTGCGCGTCGACGAAGGCCTCTTTCCTCGCCTGGATGTCGCTGACGATGGCCGCCGCGGGCTGGATGTTCGGGTCGCGCGGGCCGCCGCGCTCGTCGTCGCTCGAATCCGTGCCGCCGCCATCGCCGTCGGTCCATTGGCCGCCGCCCGATTGGCCCGCGGGCAGACGCGGCTCGTCGGGATCGAAGCCGGCCTTCGTCGGACCGCGTGCGGCGACGCCGCAACGGGCGCGTAGTTCCAGATCGGCCTTGGCGAGACGTTGCGCCGCCGCCTCGTCGGGCAAGGCCTCGATCTCCGCCTGGACCAGGAGGATCGCGGCGAGCGGCCGGTCGCCTCGATTGAGCGCGGCCGCGACCCGCTCGAGACGGCGCCAAAGCGCTTGGCCGTCGACCGGCTTGCCGTAAGCCGCCTGGAGCAGCCGCGCGAGCACGGCCTCGGCGCGCGGCGCGAAGAACTCATGACCTCCACCGTCCGTGCTCCGGTTGAGCAACGGGACACCGGGCCCGAGAAAGGCGCCGCTCTCATCGAGATAGGCTTGGCGACCGTCCCCCGTCGGCCCGGCCAAGCGAAAGCGCCGAATTCCCAACCCACGCGACATCGCGTCGCTGAACATGACCGTGCACCTCGAAGGATCGCTAGACACCAATATGGTGTATTTCTACCTATGGGTCAAGCGGGTCTTCGAGGTCGCGCGGAATTTCGCAAGCGGAACGTCCCGGCCTTAGATCGACAATCCCCTAGCGTTCGCGCACGGGGCTGAACCGCAAGACCGTTCGGACTGCGCCAGTTGAACGTCGCCAAGATATGGGCAGTTTGTTATTCCATTCGCCGTTTCATAAGCGTCGTAATCCTGAGCGGTGCGTAATCCCCAATCGCATCCGGGAGCGCCGCCGAGAGAAATCTGACAAAATGCGAGTTGCGCGTGAACCCCGTACCAAAGCTCTTGAGCGCAATTTCGTGCAAAACGCGAGACACAAAAAAATGCGTGGATAGGATGTTTTCTGAGAAGCCTATGTTGGCAAAGTCAATTCGCACGAGATCGGAAACATCGAAAATATCATCCGGCAAAGGCAGATTATGGGTCGCTGGTGGGATCGGCTCTAGCGCAAACTCGGCACGTGCGGCGTTGAGATTGTTCCAGCCACTGCGAAATGACTCGATGAAGATGAGCGCCGCACCGGGTTTTGCCAATTCGACGAGATTTTTGAGAGCAAGTCTTTGATCGGCAATGTGCAGCAAGTTAATCAGGACGCGCTGGCAGATCAAGATGTCCACCGATTCGATGTCAATCGCGATCGAGCCAAGATCGCGAATATCGCCTTTCATCACGCGTACGGATGTGTTTTCCGTCCGTTTCTTGGCGATTGCGCGAAGGTTGTCGTTCTGCTCGACACCGACGTAACGATGCAGCGGAGCACGTTCCGCTAGGCAATTTAACGTGTAGCCATTTCCGCAACCGACATCGGCCACCAACAGATCGCGGTCGCCGTTGGGCCTCCGCGCATAACCTCCATTCTCGGAAAAATCCGATCGCCAGGCTCTCGCTACTTCGCCGACAAAGTCCAGGATCGCGTTGGTTTCCTTTGCACGAACGATTTCGTCGGCCATCGTGCTTTGCGGCGATGCGCCGAACTGTGCGGCAACGGAATCGTAATGAGCACAAATCAACGAATCATAGCGGCGTCTCGACGCCTGTTTCCCCGATGGTTTTCTTTTCGTTGCTTCTTTTCGCTTTTCCTTCATGGCGGCTCACCCTCGTAATCGCTGAGACCAAATTCAATGGCGCGGTCCGGTATGGGAAATGCGCTCGGCAACGAGGAGTAAAAACGGTTCCCCCCGACGTCTTGGCGTGCTCACGGGCGAAGAGCGGATCGAGAGCCAATTCGTGCGCCGAAAGGACGCGATCGTCTGTCAACCGACGATGCCCATGGTGCTCCAGCCGGTCTTCCAATTCCGTCACGAAGCGCGCCGGATCAAACACGCCCGGTCCGACGGCGCTGGACTCGTCCACGAACGACGCGAGCATGTCGGCCGGATTCCGCAAGATGGCCTGCTTCGCGCCACCGTCGCCCTCCGGCCCGTCGGGCCGGACGCGGCGCATTTCAAATCCGGGCGCCGTCCTGTCGCTTCGCATGGCTTTGCAGCTTACAACACGCATGAGCATAAATATGATTAATTTCTACCTCAAGATTAATAAAATTTTCGCAAGGTAGGGGCGGCCCGAGAAATCCAATATAACGATATAAACATTTCTTTATATTTGCCCTTGCCGCGCGGCGGCGACGTTGGTAGAACCTCGACCGGACCCGGAAGCCTCGAGGAGAACCCGACGATGACCGCCGCCAGCGCCGCCAAGACCGATTACCGCGTCGCCGACATCAAGCTCGCCGATTTCGGCCGGCGCGAGATCGCGATCGCCGAGACCGAGATGCCGGGCCTCATGGCGACGCGCGCGGAATACGGCAAGAGCCAGCCGCTCAAGGGGGCGCGCATCGCGGGCTCGCTCCACATGACGATCCAGACCGCGGTCCTGATCGAGACTTTGAAGGCGCTCGGCGCCGACGTGCGTTGGGCGTCCTGCAACATCTACTCGACCCAGGACCACGCGGCCGCCGCGATCGCCGCCGCGGGCACGCCGGTCTTCGCCTACAAGGGCGAGAGCCTGAAGGATTATTGGGACTTCACCCACCGCATCTTCGAATGGGCGGACGGCGGCGTGCCCAACATGATCCTCGACGATGGCGGCGACGCGACCCTCCTGGTCCATCTCGGCATGCGCGCCGAGAAGGACGTGAGCGCGATCGCGAAGCCGACCAACGAGGAGGAAGAGGTGCTCTACGCCGCGATCGCGGCGCGGCTCAAGAGCCAGCCCGGCTTCTATTCGAAGCTCGGGGCCGCGATCAAGGGGGTCACCGAGGAGACCACGACCGGCGTCCATCGCCTCTACCAGATGGCGAAGGAGGGGCGGCTTCTGTTCCCCGCGATCAACGTCAACGATTCGGTCACCAAGTCGAAGTTCGACAATCTCTACGGTTGCCGCGAATCCTTGGTCGACGGCATAAGGCGCGCGACCGACGTGATGATGGCGGGAAAGGTCGCGATGGTCGCGGGCTTCGGCGACGTGGGCAAGGGCTCGGCCGCGAGTCTGCGCAACGCGGGGGCGCGCGTGATCGTGTCCGAGGTCGATCCCATCTGCGCGCTTCAGGCGGCGATGGAGGGCTACGAGGTCGTGACCATGGACGAGGCCGCCCCGCGCGCCGACATTTTCGTGACCGCGACCGGCAACATCGACGTGATCACCCTCGACCACATGCGCAAGATGAAGGACCGCGCCATCGTCTGCAATATCGGCCACTTCGATTCCGAGATCCAGGTGGCGGCGTTGAAGAACCTCAAATGGCACAACGTCAAGCCCCAGGTCGACGAGATCGAGTTCCCGGAGGGGAAGCGGATCATCCTGCTCGCCGAGGGGCGGCTCGTGAATCTGGGCTGCGCCACGGGCCATCCGAGCTTCGTCATGAGTGCGAGCTTCACCAACCAGACGCTCGCCCAGATCGAGCTCTTCACCAATCCCGGCAAATACCAGAAGCAGGTCTACGTGCTGCCGAAGCATCTCGACGAGAAGGTGGCGTCGCTGCATCTCGACAAGGTGGGCGCCAAGCTCACGCGCTTGACCGAGGCCCAGGCCGCCTATATCGGCGTCTCGCGCCAGGGCCCCTTCAAGGCCGACCAGTACCGGTACTGAGCCGCGCCGCGTCACCGGCCCTCCCTCCTTGAGGGGGAGGGTTGGGTGGGGGATGAAAGCGCGCACCCCGCGCACCCCGCGCGCAACCGTCCCTCACCTGGCAATGCTTGCGCGTTGCCGTCCTCCCCCTCGGAGGGGGGAGGACAGAATGCGCTCGCTTCGGCTAGGGTGGCGCGCAGGATGAGCGAGCCCTCGCCCAAGCCCAAATCCCCGGGAAACGCGCCGCAAGCCGCCGCGCGCGCGCTCGAGCTCGCGTCCCTGGCCGCGACCGGGCGCTTGGCCAGGCGCTTGGCCCCCCATCTCCGCGCGGGCGACGTGATCGGCCTCCAGGGCCCGCTCGGCATCGGCAAGACCGCGTTCGCGCGCGCGCTGATCCGGGCGCTGCTCGGCCCCGCGGGTGCCGGCGAAGAGGTGCCGAGCCCGACCTTCACCCTGGTCCAGACCTACGCGGTGCCGACCGAAGCGGGCGAGACCCCGCTCTATCATTTCGATCTCTATCGCCTGGCGCGTTCCGAGGACGCCTACGAGCTCGGCATCGAGGAGGCGTTCGCGGACGGCATTTCCCTCGTCGAATGGCCCGAGCGTTTGGGCTCGCTTCTGCCGCGCGACCGGCTCGAGCTCGAGCTTTCGACGGGCGCGAAGCCGACGGCACGCCATGCGCGTCTCGTGGGCCGCGGAGCCTGGGCGAAGCGGCTCGAAGGACTCGTGCCATGAACGGACGCGCCGCGCGCATCGAGGCCTTCCTCGCGGCTCATGGCTGGGCCGACGCCGCGCGCACGCCGATCGCGGGCGACGCGTCCTTCCGGCGCTACGAGCGGCTCGAGCGCGGCGCCGAGACTTCGGTGCTCATGGACGCGCCGCCGCCCCAGGAGAACGTGCGGCCCTTCGTCTCGCTCGCGCGTCATCTTGCCGAGCTCGGCCTCTCGGCGCCGCGTATCCTCGCCGCCGACGAGGAGGCGGGGCTCCTGATTCTCGAGGATTTCGGTCGCGCCAATTTGGCACGCCTGGTCGACGATCCCGCAACGCCGCGCCCGGAGATCGAGCTTTGGTACGGGCGCGCGGTCGACACGCTCGCGTCCCTCCATCGCGACGCGCGCGCGCGCGCGGCACCGGCGCCGCCGTTCGGCGAGGAGCGCTACCTGCGCGAAGTGGGTTATCTCCTCGACTGGTATTGGCCGACCGTGATGACCGTGCCGCTCACGCGCGCCCTGCGCGCCAATTATCTCGAGGCCTGGCGCTCGACCATCCCGCTCGCGCGCCAGGCGCCCGAGACGCTGGTGCTGTTCGATTTCTTCCCCGACAACATCATGCCGCTGCCGGACCGCGAAGGCGCCGCCGCGTGCGGCCTCCTCGACTTCCAGGACGCCGTGATCGGCCCCGCGACGTACGACCTCGTCTCGCTCGTCGAGGATGCGCGGCGCGATCTCGCGCCCGAATTCAAGGCGTCGCTCAAGGCGCGTTATCTCGACGCGTTCCCCGCCCTCGACCGCCAAGCCTTCGAGGCGTCCTATGCCGCGATGAGCGCCCAACGCAATACGCGCATCGTGGGCGTCTTCACGCGCCTTTCGGTGCGCGACGGCAAGCCCAATTACCTGCGCCACATTCCGCGCGTCTGGTCGCTCGTCGATCGCGCCCTCGCGCACCCCGCACTCGGCGGCCTCAAGGCCTGGTTCGAGCGTCACATGCCGCAAGGCGCGCGCCACGTGCCGCGCCAGGATAACGGCCATTGAGCGCCGCGCCCTTTCCGAAGCGCGCCATGGTGCTCGCGGCCGGGCTCGGCCTCAGGATGCGGCCCTTGACCGACGCACTGCCGAAGCCGCTCATCGAGGTGGGCGGGCGCACGCTTCTCGACCGCGCGCTCGACCGCTGCGCCGCGGCGGGGATCGAGACCGTCGTCGTGAACACGCATTATCTCGCCGAGCGGATCGAGCGCCACGTCGCGGCACGCGCCGCGTCGGGACAAAGCGCGCCGCGTATCGTCCTCGCCTACGAGCCCGAGCTGCTCGAGACCGGCGGCGGCGTCGCGAACGCGTTGCCGCGCCTCGTCCCCGGGCCGTTCTTCGTCGTCAACAGCGACGCGCTTTGGCTCGACGGCAAGGAGGACACGCTGAAGCGCATGGCGGCCGCGTGGGACGCCTCGTCGATGGACGGCTTGCTGCTATTGCAGCCGGCGCGGGCGATGCCGGGCTACGAGGGTGCGGGCGACTTCGCGCGCGCATCCGACGGGCGTCTCGCGCGCCGCGCGCCCGGCGGGCAAGCACCCTACGTCTATGTCGGCGTGCAGCTCCTCTCCGAGCGCCTGTTCGACGGCGTCGCGGTCGAGCGCTTCTCGATCAATATTCTCTACGATCGCGCGATCGCGCGCGGGCGCCTCTTCGGCCTCGTGCATGAGGGTGCTGCGTTCCATGTGGGGGCGCCCGAGAGCATAGCGCTCGCCGAACGCGGGCTCGGGCCATGAGCGGACACTTCCGATGAGCGGCTTGCCGCGCGTCTATACGATTCCGCCGGGGGCCGCGTTCCTCGATGCGATCGCGGCGGAGATCCTGCGCGAGACCGCGGGCGATCCGGACCGGCTCGCGGGCTACACGCTGCTTCTCCCCACGCGGCGCGCGGCACGCGCCATGGCCGAGGCGTTTCTCCGGCTCTCGGGCGGCAGGGCGCTCTTGCTGCCGCGGCTCACGCCGCTTGGCGACGTGGACGAGGATTCGGGCCCGCTCGCGGCCGACGAAGAGGTTGGCGCATCCTTCGACCTCCCGCCCGCGATCCCACCCTTGCGCCGCACGCTCCTGCTCGCCGAGCTGATCCGGAAGCTCCCCGCCGACGAGGAGGGCCGTGCGCGCGGGCCCGAGGAAGCGGCCCTTCTCGCCCAGGCGCTCGGGCATCTGATCGACGAGGTCGAGACCGAGCGCCTCGATTTTTCGCGTCTCGCCGGCCTCGTGCCGGAGAGCTACGCGGCCCATTGGGGCATCACGCTCGAGTTTCTCGAGCTCGTGACGGCGCACTGGCCGCGTATCCTCGAGACGCTCGGCGCCGTCGATCCCGCGCGGCGCCGCAACCTGGCGCTCGATGCGCGCGCGGAGCTTTGGCGCGTCCGTCCGCCCGAGGGCCCGGTGATCGCGGCGGGCTCGACCGGCAGCGTGCCCGCCACGGCCGAGCTTCTGGCGCTGGTCGCGAGCTTGCCCCAGGGCCGCGTGGTGCTGCCCGGCCTCGACCTCGATCTGACCGAAAGCGACGCCTGGGACCTCGTCGGGCCGACGCATCCGCAATTCGCCATGAAGCGGCTCTTGGAGCGCTTCGGCATCGAGCGGCATGACGTCATGCTTTGGCCGGTCGCGGACGCGCCGCCGCGCGTGCGCGCGCGGCTCATCGTCGAGGCCATGCGCCCCGCCGAGACCACCGACGCCTGGCGCCGGCTCGGAACTCTCTCGAAAGACTCCCTCGCCGGTCTCGCGCGCGTCGAATGCCCGAGCCCGCGCGAGGAGGCGGGGACGATCGCCCTTCTCATGCGCGAGGCGCTCGAGACGCCGGGGCGTACCGCCGCCCTCGTGACGCCCGACCGCGCGCTTGCGCGCCGCGTCGCGGCCGAGCTCGCGCGCTGGGAGATCGAGATCGACGATTCCGCCGGAACGCCACTGGATGCGACGCCGCCCGGCGCTTATTTGCGCCTCGTCGCCGAGGCCGCCGCCGAGGATCTGGCACCCTTGGCGCTCATCGCGTTGTTGAAGCATCCGCTCGCGGCCGGCGGGATCGAGACCGCGCGATTCCGCCACGAGGCGCGTTTGCTCGAGCTCGCGATCTTGCGCGGCCCGCGTCCGCAAGGTGGCTTCGATGGGCTGCGCGCGGCGTTGAAGTCGATCGATGCGCGGCATCGCGCGGCGCAGCCGGTGCTCGGCCGCCTCGTCGCGCGGCTCGAGAAAGCACTCGGACCTCTCGTGGCGGCGCTCGCTAAGAAGAGCGTGGCACCCGCCACGGCGCTCGAAGCCCATATCGCGGCAGCCGAGGCCTTGGCCGCGAGCGAAACCGAGAATGGCGCCGCGCGTCTCTGGGCCGGTGAGGCGGGGGAAACCGCGTCCCGCTTCGTGGCCGAGCTCGGCGAAGCGCTGGGCGACGCATCGCCCATCGAGGGTGGCGCTTATCCCGGCCTGTTCGCGACCTTGCTCGCGGGCGGCGTGGTGCGGCCGCGTTACGGGCGCCATCCGCGGCTTTTCATCTGGGGTCCGCTCGAGGCGCGGCTCCAACGCGCCGACCTCACCATCCTGGGCGGCCTCAACGAGGGCACCTGGCCGCGGGCACCCGCGGCCGATCCCTGGATGTCGCGCCCGATGCGGAAGGATTTCGGCCTCGCCGAGCCCGAGCGCCGCATCGGCCTCGCGGCGCACGATTTCGCACAAGCCTGCGCCGCCCCCGAGGTGGTACTCACGCGCGCGCTCAAGCTCGAGGGGGCGCCGACCGTGCCCGCGCGGTGGCTCGCGCGCCTCGACAATCTGCTCGCCGCGGTCGGGCTCGGGCTCGCGCGCGATCTTCCTGCGCGCGGCTGGTTCGAGCTTCTCGACGCGCCGCAAGCACCCGCACTTCCCATCGAGCCGCCCGCGCCGCGGCCGCCCGTCGCGGCACGCCCGCGCAAGCTGTCGGTCACCGAGATCGAGACCTGGATGCGCGATCCCTACGCGATCTATGCGCGCCACGTGCTGCGCCTCGAGCCGCTCGATCCCGCCGACGCCGACCCGGGAGCGGCCGAGCGCGGCAGCTTCATTCACGAAGCATTGGCGCGTTTCGTCGAGGCCCATCCCGCGGACCTGCCGGCGGACGCGCTCGGCCGTCTCCTCGAGATCGGCCGCGCGAGCTTCGGCGCGGCGCTCGAGCGGCCCGGCGTGCGCGCCTTCTGGTGGCCGCGCTTCGAGCGCATCGCGCGCTGGTTCGTGGCCGAGGAGCGCTTGCGCCGCGTGGATCTCGCGGCTTGCCGCGGCGAGGTCAGGGGAAGCTTGACGCTCAAAGGCCCGGCGGGCCCCTTCATCCTCGAAGGGCGCGCGGACCGCATCGACCGGCTCGAGGAGGGCGGCCTCGCGATCGTCGATTACAAGACCGGAAGCGTGCCCGGAAAGAAGATCGTCGAGCTCGGCCTGGCGCCCCAATTGCCCCTCGAGGCCGCGATGGCGGAAGCGGGTGCGTTCGAGCGCGTGGCGGCCGAGACGGTCGCGTCCCTCGAGTTCTGGGCGCTCTCCCGGAGCGACGCCGACGAGGTCAAGGTCGTGCTCAAGGACCCGCCGGCGTTGGCAAAGGCGGCGCGCGCGGGGCTCGAGCGGCTCATCGCCGCCTTCGACGATGCGGCGACGCCCTATCGCGCCGAGCCGCGCCCCGAGCACGCGCCGCGCTTCGGCGACTACGCCCATCTCGCGCGCGTCAAGGAATGGTCGGCCGAGGGAAGTGACGAATGAGCGCCGCGGACATCCATGCGCGGAACTCGATCCTCGCTGGCGACCCCAAGGCCTCGGTCTGGGTCGCGGCGTCGGCGGGCACAGGGAAGACGACCGTGCTCACCAACCGGGTGCTCGCGCTTCTGCTCGCGGGCACGGCGCCCGAGCGCATCTTGTGCCTTACCTTCACCAAGGCCGCCGCGGCCAATATGGCGAACCGGGTCAACCGCCTCCTCGGCGAATGGGCGACCATTCCCGATCCCGCGCTCGCCGAGCGGCTCGCGCGTCTCACGGGTTCCGCCGCGCAAGGCGACGCGCTCGAGCGCGCGCGGCGCCTCTTCGCACGCGTGGTCGAGGCGCCGGGCGGGCTCAAGATCGAGACCGTGCACGCCTTCGCGGAATCGCTCCTGCGCCGCTTCCCGCTCGAGGCGGGTCTGGCGCCCCATTTCCAGGTCATGGACGAGCGCAGCGCGCGCGAGCTCATGGAGCTCGCCCTCAACGAAGTCCTCGCGGGCGCCGAGCGGCCTGGAAACGCGGCCCTCGCCGCGGCCCTCGGCGAGGTCACGGCGCGCACCGGCGAGGAGGCGTTCCACGAGCTCATGGCCGAGCTCGCCAAGGCGCGTGGGCGCGTTATGGCGCTTATCGACCGGCCCCGGGGGCTCGCGCGCGCGGAGGACGAGCTGCGCGAGCTGCTCGGCGTCGAGCGTGGCGCCGACCCCGAGACGATCCTCGGCGCGGCCTGCGCGGACGACGCCTTCGATCCGGTCTCCCTGAAACGCGCAGCCGCGGCCCTGCTCGAAGCCTCGAAGAGTGACCGAAAGCTCGGTCAGCTCATCGCGGACTGGCTCGCCGAGCCCGCGCGGCGCGTCGAGACTTGGGAGCGCTATGTCGGCGCCTATCTGACCGATAAGGGCGAGCGGCGCGCGCGCCTCGCGACCAAGGATGCCATCAACGCGATGCCCGGCATCCTCGAAATCCTCGGCGCCGAGGCGGACCGCGTTCTCGCAACCATCGAGCGCGTCAAGGCGGCGACCCTCGTCCTCACGAGCCGGTCGCTTCTCGCTCTCGGCGGCGCCGTGCTCGCGGCCTATCGCGCGCACAAGGTGCGTCGCGCGCTGGTCGATTTCGACGACCTCATCCTCGAGACGCGCCGGCTCCTCGCGCGGCGCGGCGCCGATTGGGTGCTTTATAAGCTCGATCGCGGCCTCGACCACATCCTGATCGACGAGGCGCAGGACACGAGCCCGGACCAATGGCGCATCGTGGCGACCCTCGCCGAGGAATTCTTCGCCGGCTCGGGGGCGCGCGAGGAGACGCGCACGCTCTTCGCCGTGGGCGACGCGAAGCAGTCGATCTTCAGCTTCCAGGGCGCCGATCGCGAGGCGTTCGACGCGATGGGCGTCCAGTTCGCGGCGCGCGTCCGGGCGGCGGGCGAGATTTGGCGCCCGATTCCGCTCAGCCTCTCGTTCCGCTCGTCGCCCGCCATTCTCGAGGCGGTCGACGCGGTGTTCGCGCGCGCCGAGGCCGCCGACGGCGTCGCGGCCTCAGGCGAGACAATTCACCACGATGCGCGGCGCCAAGGTCAGGCGGGGCTCGTCGAGCTGTGGCCGGCCGTGGCCCCGCGCGGCAAGGAGGCGCTCGAGCCCTGGGCGCTGCCGGTCGAGCGTGGGACGCGCGACGATCCGCGGGCGCGCCTTGCGGGCCTCATCGCCGCGCGCATCGCGCGTTGGATCGAGACCAAGGAGCCGCTCGAAAGCCAGGCGCGTCCGATTCGCGCGGGCGACGTGATGATCCTGGTGCGCCGGCGCGGGGCCTTCTTGAGCGAGCTCGTGCGCGCGCTGAAATCGCGCGGCGTCCCGGTCGCGGGCGTCGACCGCATGGTGCTCACGCACGAGATCGCGGTCATGGATCTGATGGCGCTCGCGCTGTTCCTCTTGATGCCGGAGGACGATCTCTCGCTCGCGAGCGCTCTCAAATCGCCGCTTTTCGGATGGGACGAGGAGGCGCTGTTCGATCTCGCTTATGGGCGCGCCAATCTTTCGCTTTGGGCCGAGCTTCAACGCCGCGCCGGCGAACGCGCCGATTGGACCGCGACGCGCGACCGGCTCGCGGCCCTCCTCGCGCGCGTCGATTACGTCCGGCCCTACGAGCTTTTCGCCCAACTCCTCGATGCGCGCGCGGCGCCCGGGAGCCCGAGCGGACGCGAGCGCATGCTCGCGCGCCTGGGCACCGAGGCGGCCGAGCCGATGGACGAGTTCCTGGCCCTCGCTCTCCAATATGAGCGCGGCCACGTGCCGTCCCTCGAAGGGTTCCTCCGCTGGGTCGCGGAGGGCGAGGGCGAGATCAAGCGCGATGCCGAAGCAACGGCGCGCGACGAGGTGCGTATCCTCACCGTGCATGGGGCGAAGGGGCTCGAAGCGCCCATCGTCTTCCTCCCCGACACGCTCGCGACCCCGAGCCAGGCGACGCGCAACCGCGAGCGCCTGCTCTGGCCGAGGACGGGCGACGGGCCGTTCCTCTGGCCGCCGCTCAAGGCCGACGAGGAGCGCGTCGCGACCGAGCGACGCGCCGAGGCAGCCGCCGCGCGCGACCGGGAATATCGCCGGCTTCTCTATGTCGCCATGACGCGCGCGCGCGACCGGCTTTACGTGTGCGGCTGGGAGACGGGGCGTCCGCGTGGGGAGGGCTGCTGGTACGATCTGGTCGCGGCCGGGCTCGGCGATCTCGCGCAACAGGGCAAGGCCGAGAAGATCGAGCTCGATTTCGCGCCCGAGCTCGCGGGCGGATGGAATGGCGCTGGCTATCGCCTCGTGCGATCGCAGACCGCCGCACCTGACGGCAAGAGCGACACAGAGGCATCGGCTTCCGTTGCTTCGGCCCTGCCCGATTGGGCGAAACGCGCGGCACCCGCCGAGCCCAAGCCCACGCGACCCTTGGCACCGTCGCGCCCAGAGGAAGACGAGCCCGCGCCGCGTTCGCCTACGAGCGACGATGGTACCAAGCGGTTCCTACGCGGGCTCCTGATCCACCGTCTCCTCGAGGCTTTGCCCGATCTCGCCCCCGCGGCGCGCGCGGCGGCCGCGCGGCGCTATCTCGCGCGCGCGTCCCTCGGGCTCGACGCGGCGATGCAAACGGCCCTCGTCGAGGAGACGCTCGCAGTGCTCGCCCATCCCGACTACGCCCCACTGTTCGGGCCCGGGAGCCGCGCCGAGGTGCCGCTTACCGGCAACGTCGAGGGCCGCGCCGGGCCGGTCTCGATCGCGGGCCAGGTCGATCGCCTGGTCGCGACGCCGCGCGCGGTGCTCGTGGTCGACTACAAGACCAACCGGCCGCCGCCTGCGCGCGCGGACGAGGTGGCACCGCTCTATTTGAAGCAGATGGCCGCCTATCGCGCGTTGCTGCGCGAGGTCTATCCGGGGCGCGACGTGCGTTGCGCGCTCTTGTGGACCGACGGGCCCGCGCTCATGGCGCTCGACGCGGCCCTTCTCGACCGTTTCGCGCCCTGACCGGTCGCGGGCTTGCCCGCCTTGACCCCTCCCGCCGCCAACCCTAAATTCATCCCCGGCATTAGCCCCACGACGCGCCCGCTCCGAGGCGCGCACCCAGCCTAAACCATTGAGGGGACGACAGATGGCCACGATCAATGTTTCCGATGCCTCGTTCGAGGGCGACGTGCTCAAGGCCCAAGGGCCGGTGCTGGTCGATTTCTGGGCCGAATGGTGCGGCCCGTGCAAGCAGATCGCGCCCGCCCTCGCCGAGCTCGCGATGGACCTGACCGGCCAGGTCAAGGTGGCCAAGCTCAACATCGACGAGAACCCGACCACGCCGCAGAAATACGGCGTGCGCGGCATCCCGACCCTCATGCTGTTCAAGGGCGGCCAGGTCGCGGCGACCAAGGTCGGCTCGCTCCCCAAAAGCAAGCTCTACGAATGGGTCCAGAGCGTGCTCTAGGCGCTTGCGTCTCTCGCGCTCGCGCGCACAGGCTTCCAAGACAAACCCCGCCGGCGACGGCGGGGTTTTCGTTCGAGGGGAAACGTCGGCCGAAGCGCGCCAGATTACGCGGCGTCGTTCCCTTGCGCGCGCATATAAGCGCGCAAGATGGCGTTGATGCGCGTCTGGTAGCCTCGCTCGCGCCGGAACCATTCTAATAGATCGGCATCGAGCCGGATGGTCACGATTTCCTTGGGCCGCGGCAGGACCAGACGCGCCTCGTTCCAGAACGCGGCATCGGTCGGCGCGATGTCCGGGTCGGCCGCGACGCGCGCGTGCAGCTCGGCGTCGCTCGTGCCGCGAAGGCGCTTCCAATCGGTACGTAGCGCGGCCTTGCGCGCGCGCGGCCTAGATGCCTTTTTCGAGATTCCGCCAGTAGGCGCGTCTTTCATGGGGCTCGGCCCTCCAGGCCGCAATCAATCGCCGGACATCGCCGCGATCGGTATAGACGACTGAGATCTCGATGCCGTTCACGAGGCCGATCGCATAGACCCGGACCTCGCCGTAATCGAACCGGTCGTCCACCCGCTCGAGCGTCGGACCCTCGAAGATGCGCGCGGCGTCGCGCAGCGAAATCCCGTGACGTCGGAGATTGCCACGATACTTCCCCGGGTCCCATGCGAACCGCATGCACGTATTTACAATATGTATTTACCGGTGTCAAGCCATCACCCGTTCTCCGCCAGCACCTTGTCTGCGAGAGAGAGCGAGCCGGAATTTGAGGAGGCGCGCCGGACGCGGCCGGGGTGAGGCGCGGCCCCAAGCGAAGCCGAGATGGGATTTTGCGCGCATTCACCAATGGCTGTATTTTAGCTCAGGAGCCGAATTCGGTCCCTTAAACCGGCGCGCGCAGCGGCGTGCGGCTCCGCGTCCGTAGCCCCCTCATTCGAGAGGCAGAATGGTCGACCGCATTGAGGACTTGCCGCCGTCGGAGCCCTATCTGCGTCTCGCGCGCCAAGGCGCCAAGATATGGAATCGCTGGGTCCGGACCGGGATGACGGATAAGGAAATCAATGAATTCAATCTCTCAGCCGTTGACCCACTTGACGATAGCGACGCAAAGCAACTTGCAAAAAGGCTGAATCTTGATCGACTGCCGGGCTACGACGGCCCGCCGAATTTCGAAAATGTTGATTTTAAAGAAGACGAGAACCGGAATATCGATTTCGCTGGGTTTGTTTTCGCGCCCGCGAGAAACTATTATTTTTATCCTCGACATTTAGACAAGCGGGATGAGGGGTCTCCCGCCAAAATTTGGGCATCAGTATTATTTCGTGGTGCCGCGTTCGCCGAAGGGATGTCCTTCCGACGCGCTAAATTCGGCGATGCAGCACTTTTCGACCGCGCCAAATTTGAAGAGTGGGCGCAATTCGAAGGAGCGACATTCGGCAATTACACCAAATTCTACGGCGCTGAGTTTGGAAAACATGCTCATTTCGATCAAACTACATTCGGGATTGAACCGCACTTCGGCGGCATTAAGTTTGGCGAATCAGTGCGCTTCGACGGCGCCATTCTAAGTTCCGACGCAGACTTCCGGGGCGCCAAGTTCGGCGATTGGGCGAGATTCTACGGCACTACATTTGGAAGCTGGGGGAGCTTTGCGGGTGCCACATTCGGACTTGGAACGTGTTTTGATGGCTGCGATGTCAAACAATTGCGCGAGCATCTCGAGTCTGCGCCGGAACTTCCGGGTGAAGATGCAAATAATCGATCGGCGCGCATCGAGGCGCTGGTCGCGGTCGCCATGCCCGAACGCTTCATCGGAATTTCCTTCTATGGCGCAGTTTTCAGCGGTGATTGCTCGCTCCGCAATCGCAAATTCGAGGCCCCGGCCATTTTCAGCGGCGCGAATTTCCGAGGCATACCGGAATTCGACGGGAGCGAGGGGCTCGGCCATCTCGATTTGAGCGAGGCCAAGATTTCATTCGGCAAGCGAGTGGGATTTTTCCGCAATTGGACTTCGAGCAGCACGGTCGAGACGAGCTTGCGGCGATTGCGCAAGATCGCCAAGGATGTCGAGGCCCATGATTTGGAGCGCGATCTCTTCATCCTCGAGCGCAAGGCCCAGCGCGGCATCCAGTTCAGGCGCTTGCGCCGTCCGCCCGACCATCGTTGGCGTGAGGTTTGGAACGGAGGGAGGATCGACCGGGACAAGCTTGCAGACAATCTGCGTGCACGCGATCCGTTGCGCCCGCTCGCGCTCACGCTCATGCTGTTCGTCTACGGCGCCCTGTCCGATTGCGGGCGCAGCGTGCTCCGGCCATCCCTCTGGCTCGCTGCGTCGCTCGCCGGATTTCACGAATCATACCGGGCACTCTACCGCGCCGACTACGGCACGTCGCCGCGGTTTTGGGATCACGATCTGGTCTCGTTCACCCTCGGCAACGCGCTGCCTTACGTCAACAGCCTCAGTCCGGCGCGCGCGAGCGTTCTCGAGCGTTTATTCGGGGACGGGCTTGGTGGGATCGCCATTCCCACTTGGATCGAAGTCCTGTCGATCATCCAGACGATTACCGGTGCCGTGCTGCTGTTCTTGCTCCTGCTCGCGATTCGCAACCGGTTCAAGATCAACTGAGCATTGACCGCTCTCACAGTAGCTTCGTCGTGCGCGTGACCTCGCGCGGCCGGTCGATGAGGCGCTCCATCTCGGCGAGAAAGCGCACGGTGTGTGGAAGCGCCGCGTGGCGCTCGAACGCGGCCTCATGGCGCCAAGTCGAGTGGATGTAGAAGAGGCACTTGTCGCGCGTCGAGCGGAACGCGTGGAACACGAGGCAGCCCGGCTCGGCACGGGTCGGGCCCGCGACCTTGCGGATCGCTGCCGCGGCGGCATCCTCGCGGCCCGTGCGCGCGTGGAAGCGTGCGAAGACGTAAAGCCGTGCCATCACCCGTTTTCCGCCAGCACCTTGCCCGCGAGATAGAGCGAGCCGCAGATGAGGATGCGCGCCGGGCCGGGCAGCGCGGCCGCGAGCTCGCGCACCGCCGAAAGCGCGTCCGGCGCGGCCTCGGCCTTGAAGCCCGCCTTGCGCGCGTGCTGTGCCGCCTCGTCGGCCGAAAGGCTCGCTTGCTCGCCCGGCACCGCGATCGCGCGTAAGGCCGCGGCAAAAGGTGCTAGGGGGCCGAGAAATCCCTCGGCGTCCTTGGTCTTGAGCATGCCGTAGACGAGGCCCAGGGGCATCGCGCGTGGGGCCTCGCGGCGCCAGCGCTCGGCCTCGTCGGCCAAAATCAGCCCCGCCGCCGCATTGTGGCCGCCATCGAGCCACAGCTCCCATTCCTTGCTCGGCAATGCGTCGACGAGCGGCCCGCGGGTCAGGCGTTGGAGCCGCGCGGGCCATTCGGCATGGGTCAGGCCCGCCGCGACATGCTCGGGCACGATCTTGAAGCCGTCGAGCTTCTCCGCCGCCGCGACCGCGAGCCCGGCATTGAGAACTTGATGCGCGCCGAGAAGATTGGGACGCGGGAGGTCGAGGCGCCAACGCCGCCCCTCGTAACGCAAGCCGTCGTCGTGCGGCTCGATGCGCCACTCCGTGCCGAATCGATAAAGCGGTGCGCCGCGCTGCTCGGCTTCGCGCTCGATGACGCCCATCGCCCCCGGCGCTTGCGGCCCGATCGCGGCCGCGACGCCCGGCTTCAGGATACCCGCCTTCTCGAACGCGATCGCCTCGATCGTGTCGCCGAGATATTGGGTATGGTCGATCGAGACGGGTGCGATCACCGAAAGTGCTGGCCGCGCGATGACGTTGGTCGCATCGAGCCGGCCGCCGAGCCCCACTTCGAGCAGAAGCGCGTCCGCCGCCTCGCGCGCGAACCCGAGGAACGCCGCCGCCGTGGTGATCTCGAAGAAGGTGATGGGCTCGCCGCCATTGGCGCGCTCGCATTCCTCGAGGAGCGCGGTCAAGCGCTCCTCCGTGACGATGCCGCGCGCGAGCCGGATGCGCTCGGCGAAACGCACGAGATGGGGCGAGGTGTAGGCCTGGACGCGATAGCCCGCGGCCTCGAGAATCGCGCGCAGGAAGGCAAGCGTCGAGCCCTTGCCGTTGGTGCCCGCGACATGGACCACGGGCGCCACCCGGTGCTCGGGATGGCCGAGCCGGTCGAGCAGGCGCTCGATGCGGCCGAGCGAGAGATCGATGATCTTCGGATGGAGCGCGAGCAACCGCTCGAGCACGAAATCGCTCGGCCGCTTGGCGCGCGCGTCCGGCTCTTCGACCGCTGCCCTGTCGACCGGCGCCCTGTCTACCGGCGCCTTGTCCATCGGCGCCATGTCAGCCGATCTGGGTGATGCCGTGACGGTCGCGCGGCGGCTCGCCCGGGCCCTTGGGCTCGGCCGCCGGCGGCTTCGACCCCGGCAGCGGCCCGGCACCCTTGGCGCCGCGCTCGCCGAGCGGCACGATCGCGGCCGGCGGCCGCCGGTTCATGAGCAGGCTAAGGGTACGGATCAGCGTGTCGCGCAGCGCCTTCCTGTGCACCACCATGTCGACCATGCCGTGCTCGAGGAGATATTCCGCGCGCTGGAACCCCTCGGGCAGCTTCTCCTTGATGGTTTCCTCGATGACGCGCGCGCCCGCGAAGCCGATCACGGCCCCCGGCTCCGCGATCTCGACGTCGCCCAGCATGGCGAAGGAGGCCGAGACGCCGCCCGTGGTCGGGTCGGTGAGCACGACCAGGAACGGCAATTGCGCATCGCGCAGCTGCTCGACCGCGATCACGGTGCGCGGCATCTGCATGAGCGAGAGGATGCCCTCCTGCATGCGCGCTCCGCCCGAGGAGGGGATCGCGATGAGGGCCGCCTGCTGAAGGAGGGCCAGTTTGGCGCCGGCCACGATCGCTTCGCCCACGCCGATCCCCATGGAGCCGCCCTGGAAATCGAACTCGAAGGCGGCGATCACGGCCGGAATCCCGCCCATGCGCCCGTGCGCGACCACGATCGCGTCCGTGAGACCGGTCTTGGCCTGTGCCTCCTTGAGGCGCTCGGCGTAGCGCTTGCGGTCGCGGAACTTCAGGGGATCGATGACGCTCGCCGGAAGCTCGATCTTCTGGTACTTGCCCTCGTCGAACAGCATCGCGAGGCGCTCGGCGGCACTCCGGCGCATGTGATAGTCGCAATGGGGGCAAACGCCGAGATTGGTCTCGATCTCGCGATGGAAGATCATCTGGCCGCATTTCGGGCATTTGGTCCAGAGATTGTCCGGCACGTTGGTCTTCTGGACCAGCGCCCGGATACGTGGGCGCACGAAATTGGTAAGCCAGTTCATGACGCGGCCTTCTTCGCGTCGCGCGCGCGCGCACCGCGTACGCCCTCGGCGAGGTGCCTCACCAGCGCGAGGGTCGCGGGCACGAGATCGGGCGTGGCCTTGCCGCGCGCGTCGAGCTTGGCTCCGACGGTGTCGACGATGGCCGAGCCCACCACCGCCGCGTCGGCGATGCGCGCGATCGCCGCCGCGTCCTCGGGCGACTTGATGCCGAAGCCGACCGCGACGGGGAGCGGCGTCTCGGCGCGTATGCGCTCGACCGCGCGCTCGACCTCGGCGATGACGGCGCCGCGCGCGCCGGTGATGCCGGTGATCGAGATGTAGTAGACGAAGCCGCTCGCGTTCTCGAACAGGGTCTTGCGCCGCGCGGGACCCGTGGTGGGGGCGATGAGGCGCACGAAGTCGATGCCCGCGGCCTCGGCGAGCGGGCGCAGCTCGCGATCCTCCTCGGGCGGGAGATCGACCACGATGAAGCCGTCGACGCCCGCCGCCGCCGCGTCGCGCACGAAGGCTTCGGGGCCGTAGCGGTAGATCGGATTGTAGTAGCCCATGAGGATCACGGGCGTGTCCACGTCGCGTTTCCGGAACGCGCGCACTTGCGCGAGCGTGCGGTGCTGGTCGGCGCCGGAAGCGAGCGCGCGCAGACTCGAGGCCTGGATCGCGGGCCCGTCCGCCATGGGGTCGGAGAAGGGCATGCCGAGCTCGATCAAATCCGCACCCGCCCCGGGCAAGCCGTCGAGAAGCGCTTGGGAGGTGCGCTGGTCCGGGTCGCCAGCGCTCACGAAGGTCACGAGCCCCGCGCGGCCCGCCCGCTTGAGCTCGGCGAAGCGGCGCGCGATGCGGTGGGGATGGCCGGCACTCATAGGCTCGCCCCGAGCCGGTCCGCGACCGTGAAAATGTCCTTGTCGCCGCGCCCCGAGAGGCACACCACGATCACGTGGTCGCGCGGCAGCTTGGGCGCGATCTTCGCGACATGGGCGAGCGCGTGCGCCGATTCGAGTGCGGGGATGATGCCCTCGAGCTTGGAGCAGAGCTGGAACGCGTCGAGCGATTCCTGGTCCGTGATCGGCACGTACTCGACCCGGCCGGTGTCCTTGAGCCAGGCATGCTCGGGCCCGACGCCGGGATAATCGAGGCCGGCCGAGATCGAGTGCGCCTCGGTGATCTGGCCGTCCGCGTTCTGGAGCAAATAGGTGCGGTTGCCGTGCAGCACGCCGGGTGCGCCGCCCGCCATGGAGGCCGCGTGGTGCCCGGTCTCGAGCCCTTCGCCGCCGGCCTCGACGCCGACGATCCTCACGTTCGGCTCGTCGAGGAAGGGATGGAACAGGCCCATCGCGTTCGAGCCGCCGCCGATGCAGGCGACCAGCGTGTCGGGGAGCCGTCCCTCCGCCTCGAGGATCTGGGTGCGCGTCTCGTTGCCGATGATCACCTGGAAGTCGCGCACGAGGGCGGGATAGGGATGGGGCCCCGCGACCGTGCCGATGATGTAATAAGTATCGCGCACGTTCGTGACCCAATCGCGCAGCGCGTCGTTCATCGCGTCCTTGAGGGTGCGCGAGCCCGAGGTGACGGGCCGTACCTCGGCACCCAGGAGGCGCATGCGGAACACGTTGGGTTTCTGGCGCTCGATGTCGACCTCGCCCATGTAGACGACGCAGGGCAGGCCGAACAACGCGGCGACCGTCGCGGTCGCGACGCCATGCTGGCCCGCCCCCGTCTCGGCGATGATGCGCGTCTTCCCCATGCGGCGCGCGAGCATGATCTGGCCCATGCAGTTGTTGATCTTGTGGGCGCCGGTGTGGTTGAGGTCCTCGCGCTTCAAATAAATCCTGGCGCCGCCGAAATGCTCGGTGAGGCGCGTCGCGAAAGTGAGCGGGCTGGGACGGCCGACATAATGCTCGAGATATCCCGCGAGCTCGGCCTGGAATTCGGGGTCGGCCTTGGCCGCGCGATAGGCCTCTTCGAGCTCGAGCAGGAGCGGCATCAGCGTCTCGGCGACGTAGCGGCCGCCATAGAGGCCGAAATGGCCGCGCTCGTCCGGGCCGGCGCGGAAAGTGTTGAGGCCGTCTCGCGGCCGCTTCAGGGGCTCGCTCATCGGGGCTCGCTCATGAGGGCCTTATCAAGCACGAGTGCGGGCCAAAGGTCAAAGCCGGAAAACGCCGCGCGATCAAGGCCCTAGCGGGCATGGGCGTGGCGCTTCGCGGCCTCGAGGAAGGCCGCGATCTTGGCCGGGCTCTTGTGCCCCGGCCGGTCCTCGACGCCGGACGAGACGTCGACCGCCTTGGCACCGCTCAAGCGCAGCGCCTCGGCGACGTTCTCGGCCGTGAGTCCGCCCGAGAGCATCCAGGGTAGCGGCCAGCTCCTGGCCGCGATCAGGCGCCAATCGAAACGCAACGCGTTCCCGCCCGGAAGCGCTCCCTTCATCTCGCGCGGCGCCTTGGCGTCGAACAAGAGCCAGTCGGCCGCGTCGAAATAGCGGCTCGCCTCCGCGACGTCGCGCTCGCCGGCGATCTTGATCGCCTTCATCACCGGAATGCCGAAGCGCTTCCTGAGGCCGAGCACGCGGCCCGGCGTCTCGCTGCCGTGGAGCTGGAGCATGTCGAGCGGCACCTCGGCCATCACCGCCGCGATCTCCTCGTCATGCACGTCGACGAAGAGGCCGACCTTCTTGATTCGCTCGGGCACCGGGTGCGCGACCTTGGCCGCTTCCTCGGGCGTCAGGAACCGCGGCGATGGCGGATAGAAGACGAGGCCCACATAATCGGCGCCGCCCGCGACCGCGGCCTTGGCGGCGGCGACGGAATTGACGCCGCAGATCTTGACCGCGATGGTCATGGCTCGACGAGCTCCGCGGCGATGCGCAGAGCGGCCGCGCGCGGGTCGGCCGCCTTCGTGATCGGCCGGCCGACCACAAGAAAATCGGCGCCCGCTTCGATCGCCTCCTTCGGCGTCATCACGCGCTTCTGGTCGCCCGCCTCGGCCCAGCTCGGGCGGATGCCGGGAACGACGAGGAGGAAGCCGGGTCCGCAGCGCGTCCGCAGCAATGCCACCTCCTGGGGCGAGCACACGACGCCGTCGATGCCGGCCTCTTGCGCGAGCTCGGCCAAACGCAGCACCTGGTCCGCGACCGGGCCCGCCTGACCCATGCGCGCGAGATCGCCTTCGTCGAGGCTCGTGAGCACGGTGACGGCGACGAGCTTCATGGGCGGGACCTTGGCATTGCGCGCCGCTTCGATGGCCGCGTCCTTCGCCGCGCGTAGCATCGCGGGTCCGCCCGCGGCATGCAGGGTCAAGATCGCGGGTGCCAGCGGCGAGACCGCGCGCACCGCGCTCGCGACCGTGTTCGGGATGTCGTGGAGCTTCAGATCGAGGAACAGCGGCAGGCCCGCATGGGCGAGCGCCTTCAATCCTCCCGGCCCATGGGCGCCGAACAGCTCGAGCCCGATCTTGAGGCCGCCCACCGCCCCTTCGAGGGCGCGTGCAAGCGCCAAGGCCCGGTCGAGCTCGACCGTGTCGAGGGCCGCGTAGACGCGCGATCCCACGGGCGCGCGGGCGCCGGCTTGGGCCGGATGCGATCGAGGGGTCGGGGTCATGGCGGCGTCTCTATAGCAGACCGGCCGGGCCGCGCGAAGCGCTCCCGAGCGGCGTCGGGCCCGCCTGCGGGCACCGAATTTATGATTGTAGGGGGGCAGATTTTTCGCTTGAGCGAAGTTGCGTATTACACCATAATGGTGTTCACCGACTATCCTGGACGGACCGGGCGCGATGACGATCAGCGGCGAGTGGTCAGATGGCGGCGATGCGCAGATCGGCCAGGCCAACCAATCGCCGCGTGCTCACGGTCGAGGACGCCAAGTCGTCATCCAAAATCCCGATGGATCGACCGAAATAAGAACCGGGGGTACGATCTCGTGGCGGAACAATGACCCGGGAAATATGCATTCAGGCTCGTTCACTGCCGGCGCGGGACAAATCGGCACCAACGGCGTTCTAGCCGTCTTTCCGGATTACGCGACCGGATACAATGCGCTCACGTCGCGTTTGGGGTCGCCCGAGTGGAGCGACAAAACCCTCGGCCAAGCCTTGCACGATTGGGCTCCGCCCAACGAGAACGACACAGCTCGGTATATCGCCGCCATTTCCGCGCGCACCGGGCTTTCCCAGAACCGGACCCTCGGCTCGATGAACGCCGCGCAAATCGATAGCGTTGCACAGGCGATTCAACATCAGGAAGGATGGAAGGCGGGAACCGTATCCAGAAGCGGAGCTTCTTGACATGCATCTCGTGCGCGCCGGAGCGATCCTCGGCATTCTATATCTGACCGTCTGGTACGGGACGCCCGCCGGAGCGGCGGCCTGCGTCGACTATGAGCCGAAGACCGTTACCCTGACCGGCACGATCAGCGCCCATGTGGGATATGGCCCGCCCAACTACGGCGAGGATCCATTGCACGACGAAAAAGGGACCTATTGGTGGCTCGATCTCGACCATCCCATTTGCGTAAACGGAAATGAAGCTTACGATCCCTACATGGTGCCGGAGCGGAACGTGACGTCAATGGAAATGGTGTACGAGCATGCGTATCCGCCCCACGACGAATGGGTGGGACACCGCGTATCGATCACCGGCACGCTCTTTCACGCCTTCAATGCGCATCACTATACCGACGTTCTCATCAACGTCGTCGAGGCGCACAGGATTCCCAATGACTAACGCATTGTCGGTCGCCTCAATCCGGCCGGGGCGGCTGGGGCTCCGTGGAGAGCGCGGGCGGCGATCGCGTGGCCTGTGCCGGCAAGGCGGCCGGCGCGTCGAGCAACAGGGTGCTGCCATCGGCGCGCTTCTGCTTCGCGAGCTCGGCTTCGGCGCGGCGCGCGCGCCGCCGCCACTTGCCGCCACCGAGCCAGGCGATGAACCCGCCGCAAGCGAAGCCGATCACGAGTGCGAGGAACGCGACCGCGTAGACGGGGAGCTCGACCGCGTAGGGGAAGGGCTCGAAGCGCAAGGCGACGCTCGCGCCGTTCGACACCGCGAAGACGATGAGCAGGAGCGCGATCGCGACGCCGAACAGCCAGCCGATGAACTTCATGTCGCGATCCTACCCCGCGGGAGGCCGTCCTGTCAGGGCGCGTCGTGCGCGCGGTCTCCTGGCCCTGGGCGGCTCGGTGGTTTGGGCGTCCCGGCGTCGCGGTCCGCTCGCCACGATACCCACGGGCTTGCAGCCGGTGGCGCGAAAATCCGCGCGTTCCTTGGCTCCCTACGGGGCGCCAGCGCTACTTCTTGCCGTTGAGGCGCTCGCGCAGCTCTTTCCCGGTCTTGAAGAAGGGGATCTGCTTGTCGCTCACGGCGACCGCCTCGCCGGTGCGCGGGTTGCGGCCCATGCGCGAGCCGCGCTTCTTGACCGAGAATGCGCCGAAGCCGCGCAGCTCGACCCGGTCGCCGCGCGAGAGGGCGCCGGAAATCTCGTCGAAGATGGTGGAGACGATGCGCTCTACGTCGCGCTGATAGAGATGCGGGTTGCGCTCGGCGATGCGCAGGATCAGCTCCGACTTGGTCATCGACACCAGAATCCCCCTCGTTCCCGAGCGACGCCCCGCTCCCCACCGCGCGCCAAGACGCCAAAGCTGCCAGAGCGGACCCCGCGCGTCAAGGGTAAGCCTCTCAGAAATAGGGGCTTTTTCCGCCCCGCGCGGGCCCAGCGAATCCGCGCCCGAGAGCGCCCGGCGCGCGCCCGGGACGGGGCGAGACGAGAAAAAAGGCGCGCGCCCCGAGGACGCGCGCCCGATTTCGCCGCGTTTCAGACGAGGCCGCGCTATTCCTCCGCGTCGCCTTCCTTCGCGTCCGCGTCGGCGTCCTCGTCCTTCTTGCCTTTTGCCTTGCCGGGGCGCGTGAGGGCCGCACCCAGGATGTCGCCCAGCGTCGCGCCGCTGTCGGACGAGCCGAACTGCGCCATCGCCTGCTTGTCCTCCTCGATCTCGCGCGCCTTGATCGAGAGGCTGTAGCGCCGCGTCGCGCGGTCGACCGAGATCACCTTGGCGTCGACCTTCTCGCCGACGGCGAAGCGGTCCGGCCGCTGGTCGACCCGGTCGCGGCTGAGCTCGGCCTTGCGGATGAAGCCCGTGGCTCCGTCGCCCACCGCCACCTCGACGCCCGAATCGAGCACCTTGACGACCGTGCAGGTGACGACCTCGCCCTTCTTGACCGCGGTCGCGGTGCGCTCGAAGGGATCGGAGGTGAGCTGCTTGATGCCGAGCGAGATGCGCTCCTTGTCCACGTCGACGTCGAGCACCTTGACCTTGGCCCGCTCGCCCTTCTTGTAGTCCTTGATCGCCTCCTCGCCCGGACGGTTCCAGTCGAGGTCCGAGAGGTGGACCATGCCGTCGATCTCGCCGGGGAGCCCCACGAACAGGCCGAACTCGGTGATGTTCTTGATTTCGCCTTCGAGCTCGGTGCCCGCCGGATACTTGTCGACGAAGCTCGCCCAGGGATTCTCGAGGCATTGCTTCAGGCCGAGCGAGATGCGGCGCTTCTGCGGGTCGACGTCGAGCACCATCACCTCGACCTCCTGGCTGGTCGAGACGATCTTGCCCGGATGCGCGTTCTTCTTGGTCCAGCTCATCTCGGAGACGTGGACCAAGCCCTCGATCCCCGGCTCGAGCTCGACGAAGGCGCCGTAGTCGGTGATGTTGGTGACGCGGCCCTTGAACTTGGTGCCGACCGGGTATTTGGCGGCGACGCCTTCCCAGGGATCGGCCTCGAGCTGCTTCATGCCGAGGGAGATGCGCTGGGTCTCGGGGTTGAAGCGGATCACCTGCACGTCGACGTTCTGGCCGATATGCAGCGCCTCGGAGGGATGGCTGATGCGGCGCCAGGCGATGTCGGTCACGTGGAGCAGGCCGTCGACGCCGCCCAGATCGACGAAGGCGCCGTAGTCGGTGATGTTCTTGACCACGCCCTTGAGCACCTGGCCTTCCTTCAGGTTGGCCACGAGCTCGCTGCGCGCCTCGGCGCGGGTCTCCTCGAGCACCGCGCGCCGCGAGACCACGATGTTGCCGCGCTGGCGGTCCATCTTGAGGATCTGGAACGGCTGGGGCTGGCCCATGAGCGGGGTCACGTCGCGCACCGGGCGGATGTCGACCTGGCTTCCCGGGAGGAACGCGACCGCGCCATTGAGGTCGACGGTGAAGCCGCCCTTGACGCGCCCGAAGATGATGCCGTTGACGCGCTGATTGTCCTTGAACGCCTTCTCGAGGAGGGTCCAGCTCTCCTCGCGGCGCGCCTTCTCGCGGCTCAGCACCGCCTCGCCGTTCTTGTCCTCGATGCGCTCGACGAACACGTCGATCGTGTCGCCCGGCTGCACCTTGACGCCCGGCCCGTGGCCGAATTCCTTGAGCGGCACGCGCCCCTCGGCCTTGAGGCCGACATCGACGATGGCGAAATCGCCCTCGATGCCGACGACCCGGCCCTTGACCACGGAATGCTCGAAGTTCTCGTTGTTGCGCAGGCTCTCCTCGAGGAGGGCCGCGAAGCTTTCCTCGCTCGTCGCGAGGGTGTCGGTGTCTGCCATTTAATCTCCAATCGTTGCTTTTCCGGCCGACCGGTTGGATCCGGCGGTCTTCGCCCATTGACCACGCCGGGCGCTCCGCACCCGGCATTCCCGAAGCTCCCCGACGCCCCTAACGCGCCCCGCCGCTTGTCTTCAGCCGGATCGCCGCGAGCGCGGCCTCGAAGGCCCGGTCCGCGTCGAGCGCGCTGGTATCCAGCACAATGGCGTCTGCGGCGGGCTTGAGCGGGGCGGCCGCGCGCGCGGAATCCCGCGTGTCGCGTGCCTTGAGGTCCTCCAGGACGCGGGCATATATACTGTCTACCCCCCGGTCCTGCAACTCCTTATGGCGTCGCCCGGCGCGCACCTCGGGGCTGGCCGTGACGTAGAGCTTCACGTCCGCCTCGGGGGCAATGACCGTGCCGGTGTCGCGCCCGTCGAGCACCACGCCCGCCTTGTCGCCCGGCGGGCGGCGCACGAAGTCGCGTTGCAGCTCGAGAAGGGCCGCGCGCACGCCCGGAACGGCCGCGACCTCGGAGGCTGCGTTCGAGACCCGGTCCGCCGCGAGCGCCTGGCGCCACGCGGGGTCCTGGAGCCGCGCGAAATCGAACGCGCGCGCCGCGCGCTCGGCGGCCGCGGGATCGGAGGGATCGCCCTTTGCCTCGAGCACCATGAGCGCCACGGCGCGATAGAGGAGCCCGGTCTCGAGATAGGCGTAATCGAAATGCTCGGCCAAGCGCCGCGCAAGGGTGCCCTTGCCGGACGCGGCCGGTCCGTCGACCGCGATGATCATCGAGGTGATTGCGCGCCGATGCGCGCGCCGAGCCCGTTCATGAGCTCGACGAAGCCCGGAAAGCTGGTCTCGATCATCGCGCCGTCGTCGATCGCGATGGGCTTGTCCGCGGCGAGGCCGAGCACGAGGAACGCCATCGCGATGCGGTGATCCATGTGGGTCTCGACCCTGGCACCGCCGGGAACGCGCCCGCCCGCGGCGCCGCCCATGCCGTCGACGATCAGGCTATCGCCCTCGATCGCGACCTTGACGCCGCACGCTGCCAGGCCCGCCGCGATCGCGGACAGCCGGTCGCTTTCCTTGACGCGCAGCTCCGCGAGCCCGTCGAAGCGCGAGCGGCCCTGCGCGAGCGCCGCGGCCACCGCGAGGATCGGATATTCGTCGATCATCGAAGGGGCGCGCGACGCCGGCACGTCGACGCCCTTGAGCCCGCGCGCGCGATTGCCCTCGACGATCAAATCCGCGACCGGCTCGCCGCCTTCCTCGCGCTTGTTCTCGATGCGGATCGCGGCCCCCATTTCCTCGAGGGTCGCGATGAGCCCCGCGCGTAGCGGATTGACGCCCACACCCTCGAGCGTCACCTCCGAGCCGGGCACGGCGAGTGCAGCCACGAGCGGGAACGCGGCCGATGAAATATCCGCGGGCACGCTCAATCTTTGGCCCGCGAGCTCGGGCTGACCCGTGAGCGCGATCGCGCGCGCGCCGTCCGCGCGTTCGCTCACCTCGACCGCCGCGCCAAACGCGCGCAGCATGCGCTCGCTATGGTCGCGCGTCGGCTGGGGCTCGATCACGATCGTGGTCCCAGGCGCGCTCAAGCCGGCGAGCAGCACCGCCGACTTCACCTGGGCCGACGGCACGGGCACGCGGTATTCGATGGGCAAGGGATCGGATGCGCCCACGAGGGCGAGCGGCATGCGCGCACCCTCGCGCGCAAGCATGCGCGCGCCGATGCGCTCGAGGGGCTCCTTGACGCGGCCCATGGGCCGGCGGCAGAGCGACGCGTCGCCGGTGAAGAACGCGGTCATCCCATGGCCCGCGACGAGCCCCATGAGAAGCCGCGCGGCGGTGCCGGAATTTCCCATATCGAGCACCTGGCGCGGCTCGACGAGGCCGCCGACGCCGAGCCCATGCACATGCCAAATGCCGCGCTCGTCGCGCACGATCTCGGCGCCGAGCGCGCGCAACGCCTCGGCCGTGTGCAGCACGTCCTCGCCCTCGAGCAAGCCCGCGATCGCGGTCTCGCCGACCGCGACCGCTCCCAGCATGAGGGCGCGGTGCGAGATCGATTTGTCGCCCGGAAGGCGCGGCGCGCCCTTGAGGGGTGCCGCTGCCGCGTTTGGAGCTGAAGCCGGTCGCTCGGAGACCAGGGGCTGCACGATCGTTCCCGTGACGCTTGAAGGTGGGGCGAGGCCGTCCGCCTCGGCGGCGCTGTGCCTAGCACAAAGCCGCCCCGGGGCAAAGGCTCGCGGCCGGAGCGGCGCGTTTCGGCGGCCGCGCGGCGTCTCCCTTTTTCCTTTTGACAGGGCCGGGGGAACGTGGCAATTGGCAGCCCTTCTTTCCCGCCTGTCGAGGAGTGAGCCGGTGGCCAAGGCCGAGTGGGGTCATAAGCGGATTTGCCAAAATTGCGGCGCGCGCTTCTACGATCTGCGCCGCAGCCCGATCGAGTGCCCGAAATGCGGCACCGTGTTCGACCCCGAGATCCTGGTCAAGGCGCGCCGCCCGCGCGCCCCGGCGCCGGTACCGGTGCCGGTCCCGGTCGCGCAGCCGGCGCCGCCACCCCCGCCCGCCCCGAGCGACGAGGAGGCGCCGGTCGAGGTTCCCGAGGGCGAGGAGGAAGAGGTGATCGAGGACGCCTCCGAGCTCGGCGAGGACGAGGACGACGTCGCCGAGGTGATCGAGAACGTCGAGGAGGAGGAAGGCGAGCGCTGAGCGCCCGCCCAGCAACCCATCGACATGCCGGCCCGCCGCCCCGTCGGCGCGGCCCGAAAGCGACAACCGATCGACGGGGCTGTAGCTCAGTTGGGAGAGCGCTTGAATGGCATTCAAGAGGTCGGCGGTTCGACTCCGCTCAGCTCCACCAATCTTCGAGGGCCCGGCTCGCGCCGGGCCCTTTCGTTTCGAGCCGGCATCACTTCTGTAGCGCGCCGCCGCCAAGCGCTCACGCCGTCGGATAATCGATCGCGACGATGGTGAGCGTCGCGTCGCCCGCGGGCCGGCGCCAGGTGACGGTGTCGCCGATGCGTTGGCCGATGAGCGCCTTGGCGAGCGGCGAGACGACGTTGATCTGGCCGCGCGCGGGATCGGCCTCGCTCGAGCCCACCATGCGATAGACGTGGCGCTTGCCGTCCTCGTCCTCGACCGTGACGCGCGCGCCGAACGCGACCGTGCCCTCGTGCTCGGGATGCGACGCGGGATCGATCACCTGCGCCGCGTGGCGCTGCTGCTCGAGGAGGCGCAATTCGCGCAACGCACGCAGATAGGCGAGCTTGCCGTCGGGCGAGGTCTCGTCCTTGAGGCGCGCGGCCGCGGCCTGGGCGTCGGCGAGGTGTTTCTCGAGCTCGACCAGGCCTTGCGGCGTGAGCAACACGGGCCCGTCGAGCGGCGGGAGGTTGAGTTCCTCGTCGGTCGGGAGATTCTCGTCCGGTTCCTTGACGAAGGCGCGGCTCATGGGCCCCTCGCGAGGTTCGGCGCGTCGAGGCCCCTAGCTTCCACCCGGGCGCTTGCCGCCGTCAATGCCCGGAGGGCCGCCGCCGCTCTGCGCTTCCGGGACTTGACCGGCCCCGGCCGGGCTCCCAAATAAGCAGACACGGGACGGCGCCTTCGGGGCCGGCCCGGACGGGCGCCCGCGCCGGGGGCCCCCTAGACCGCTCGCTCGGAAGAGGAGGCGTCGATGTCGCGCTTGACCCTATTCAACAGCCCGCTGCTGCTCGGCTTCGACCAGTTCGAGCAGGCGCTCGAGCGCGTGACGAAGACGGCGGCCGACGGCTATCCGCCCTACAACATCGAGCAGATCGGCGAGGATCGCCTGCGCATCACGCTTGCGGTCGCGGGCTTCGCCGAGCGCGAGCTCTCGATCCATCTCGAGGACAACCAGCTCGTGGTGCGCGGGAAGCAGGTCGACGACGACAAGGAGCGCGTCTACCTCCATCGCGGCATCGCGGCGCGCCAGTTCCAGCGCAGCTTCATCCTCGCGGACGGAATCGAGGTGGAGCAGGCGAGCCTCGAGAGCGGCCTCCTCCATGTCGAGCTGCGCCGCCCGCCGGTCGAGACGCGCGTGCGCGAGATCAAGATCGAGCCGAGCGCCAAGCGCGCCGCGCGCAAGGCCGAGACCATCGAGGTGAAGCCCGAGTGAGCGCGGCCCGAGCGGGCGCGCAAGCGAGGGGATGGGGACGCCGCAAAAGCCGGGTCCCGAAAGGAGAAGCGACCATGGACATGAGCCAGGATTTACGCCAGCTGAGTGCGCGGGAATTCACCGCGCTCGGCGTCCAGCACATCGCCTATGTGCGGCCGGTGACGGTCGAGGGCAAGGATGCGTTCGGCGCCTTCGCGGCCGACGGCACGCCGCTCGGGGCGATGGCGACGCGCGAGCTCGCCTTCGCGGCCTTGAAGCAGCACGACCTCGAGCCGATGAGCGTGCACTGAGCACGCGCGCGCACGCGACGGCTATTTCTCTCCGATCGACGCGACCCGCACCCAACCCACCCCCTTAAGGGGGTGGGTCGCTCCGTCGCGCGATTTCGCTCCGCCCTTGAGCGGGTGGGATGCGAAGGGTCGGCGCGGCGAAGCCGAACCGACCCGGAGCTGGGCGGGGGTGCGATGAAATTCGGCCGGCCGAAGCCCTAAGCTCGCGCAGAGACCATCGGATCGACCCGGGACTTACGCCGCGCGGCTCGCGGCGGAATCGGTCAGGAGCGCGTAAATCGCCTCCGCCGTCTCAGAGCCGCGTAGCTTCTCGCACACCGTGCGGTCGCGCAGCAGGCGCGAGATGCGCGCGAGCGCCTTCAGATGGTCGGCCCCCGCCTGCTCGGGCGCGAGGAGGAGGAAAATCAGGTCGACCGGCTGCTCGTCGATGGCCTCGAAATCGATCGGCGTCTCGAGGCGCGCGAAGAGCCCGTAAAGGCGCGTGAGGGACGCGATCTTGCCGTGCGGGATGGCGATGCCGTTGCCGACGCCCGTGGTGCCGAGGCGCTCGCGCTCGAGGATCACGTCGTAAATCTGGCGGTCGGACAGGCCGGTGAGCTCGGCCGCGCGCTTCGCGAGCTCCTGCAACGCCTGCTTCTTGCTGGTCACGCGCAAATGCGGCAGCACACCTTCGAGCGCGATCAGATCGGTAATGTCCATCCCAGGTCCCTCGTGGGCGCGCGCCGGCGGCCGGCTACGCCCGTGCCTCGGCGCCGCGCGGATCGACCCAGCCGATGCTGCCGTCGGGCCGGCGATAAACCATGTTGAGCCCGCCATGGGCGCGGTTCTTGAACATCATGGCCGGGAGATCGGCGAGATCGAGCCGCATCACGGCCTCGCCCACGGTGAGCGTGTCGATGGTGGTCGCGAGCTCGGCGACGACGACCGGCCCCTCGCTCTTGCCCGCCGCAGCCTCGGCCGCGTCCTCGTCGCGCTCGTCGGGCGCCAACACGTACTGGCGCGCCTCGAGCGCGGTCTCGGCCTGGGCTTGGCGCCTGTGATGGTCGCGCAGCCGGCGCTTGTAGCGCCGGAGGCGCTTCGCGATGTGCTCGGCCGCGGAATCGAACGCGGGATAGGGCTGCTCGGCCTCGGAATGGCTCTGGACCAGGATGTTGTGCCCGACATGGACCGCGATGTCGGCGCGGAACAGGTGCGCGTGGTGCGAAAGCACGACGCGTGCGTCGAGCGCGTTGCCGAAATACTTGTCGACCACGGAGTCCAGCATCTCCTCGGCGTGGACGCGGAACGCGTCGCCCACATCGACTTGCTTCCCGGAAACGGAAATCTTCATGCCCATTCGGTCTCGATCGGTTTCGGTGCCGCTGGGTCCGCTCGCGGGGGGCCCGACGAAGGCGCGGGAACATAAAGAAGCCCATCCGGGGAAGTCAAGGGCGCCCGACCCGGCGCGCGCAAGTGCTTCATAATTCGGCGGATTTGAGCCTGCGCCGCTGCACGGACGAGGGCAGCTTCAGGGCCTCGCGGTATTTCGCGACCGTGCGCCGCGCGATGTCGACCCCGTCCTTGCGCAGGATCTCGACGATGCGGTCGTCGGACAGGATCTCGGCCGAGGTCTCGTTGTCGACCAGGGTCTTGATGCGGTGGCGCACCGCCTCGGCGGAATGGGCCTCGCCGCCCTCGGAGCTCGCGATCGACGAGGTGAAGAAATATTTGAGCTCGTACATGCCGCGCGGCGTCGCCATGTACTTGTTGGTGGTGACGCGGCTCACCGTGCTTTCGTGCATGTCGATCGCGGCCGCGATGTCGCGCAGCACGAGCGGCTTAAGGTGCTGGACGCCGTAAGCGAAGAACGCGTCCTGCTGGCGCACGATCTCGCTCGCGACCTTGAGGATCGTGGTCGCGCGCTGGTGCAGCGATTTGACGAGCCAGTTGGCCGACTGGTAGCGCTCGGAAATGTATTCGCGCTCGGGCTTGCTCTTCGCCTCGCGGCTCACGCGCGTGTAGTAGGGCTGGTTGACGAGCACGCGCGGCAGGGTCTCGGCGTTGAGCTCGATCTGCCAGCCGCCGTCGGGGTGCGGCCGCATCAGCACGTCGGGCGTCACCGGCTGCGCCACCCCCTGGTCGAAGGCGAGGCCGGGCTTGGGATCGAGGGCGCGGATCTCGGCGATCATCTCGACCAGATCCTCCTGGCTTACCTCGCACGCCTTGCGCAGGCCCGCGAAGTCGCGCCGGGCGAGCAGGTCGAGATGGTCGAGAAGCTTCGCCATGCAGGGATCGAAGCGGCCGCGGTCCTTGAGCTGAAGGGCCAGGCATTCCTTCAGGTTGCGCGCGAAAATGCCGGGCGGATCGAGCTCCTGGAGCCGCAGGAGCGTCGCCTCGACGCGCTCGACGCCGCAGCCGAGCTGCTCGGCCGCGACCGAGAGGTCGATCGTGAGATAGCCCGATTCGTCGAGGAGGTCGACCAGCTGCACGCCGATCATGCGGTCGACCGGGTCGGTCAAATCCATGTTGAGCTGGTCGACCAGATGGTCCCTGAGCGTCACCGTGTCGGGCAGCGTCTGCTCGAGGCTGAACTCCGCGTCGTCGAAGCTGCCGCCGCGCGACGCGCCCCAATGGGCGAAGCTGTCGGGCGACGGGCCGGCGCCGTCGGACGGACCCGGCGCCCCCCACTGGTTCTCGTAGTCGGTGTCGAGCGGCGGCTCGGCCGACGCCATCGAGGGCTCGCCCGCGAGCTCGGCCGCGTCGCGCGGCGCCGATTCCACCGTCGTCGCTTCGCCGTCGCCGTTCTCGCGCCCGTCGGACGCTTCCTCGGTGCTGCCGTTCTCGGCGGCATTGGCACTCTCGCCCTCGCCGTCGGCACCCTCGGCGCGCTCGAGCAGCGGATTCTGCTCGAGCTCCTGGTCGACGTAGGACGCGAGCTCGAGGTTCGACATCTGCAACAGCTTGATCGCCTGCTGCAGCTGCGGCGTCATCACCAGCGTCTGGCTTTGTCTCAGGTCGAGGCGCGTGGTGATCGCCATGGCGCGCCTCAGAGACTGAAGCGCTCGCCGAGATAGACCTTGCGCACGCCCTCGTGCGCGACGATCTCCTCGGGCCGGCCTTCCATCAGGACTTGGCCGTTGTGGATGATGTAGGCGCGATCGACGATGTCGAGCGTCTCGCGCACGTTATGGTCGGTGATCAGCACGCCGATGCCGCGGTCCTTCAAGTGCGAGACCAGGTCGCGGATGTCGCTGAGCGCGATCGGATCGATGCCCGCGAGCGGCTCGTCGAGCAGGATGAAGTGCGGCTGGGACGCGAGTGCGCGCGCGATCTCGCAACGGCGCCGCTCGCCGCCGGAAAGTGCCAGCGCCGGCGCGCGCCGCAGGTGGGTGATCGAGAACTCGGCGAGCAGGTCGTCGAGCAGGAGCTCGCGCCGGTCGCGCTCGGGCTCGGTCACCTCGAGCACCGCGCGGATGTTCTGCTCGACCGTCATGCCGCGGAAGATCGAGGGCTCCTGCGGCAAATAGCCGATGCCGAGACGCGCGCGCCGGTACATCGGAAGGTCGGTCACGTCGTGGCCGTCGAGGAAGATGCTGCCGTAGTCGGCGGTGATGAGACCGGTGATGATGTAGAAGCAGGTGGTCTTGCCCGCGCCGTTGGGGCCGAGCAGGCCGACCGCCTCGCCGCGTTGGAGATCGATGCTCACATTGCGCACCACCGGGCGCTTCTTGAAGCGCTTGCCGAGGTTGCGCGCCTGGAGGCCGCGATTGTCGGTCACCAGGCGCGGGCCGGCGCCGCCGGCGGCCGCTGCGCCCGGCGCGGCTGCGCCCGGCGCGCGCTCGGGCGCGCTCGCCGCCGCATCCGGCGCCGGCGACCCCGTGCCTTGCCCGGTCTCGTTCGACCCTTGGCTCACGCGTCCCTCATCGCCTTACGCGCCCGGCCGCTCACTTGCCGATCCCCTTGCCGGAGAGGGGCCCATTGCCGGAGAGCGGATTGGTCTCGCCGCTCTTGGGCACCAATAGCCCGCGGACCGGCGCGTTGGTGCAGGAAAACAGCCTGCTCACGCCGGTATCGAGATTGACGTCGGCGCACTCGCCGTCGAGCTGGTCCTTCCCCCGGGTGATCTTAACCCCTCCGATCAGGCGGGCGATACTGGTATTGAGATTGTAGTTCCCGTACATGCCGCGCGCGACCGCGCTGGGGGTCGAGACCACCACGTCCTTGAACGCCTCGATGTCGGAGATTTCCTGATCGCCCTTGGCGTTGCGCGTGAAGTGGGCCACCAGCACGTTGGCGCGCACCGTCTTGTCGGCGCGCAGGGCGACGGCGTCGCCGCGCGCCACCGCGTAGTCGCGCTTCTGCCAATATTCGAGGCTGTCGTGGGCGGTGATGCGGGTCTTGGGCGTGTCGAGCTGGAGGTGCTTGCCGGTGAGGACGAAGATCGCGTTGTCGACGTCGTAGACCGCGTGGTCGCCGACCGCGGTGTCGGTGGGCGTCGTGATCTTGACCTGATCGTCCGCCTCGAGGCGCCAGATGTCCGACCCGCCGCTCGGCGTCTTGCGGTAATAGGCGGTGAGCACCTGGCCGTAGACCGTGACGTCGCCGCGTACCGCCTTGGCGTTGCCGCGCGCGATGTAGACCTGGCGCTTGTCCTGCCACTCGATGCCGTTGTCGGCCTCGACGGTCACCGGCACGCCGTCCTTCTGATCGCCGAAGCCGAGGAGGCCGTTCGGATTGAGATTGGGGGCACCCGAGCTCGGCGCTTTCGCGCTGCCCTTGGACGCCGGTGCAGGTGCCGCGGGCGTCGTCGCGGGACTCGACGTCGGGGCCTCGGGCGGCGGCTTGGGGGCCGTGGTCTGGGCCGAAGCGGGCCGCACGCCCGCACCGTCCCAAGCGCCGAACGCGAACGCCGCCGCGCACAGGATCGTCGCCGCGGCCAAGGGGACGCGCCAAGGGCGGCGCCGCGCGGTCGCCTTCTCGCTCATCGGCTCCCCGTCGGCGGCTGCGCGCGGGGCCGGAGTAGGAGCCACGCCTTCCCCGTGAACACCACGCGCTCGCCCTTGTCGTAGATGCGGAATCCCTGGGAGCGAATCTCGCCGAACGGCCCCTGGCCCTTGACCGGATCGTCGCCCTCGGCGCTGTTGGTCTTGAGGTCGGCGCGCGCACTCAGCGTGCGGAACTCGTAGCCCGCGTCGTGATAGAGGTCGACGCCGCCCACGAGATCGAGGATCTGATCTTGCTCGCGATAGGTACCGTAGTCCGCGCGCAGCGACACCCAGTTGCCGCGCGAAAGCGTGATGTCGGCCTGGGGCTTCTCGAGCTCGATCACGTCCGAGCTCGGGTTCGACTTGGTGGCCATCTCGGCGGTGATCGAGTAGGGCTCGCCCTTCTTGTCGATGCCCTGGTAGCGCGGATTGATCATGCGCAGGTTCTGCGCGTCCTCCTTGCCGATCTTGGAGATGCCGATGCGGAAGCCCTGGTCGGCGGAGCGGAACTGGGGCCAGGCGAGGACGAGCAGGATGAGGCCGACCGCGATCGCCGGCAGCACCACCTTCATGGTGCCGACGAAGGCGCTGTAGCTGCTGGTCGCGAGCTCGGCGAGCGGACGCGGGCGCGGTCCGGCGAGGCGCAAGCGCGCCCGATTTTCCGTTCCGGGCCCGATCTTGGAGGCCTCCGCCATTATGCTCGCTCCGACCTCGTCCGCCCGCGACGCGCCTAGCCGATTCCGGCGCGCAGGCAATCGTGGATGTGCAGGATGCCGACCGGGCGCCCGCGCTCGACCACGAACAGGCTGGTGATCTTCTTGGCGTTCATCAGGCCGAGCGCCTCGGCGGCGAGCGCCTTGGGCCGGATGGCCTGGGGCCCGCGCGTCATCACGGCCTGGACCGGCTTCTCGAGGAGATCGCCGCCCATGTGACGGCGCAGATCGCCGTCGGTGATCACGCCGACCAGCCGGCCGCGCGCGTCGATCACGCCGACGCAGCCGAAGCGCTTCGCGGTCATGGTCAGGATCGCGTCGGTCATGCGCGCCTCGGGGCGCGTCACCGGAACCTCGGTGCCGCGATGCATGAGGTCGGCCACGCGCAACAGGCGCCGGCCGATCTGGCCGCCGGGATGGATGAGCTGGAACGCGTCGGCCGAAAAGCCCTTGCGCTCGAGAAGGGCGATCGCGAGCGCGTCGCCGAGCGCGAGCATCATCGTGGTCGACGTGGTGGGGGCGAGGCCGAGCGGGCACGCCTCGGGCGCGTTCGGCAGCAGAAGCGCGATGTCGGCCGCCTCGGCGAGGCTGCTTTGCGCGCGCCCGGTGATCGCGATCAGCGGCAGCGTGAAGCGGCGCGAATAGTCGATGAGGTCGGCGAGCTCGCGCGTCTCGCCCGAGTTCGAGAGGGCGAGGACCGCGTCTTCGCGCGTGATCATGCCGAGGTCGCCGTGGCTCGCCTCGGCGGGATGGATGTAGAAGGAGGGGGTGCCGGTCGAGGCGAGCGTCGCCGAGACCTTGCGCGCGACGTGGCCGCTTTTGCCCATCCCGCTCACGACCACGCGGCCCGCGACGGATTGGAGCCGGTCGATCGCGGCGACGAAGGAATCGTCGAGGGCGCTCGCCATCGATTCGATCGCCGCCGCCTCGAGACGCAGGACCCGAAGCGCCGCCGCGAGCGTGGCGCCGGCCTTCGGTGGCGCGGCCGCCGCGGGCGCTTTCCGCGCGCGGCGTAGCGGGCGCGGGCGCGTTCCCTTGAGGGAAGCAGGCGCAGCCCGGCGACGCTCGCGCGTATCCTTGGAAATCGTCACGCGTTCAACCTCCGATCGCTCTATCCGCCCGCGACCCGCTCCGATCCAGGCACCACGCTCCGGAGTCCCGTGGCTCCGGCAGTTCCGATCCATCGTCCCCGATCTTTCGTCCCCGGCCCTTTGTCAATGCGCGAAGATGTCGGGCTCGTCCCATCCCCCGAGATCGAGGGCCGCGCGCTCCGGGAGGAACGCGAAGCACGCCGCGGCCAGCCGCGCACGTCCCTCGCGCGCGAGCAACCCATCGAGCTTCGCGCGCAAGGCATGGAGATAAAGCACGTCGGACGCGGCGTAGACGAGTTGCTCCTCGCTCAGCGTCGCGGCACCCCAGTCCGAAGTCTGCTGGTGCTTGTTGAGCTCGACCCCGAGGAGGTCGCGGCACAGCGCCTTGAGCCCGTGCTGGTCGGTGTAGGTGCGCGTGAGCTTGGATGCGATCTTGGTGCAATAGACCGGCCGCGCGCGCACGCCGAGATGATGCTCAAGGGTCGCGAGATCGAAGCGCGCGAAATGGAACAGCTTGGTCACGTCGGGGTCGACCAAGAGCGCCTTGAGGTTGGGCGCGCGGTATTCGCCGGGCGCGAACTGCACGACGTGGCACGTGCCGTCGCCCGCCGAGAGCTGGACCAGGCAGAGCCGGTCGCGCCGCGGCTCGAGGCCCATGGTCTCGGTGTCGAGCGCCACCACGCTGCCGAGATCGAGACCCGCCGGCAGGTCGCCGCGATGCAGCTCGATCCGGAGCTCGGGTTTGGGCGTCGTCACGTTCATGGTCCACGCGCGGTTCGAATGCGGAAATCGTGGTGCCCAGGAGAAGACTCGAACTTCCACAGCCTTGCGGCCACAGGTACCTGAAACCTGCGCGTCTACCAATTCCGCCACCTGGGCGACGGTCGCGGCCGAAACCGCGGCCGGCGAGCGGCACGATTTTTGCTCAGCACTGCCTATCGCGCTCCTCCCGCGAAGTCAACTTTCAATTCCCGGGCGCGGAAATGCGCGCGTTCCGGCCGGTCCCGTCGCGACATTTGGCGCCTTGCGGTGCCGCGGACGAGGGGCTAAGAAACGCGCGGGGGCGGCGCGTTGGCGCGCGGGGATCGTTGTTCGGGAGACGGGATCATGGCAACACGCCGGGTGACGATTTTCGGCGGCTCGGGCTTCCTCGGGCGCCATCTCGTGCGCCGCCTCGCCCAACGCGGCGACGTGGTGCGCGTCGCGGTGCGCGACCCGGTCGCCGCCAACTACTTGAAGCCCATGGGCGATGTGGGCCAGATCGTCCTCATCAAGGCGGACCTGCGCGACGAGGCGGCGGTGCGCGTCGCGGTCGAGGGCGCCGACGCGGTCGTGAACCTGGTCGGCATTCTCTACGAGCGCGGTGCCGCGAGCTTCGAGGCGATCCACGTCGCGGGCGCCGAGCGCGTCGCGCGCGCGGCCGCGGCGGCGGGAGCGACCCAGCTGGTCCATGTCTCGGCCTTGGGTGCCGATCTGAATTCGCCCGCGCGCTACGGCCGCACCAAGGCGGCGGGCGAGGCCGCCGTGGGGGCCGCGTTCCGGCGCGCGGCCGTGATGCGGCCGAGCGTGATGTTCGGCCCCGAGGATCAATTCTTCAACCGCTTCGCGGCCTTGGCGCGGCTCTCGCCGGTCCTGCCGGTGTTCGGTGCCGCCTTCGGCTACGACCATGTGCCCGGAAAGGGCGAGCCCATCTCGTTGTGCCGCACCGGCGGGGTCAAGTTCCAGCCGGTCTATGTCGGCGACGTCGCGGAGGCGATCGCGCGCGCGCTCGACACGCAAGCGAGCGCCGGCGGCGCCTACGAGCTCGGCGGGCCGCAAATCATGAGCTTCGAGGATATCCTGCGCCTCGTGCTGCGCGAGACCGGGCGGCGTTGCATCCTGATGCCCATGCCGCTTTGGCTCGGCGAGATCGAGGGCGCGATCCTGGGCTCGATCCCGCTCATCGCCCCGCCCTTGACGCGCGACCAGGTGCGCCTCATGCGTCGCGACAACGTGACGACGCCGCGCGCTTTCGGGTTCGCCGAGCTCGGCATCGTGCCGACCGCGGCCGAGGCGATCGTCCCCGGCTACATGGACATCTACCGGCGCGGCGGACGCTATCGGAACCCGCGCCTCGCCTGAGGCATCCCTAACCCAGCCAGAACGCGTAGGCGATGTCGCCGCCCGCGACCAGGACGCGATAGATCGCGAAGGGCGCGAAGCTGTGCCGCCTCAGCCAGAGCAGCAGCGCCGTCGCCGCGAACAGGCTCGCGAGGAATGCGATCGCGAGGCCGCTCGCATGCTCGAGGGCGAGCTCAGCGCCGCCTTGCGAAACCTGTTGCCACATCCCGACCACCGCCTCCACGGCCGAGCCGAAGAACGCCGCGATGAACGCGATGCGCGCCGCGTCCGCGCGCTCGAAGCCGAGCACGCGGCTGCCGACGACCGACGCGGTCACGAGCCCGAAGCCCGGGAAGAAGATGAGAAGCTGCGCAATCCCGATCGCGAGCGCGTCGACCGGCGTCATGTGCTCGATGCGCCGGATCGCCATGCCGAACCGGTCGGCGAACCAGAGCAGCAGGCCGGCTGCGACGCTCACGCCGAGATTGTAGAAAAAGGGATCGATGGCATCGAGCACATGGGGCGCCAGGTCGGTGAGGCGCGCGGTCTTGAGGAGTGCGATCGGCGCGAGCAGGATCAGGATGTTGATCAGGAGCCGCGCGTCCGCGCGCGGCCGGCCGCGCACGAGCTGCCAAATCCCGCGCGGGATCTGGGCCAGCTCGCGCCACAGCACGACGCCCAGCGCCAGCACCAGCCCCGCATGGCCGATCAGGTGGTAGATCGGCGACTGGCGCGCCGCGAAGCCCGCGAGCTGGATCCAAAGCTGGAGATGGATCAGCTCGCCCACCGGCAGGACCAGCGTCAGCCCTTGGACGATCGCGACGGCGATGGCGGGGAGCGGCGGCAAATCGGCCTCGACGCAAGAGATGCCGGCTTATAACACGGCGCCGGGGCGGTTCCTAGGCGCCCAAAACCGCCAGATTCTGCGATCGTTCCGCGATGGGACCAATTTTTCTTGCTTTATCCGTAGTGCAGGGCACAATCCCTTATGTGCGACTGCGAGAGAGCGATTTTAAGTCAATAATACTTACCTTGTAAGTCTTATTGACCTGAATCCTGGCCCGCTCCCGGCTTCGATATCGGGGTGCCTGTTTCCGGCGCGGCGGCGCCCGGCCTTCCGCCCCCGGTCGCGAGCGCCACGCCGAAGGTAAAGGGGATGCCCCGCAACCTCCTCAAATTCGTCGACATCGCGAAGCGCATGCCCGAGAAGCGCGCGCCCGAGGCGCGCCGGCACGATTTCCGCGAAATCTACGGCGAGTTCGAGGCGGCGCGCGCGAAGGAGCAGGCGAGCCGCTGCTCCCAATGCGGCGTGCCCTTCTGCCAGGTCCATTGCCCGCTCCACAACAACATCCCCGACTGGCTCATGCTCACGGCCGAGGGACGGCTCGAGGAGGCCTACGAGATCTCGGCCGCGACCAACAACATGCCCGAGGTGTGCGGGCGCATCTGCCCGCAGGATCGCCTGTGCGAGGGCAATTGCGTGATCGAGAAGGGATTCGATTCGGTCACCATCGGCTCGGTCGAGAAATACATCACCGAGACCGCGTTCAAGGAAGGCTGGGTCAAGCCGCCGCGGCCGATGCGCGAGCTCGAGACCTCGATCGGCATCGTGGGTGCCGGGCCGGGCGGGCTCGCCGCGGCCGAGATGCTGCGCCGGCGCGGCTACCGAATCCATGTCTACGACCGCTACGACCGGGTGGGCGGCCTCCTCGTCTACGGCATCCCGAACTTCAAGCTCGAGAAGAGCGTGGTCGAGCGGCGCGCGAAGCTTCTCGCCGAGGGCGGCGTCGCGTTCCATCTCGAATGCGAGATCGGGAGCGACATTGCTTTCGCCGAGCTGCGCGCGCGCCACGCAGCGCTTCTGATCGCGACCGGCGTCTACCGGGCGCGCGACATCCACGCCCCCGGCGCCGGGCTCGGCAACATCGTGCCCGCGCTCGAATACCTGACCGCGAGCAACCGCACCGGCCTCGGCGACAAGGTGCCGCATTATCTCGACGGCAGCCTCGACGCGCAGGGCAAGAACGTGGTCGTGATCGGCGGCGGTGACACGGCGATGGATTGCGTGCGCACCGCCGTGCGCCAGGGCGCGAAGTCGGTCAAGTGCCTCTACCGGCGCAACCGCGCCAACATGCCCGGCTCCCAACGCGAGGTGCATCACGCCGAGGAGGAAGGCGTCGAGTTCGTCTGGCTCTCGGCCCCCGAGGCGTTCCTGGGCGACGGCAACGTGCGCGGCGTGCGCGCGATCAGGATGCGCCTCGACGTCGCGGATTCGGCGGGGCGCCAGACGCCGCAGCCGATCGAGAACTCGCATTTCAGCGTCGACTCGACGCTCGTGATCAAGGCGCTCGGCTTCGATCCGGAGGATCTGCCGTCGATGTTCGGCGCGCCCGAGCTCGCGCTCACGCGCTGGGGGACGCTCAAGATCGACCACAAATCGATGATGACGAGCCTCGACGGCGTGTTCGCCGCGGGCGACATCGTGCGCGGGGCGTCCCTCGTCGTGTGGGCGATCCGCGACGGGCGCGACGCCGCCGAGCGCATCCACGCCTATCTCACGGCCAAGGCGGGCAGCCACGCCCGCTCGGCCGCGGAATGAGGGGCCGATGAGCGATCGTCCGCATCGGCATCGGCATGACGAGGGCGAGCGCTTCGTCGCCGAGTGGCGCCGCAACGCAACGCATCTCGAGGCGTCGGGCCTCTACGACCCGGCCGAGGAGCACGATGCGTGCGGCGTGGGCCTCGTCTGCGCGATCGACGGCAAGCCGCGGCGCGACGTGGTGACGGCGGGCATCGAGGCGCTCAAGGTGCTTTGGCACCGGGGTGCCGTCGACGCCGACGGCAAGACCGGCGACGGCGCCGGCATCCACGTCCAAATCCCGCAGGATTTCTTCAAGGACCATATCCGCCATACCGGCCACGAGCCGGGCGAGGCGCGGCTTGCGGTCGGCATGATCTTCCTCCCGCGCACCGACTTCGCCGCCCAGGAGCGCTGCCGCTGCATCGTCGAGGGCGAGATTCTCGCCATGGGCTACGGCATCTATGGCTGGCGCCAGGTGCCGATCGACATTTCCGTGATCGGCGAGAAGGCGAACGCGACCCGGCCCGAGATCGAGCAGATCCTGATCGCGAACATGAAGGGCACCGGCGCGCGCCGCTTCGAGATCGACCTCTACATCATCCGCCGGCGCATCGAGAAGCAGGTGCTGGCGGAATCCTTGCGCGATTTCTACATCTGCTCGCTCTCCTGCCGCTCGGTCATCTACAAGGGCATGTTCCTCGCCGAGCAGCTCACCGCCTTCTATCCCGATCTTCTCGACGCGCGCTTCGTCTCGAGCTTCGCGATCTATCACCAGCGCTACTCGACCAACACGTTCCCGACCTGGCCGCTGGCGCAACCCTTCCGCATGCTCGCGCACAACGGCGAGATCAACACGCTCCTCGGCAACGTCAACTGGATGAAGGCGCACGAGCCGCGCATGGCACACGAATGGTTCGGCGACCACATGGGCGACCTGTTGCCCATCGTGCAGCCCGGCAGCTCGGACTCGATGGCGCTCGACGCCGTGTTCGAGGTCCTGGTGCGCGCCGACCGCAGCGTGCCCATGGTCAAGACCATGCTCATTCCCGAGGCCTGGTCGAACCAGCCGTCCCTGGCACCCGAGCTCCACGATCTCTATTCCTATACCAACTCGGTGATCGAGCCGTGGGACGGGCCGGCCGCGATCTGCGCCTTCGGCGGCCAATGGGCGATGGCGTCGGTCGACCGCAACGGCCTCCGTCCCATGCGCTACACGATCACGACCGACGGCATGCTGATCTGCGGCTCCGAGACCGGCATGGTGCGCATCGACGATGCCGAGATCGCCGAAAAGGGCCGCGTCGGACCCGGCCAGATGATCGCGGTCGATCTCGCGAACGGCAAGCTCTACCGCGATCGCGAGCTCAAGGACATGCTCGCGCATGGCCGTCCCTACGGGAAATGGACGCGCCACGTCAAGAAGCTCGACGACCTGATCAAGACGGGGGCGGACGAGCGCGTCGAGTTCGCGCGCGAGGAGCTGCGCCGGCGCCAGCTTTCGGTCGGCTGGTCGCTCGAGGATTTGGAGATGGTGCTCCATCCCATGGCCGAGGACGGCAAGGAGGCGGTCGGCTCGATGGGCGACGACACGCCGGTCGCGGTCCTCTCCGAGCATCATCGCGGCATGCATCATTACTTCCGCCAGAACTTCAGCCAGGTGACCAACCCGCCGATCGATTCCTTGCGCGAATCGCGCGTCATGTCGCTCACCACGCGCCTCGGCAATCTCGGCAACATCCTGATCGAGGACGAGTCCCAGTGCCATCTCCTGCGCCTCTCGTCGCCGGTGCTGACCAACGGCGAGTTCGAGGCGATGCGCGCCTATATGGGCTCGACCGCGGCGCGGATCGATTGCACCTTCGAGACCGAGCGCGCGGACGGGAGCCTGCGCGCGGCGTTGAGCCGCATCTGCCAGGAAGCGGAGGACGCGGTGCGCGGCGGCTACCAGCACCTGATCCTCTCGGACAAGAGCGTGAGCGCCGCGCGCGCCGCGATTCCGATGATCCTGGCGGTGGGCGCGGTGCACGCCCATCTCGTACGCAAGAAGCTGCGCACCTTCTGCTCCCTCAACGTGCGCAGCGCCGAATGCATGGACGTGCATTATTTCGCGGTGCTGATCGGCGTCGGCGCCACCACGGTCAACGCCTATTTGGCGCAGGAGACGCTCGCGGACCGGCACCGGCGCGGCCTCTTCGGCACCGTCGCCTACGAGGAGGTGCTGCAGCGCTATCGCCACGCGGTCGACCAGGGCCTCTTGAAGATCATGTCCAAGATGGGCATCGCGGTGATCAGCGCCTATCGCGGCGGCTACAATTTCGAAGCCCTCGGCCTCTCGCGCTCGCTGGTGGCCGAATTCTTCCCCGGCATGCCGTCGCGCATCTCGGGCCTCGGGCTCGGCGGCATCGAGCATAATCTCCGCGCCCTCCACGCGCGCGCTTATGCCGAGGACTACGCAGCACTTCCGGTCGGCGGCTTCTACAAATACCGGCGCGGCGGCGAGGCGCATGCTTGGCAGGGGGCGCTCATCCACACGCTCCAGAGTGCCGTCGCGACCGACTCCTACTCGACCTTCAAGAAATACAGCGAAGCGACCCGGCGCCTCGCGCCCGTCGCACTCCGCGATCTCCTCGACTTCGCGCCGAAGAAGCCGGCGATCTCGATCGACGAGGTCGAATCGATCACCGAAATCCGGAAGCGCTTCGTGACGCCGGGCATGTCCCTGGGTGCCCTCGGCCCCGAGGCGCACGAGACGCTGAATATCGCCATGAACCGCATCGGCGCCAAGGCCGACAGTGGCGAGGGCGGCGAGGACCCGGCGCGCTACAAGCCGAAGCCCAACGGCGACAACGCGAACTCGGCGATCAAGCAGGTCTCCTCGGGGCGTTTCGGCGTCACGGCGGAGTATCTCAACAATTGCCGCGAGCTCGAGATCAAGGTCGCGCAAGGGGCGAAGCCCGGCGAAGGCGGGCAATTGCCCGGCTTCAAGGTGACCGAGATGATCGCGCGTCTCAGGCACTCGACGCCGGGCGTCATGCTCATCTCGCCCCCGCCGCACCACGACATCTACTCGATCGAGGATTTGGCGCAGCTCATCTACGATCTGAAGCAGATCAATCCCGATTGCCGCGTATGCGTGAAGCTCGTCTCGCGCTCGGGCATCGGCACGATCGCGGCCGGCGTCGCCAAGGCCAAGGCGGACGTGATTCTGATCTCGGGCCATGTGGGCGGCACGGGCGCTTCGCCCGTTTCCTCGATCAAGTTCGCGGGCACGCCGTGGGAGATGGGCCTCTCGGAGGTGCACCAGATCCTGACGCTCAATCGCTTGCGCCACCGGATCAAGCTCCGGACCGACGGCGGCATCAAGACCGGGCGCGACGTGGTGATCGCGGCCATGCTCGGCGCCGAGGAATACGGCGTCGGCACGGCGGCGCTCATCGCCATGGGCTGCATCATGGTGCGCCAGTGCCATTCCAACACCTGCCCGGTCGGCGTCTGCACCCAGGATTCGAAGCTGCGCGCGAAGTTCGAGGGCACGCCCGAGCGCGTCGTAAATCTTTTCACCTTCATCGCCGAGGAAGTGCGCGAGATTCTCGCCTCGCTCGGCGCGCGCTCGCTCAACGAGGTCATCGGGCGCACGGATCTCCTGGCCCAGGTGAGCCGCGGCAGCGCGCATCTCGACGATCTCGACCTCAACCAGATCCTGGCCCAGGCCGATCCCGGCGACTATCCGCGCTATTGCACGCTCGAGGGCCGCAACGAGGTGCCCGACACGCTCGACGCGCAAATCCTGAAGGACGCCAAGCCGCTCCTGGAAGACGGCGAGAAGATGCAGCTCGCCTACAACATCCGCAACACGTTGCGCGCGATCGGGACGCGGCTCTCGTCCGCGATCACGCGCAAATACGGCATGGTCGGCTTGCCGCCGGGCCACATCACCTTGCGGCTGCGCGGCTCGGCGGGCCAGTCGCTCGGCGCCTTCGCGGTCCAGGGGTTGCGGCTCGAAGTGTTCGGCGACGCGAACGATTATGTGGGGAAGGGCCTCTCGGGTGGCGAGATCGTGCTCCGGCCCGGAACCTCGGTCGCGTACGACGCGCACGTCAACACGATCATCGGCAACACGGTGCTCTACGGCGCCACCGCCGGGAAGCTGTTCGCCGCGGGCCAGGCGGGCGAGCGTTTCGCGGTCCGGAACTCGGGTGCCTCCGCCGTGATCGAGGGCTGTGGATCGAACGGCTGCGAATACATGACCGGCGGCGTGGTCGTGATTCTCGGGCCCGTGGGCGACAATTTCGCGGCCGGCATGACCGGCGGCATGGCGTTCGTCTACGATCCCTCGGACGAGCTCGCGCGCCACATCAATCCCGAATCGGTGCTTTGGCAGCGTATCGAAGTCCCGCACTGGGAGAATGTCTGCCGTGCGCTGATCGAAGAGCATCGGGAAGCGACCCAGTCGCGGTTCACCGCGGCCTTGCTCAACGACTGGGACCGGGAAAGCGCCAAATTCTGGCAGATCGTGCCCAAGGAAATGGTCGCGCGACTGAGCCATCCGCTGAAGCGCGACGCGGCGGCGGCGCGCGCCTGATGGCGTGGCGGCGAGCTGCCGCCACCCATTCTTGATCTTCGATTAATTACGAATCCTTAATGGCGATCTTGTCTCCATCGCGCACTGGCGCGCGGGCGCGGGGCGAGTATGATGCGCGCCTCGTCCATCCAGGCGGGCCACGTTCACGGCCCGATTTACGGCAACCCCGAGCGCGCCCATGGCCCAGGCGGAAGACCGGTCGCTTCAGTCCGCCGGGGCGCTCGAGCCGAGACGGCGACAACGCGCCTATCTTCTGCTGGTGATCGCGATCTTGTGCTTCGCGACCATCTGGCCGGTGACCAAGATCGGGCTTTCGGGCGCCTCCCCGGTCTGGTACGCGGCCGGGCGCATGGGAATGGGAGCCGCGGTCTCGTTCCTGCTGCTCGCAGCCACGCGCCAGCTGCGCGTCCCGCGCCGCGTCGATGTCCCGATCCTGCTCTCGATCGGCGTGCTGCAGTTCGCGGCCTTCAGCGCCTTCTCGAATCTGGGGCTGCGTTACGTGCCCGCCGGCCGCTCCCTGGTGCTTGCCTATACGACGACGCTTTGGCTCGTGCCCTTGACGCTCATCGTGCGCGAGCGCGTCGGCGCGTGGCGCGCGGCGGGGACGCTGGTCGGCCTCGCGGGCATCGCGGTGCTGTTCAACCCCTTGGCCCTCGACTGGTCGGACGGGCGCGTCGTGCTCGGCAACATGTTCCTCCTGCTCGCGGCCCTCGCCTGGGCGCTCGCGATCTTCCATACGCGGCACCATCCGTGGCACATGTCGCCGCTTCAGATGCTGCCCTGGCAGCTCCTGCTCGCGACCGTGCTCGACGTCGCCTTCGCCTACGCGGCCGAGCCGCAGGGGGCCATCGCGTCCACGCCCACGGCGCTCATCTGCCTCGTCTATGTCGGCGCCCTCGCCGGGCCGCTCGCGAACTGGGCCGCGACCTCGGTCGCGCGCGATCTCCCGATGCTCACGACGTCGCTCGGGTTCCTGGTCGTGCCCGTGCTCGGCCTCGCCATCTCGGCCCTCTGGCTCGGCGAGGCGATCACGCTTTCGCTCGCGGCGGGTGCGGCGCTGATCCTGTGCGGCCTCGGGCTCGTGACGCTCGGCTCGGTCCGGGCATAAGCGGCCCGGCATCGCGTTGCCCCTACACGCGCCCTGTTCCTTCCACTAAACTCCCGGCCCATGCGCATCCTCTACCATCTCCCGCTTTCCTCCCATGCGCGCGAAATCCGCGTCCTTCTCAAGGAAAAGAAGCTCGAGTTCGAGCTTCGCGTCGAGAAGGTGTGGGAGCGGCGCGCCGAGTTCCTCGCGATCAATCCGGCGGGCCAGGTGCCGGTGCTGGTCGAGGACGACGGCACGGTCGTGAGCGAGGCGAGCGTGATCGCGGAATATCTCGAGGAGATGCATCCCGAGCCGATGCTGATCGGCGCGACGCCCCAGGCGCGCGCGGAGGTGCGCCGGGTCTTCGCCTGGTTCGACCGCAAATTCGCGAGCGAGGTGACCCAGAACCTGGTCGGCGAGAAGATGATGAAGCGCTTCCTCGGCCTCGGCCAGCCGAGCTCGGAGGCGATTCGCGCCGGCATCCAGAACATCCGCTATCATCTCGACTATGTCGGCTTTCTGACCGAGCGGCGCAACTGGCTCGCGGGCGACGCCTTCTCGCTCGCCGACATCGCGGCGGGGGCGCAGCTCTCGACCGTCGACTATATCGGCGACGTGCCGTGGGACGATTTCCCGCGCGCGCGCGAATGGTACGCGCGGCTGAAATCGCGCCCGAGCTTCCGCCCGCTCCTCGCCGACCATATCCCGGGCGCCCCGCCGCCCGCCCATTATGCCGACCTCGACTTCTAGGCGGCTGTTCGTCTTCGGGCTCGGCTATTCCGCGACCGCGTTTGCGCGGGCCTGCCTTGCGCGCGGCTGGCGCGTCGCGGGCACCGTGCGCGAGGAGGCGCATCGCGACGCGCTCGCGCGGCTCGGCATCGCGGTCGAGCGCTTCGACGGCGATCGGCCGCTTGCGGATTTCGCGGCGTCCCTCGCGGGGGCGACCCACATCCTCGTCTCGGTCCCGCCCGACGCGGCGGGCGATCCCGTGCTCGGGCATCACGGACGCGAATTCGCGGCCCTCGCGGGCGTCGAATGGCTCGGCTATCTCTCGACCACGGGCGTCTATGGCGATCGCGCGGGCGGCGAGGTCGACGAGCGCGCGGCATTGTTGCCCACGAGCGAGCGCGCCACGCGCCGGGTCGAGGCGGAGCGGGGATGGCTGGCCCTTCAGCGCACCCACGGCCTGCCCGTGCATATTTTCCGCCTCGCGGGCATTTACGGGCCCGGCCGCAGCGCGCTCGACGCGGTGCGCGCGGGCACCGCCAAGCGCATCGACGTCCCGGGCCAGGCCTTCTCGCGCATCCATGTGGACGACATCGCGGCCGTGCTCGAGGCCTCGTGCGCGCGGCCCGAACCGGGTGCGATCTATAATGTGTGCGACGACGATCCGGCACCGGCCGCCGACGTGGTCGCCTATGCGTGCAAGCTCCTGGGCGTCGAGCCGCCGCCGCTCACCCCGCTCGAGGCCGCGGGACTTTCGCCCATGGGGCTCAGCTTCTATCGCGACAACAAGCGCGTCTCGAACGCACATATGAAGCGCGCGCTCGGCATCGTGCTGCGTTATCCGAATTACCGCGCCGGTCTCGAGGCGATCTTCGCGGCGGGCGGCTGAGCGACGCTCGCGCGACGTTCAAGCGACCTTGTCGCATACTTGGCCGACGATCGTTTCGAGGCGCGCGAGATCCGCGGGCTCGGACAGGCGATGGCCGCCGCCCTTGACCAGGATCGCTTCGACGTCGCTCGAGGCAAGCCGATGCGCGATCTCGATCGCGGTGCGCCAGGGCACGTCCTTGTCCGCGAGCCCGTGGATGAGCCGCACCGGTCCCTCGAACGCGATCGGCGCGCGCAGGACCAGATGCTTGCGCCCATCCTCGATGAGCGCGTGGGTGATCACGGTCGGCTCGGGCCCGTAGTCGGACGGCACCTCGATGCGGCCGTCGCGCACCATGCGCGCGCGCGTCTCCTCCGAGAAGGCCTGCCACATCAGATCCTCGGTGAAGTCGGCGGCGGCCGCGATGCCGACCAGGCCCTTGACGCGCGCGGGCCGCATTTGGGTCGCGCGCAGCATGAGCCAGCCGCCGAGGCTCGAGCCCACGAGCACGAGCGGTCCCGTCGTGAGCCGGTCGATCGCAAGGAGCGCATCGTCGAGCCAGTCGCTCAGCACCGTCTCCTCGAAGCGGCCGCTCGATCGGCCGTGGCCGCGATAATCGAAGCACAGATAGGCGCGGCCCGAGCGCCGCGCGTAATCGGCGAGGGCGAGCGCCTTGGTTCCGTTCATGTCCGAGCGCAGCCCGCACAGGAACACGAGCGTGGGTGACCGCCCCTCGATCTTGTGGTACGCGATGGCGCCGCCCCCGGGCCGTGGTAAGGTCGCGGGCGGGGGCGAGGCAGCGGAGTCCGAGGACGTCATGGCGGGCTCTCGTATGGCGCGGGTGACCGACGACTTGAAAAGCCAATCTAGCATCGTGCGGCGCGCGACCCCAGCGGGTCGGCCGCCGGCATCGACGCGCGGCGCCGCGCCCCTCGCCGAGGGTGCGCGCGTGGGGCAAGGCGCGCCTGCGGGCCGGCCGGTCGTGCTTCAGGTGCTGCCGGCACTCGGGGTCGGCGGTGCCGAGCGGGGTGCGGTCGACGTCGCGGCGGCCTTGGTCAAGGCGGGCGGGGTCGCGATCGTCGCATCCGCGGGCGGGGCACTCGAGCGCGAACTCGCGCGCGCGGGCGCGATCCACGTCAATCTTCCGCTCGCGACCAAGAGCCCGCTGGCAATCCGCGCCAACATTGCGCGCCTCGTCTCGGTGATCGAGCGCTACGACGTCGACATCGTGCATGCGCGGAGCCGCGCGCCCGCGTGGAGCGCTCGCGCGGCCGCGCGCCGGACGGGGGCGAAGTTCGTCACCACCTATCACGGCACCTACAACGAGCACGGACCCCTGAAGCGCGCCTACAATTCGATCATGGCGCAAGGCGACCTCGTGATCGCCATCTCGCAGCACATCGCGGACCTGATCGTCGCGCGCTACGGCACCGATCCCGCGCGCATCCGCCTCATCCATCGCGGCGTCGATTTCGAGATTTTCGATCCCGCGCGGGTGACTCCGCCGCGCCTCATCCAGCTCGCCCAGGCCTGGCGCCTCGCGGACGGCGTGCCGGTCGTGATGCTGCCCGGCCGGCTCACGCGCTGGAAGGGCCAACGCGTGCTGATCGAAGCCCTGGCCAAGCTCGGCCGCGGCGATTTGCGCTGCGTGCTGGTGGGCTCGGACCAGGGGCGTACCGGTTACCGGCGCGCGCTCGAGCGGCGCATCGCGGCCTTGAAGCTCGGCTCGGTCGTCCAGCTCGTCGGCCACTGCGCCGACATGCCCGCCGCCTACATGCTCTCGGACGTGGTGGTCTCCGCCTCGACCGATCCCGAGGCGTTCGGCCGCGTCGCCGTCGAGGCGCAGGCGATGGGCCGGCTCGTGATCGCGACCGACCATGGCGGTGCGCGCGAGACCGTGGTCGCGGGCGAGACCGGCTGGCTGGTGCCGCCCGGCGATGCCGACGCGCTCGCGAAGGCGCTCCAGGAGGCGCTCGAGCTCGCGGTCGATCTCGGGAAGCGCGCGCAGATGGCGGCGCGGGCGATCCAGAACGTGCGCGCGCATTTCTCCAAGGAAGCGATGTGCGCCGCGACGCTTGCGGTCTATGCCGAGCTGATGGCGGCGCGCGACGGCGATGCGCGCGCGAGCGTCGCGCGCGCGCGGGCGGAGAAGGCCGCGGAGCGCGCGTGAGCGGCGCGGCTTCGCGCATCCTCGTGATCAAGCTCGGCGCCCTGGGCGATTTCATCCAGGCGATCGGGCCCATGCAGGCGATCCGGCGCCATCACCGGGACGCGCGCATCGTGTTGCTCACGACCGAGCCGTTGCGCGATCTCGCGCGCGCGATCGGCGTTGCCGACGAGATCTGGATCGACGCGCGCGGCTCGCTCCTCGACGTGCCTTATTGGCTCGAATTGCGGCGCCGCCTGCGCGCGAGGCGCTTCGACCGGGTCTACGATCTCCAGACCTCCGACCGCTCGGGCTGGTATTTCCGTCTCTTCGGGCCCGGGCCGCGGCCCGAATGGTCGGGCATCGCGCCCGGCGCGTCCCATCGCCACGACAATCCCGCGCGCGACCGCCTGCACACGATCGAGCGCCAGGCGGACCAGCTCGCGCGCGCCGGCATCACGGACGTGAGGCCGCCCGAAATGGCCTGGGTCAAGGCGGACGTGCAGCGCTTCGAGCTCGCCCGGCCCTATGCGCTCATCGTGCCGGGGGGTGCGCCGCATCGGCCGGAGAAACGTTGGCCGCTCGAGCGCTATGCGGACCTCGTGAAGGCGCTCGTGGCGCGCCGCCTCAAGCCCGTGATCCTGGGCGCGCCGGCCGAGGCGTCGCTCGGCCATGCGCTCGCGAGCGTATCATCCGAAGTGCGCGACCTCGTCGGCCGCACCGCGCTCGAGGAGATCCCCGCCCTCGCGCGCGACGCGGCGTGCGCCGTCGGCAACGACACCGGCCCCATGCATCTGATCGCGGCCATGGGCTGCCCCGCGATCGTGCTGTTCTCCCATGCGTCCGATCCGGCCTTGTGCGCGCCGCGCGGTGCCGCGGTCGCGATCTTGCGTAGCGCCCGGCTCGAGGATTTGGCGCTCGAGGAAGTGCTCGCCGCATTGCCGCCGCGCGCCTTCCCCGCGTGAGCGCCGGTCGCGCGTCCGGTCAAGGGCTTAGGCCCTCGCCCTTGCGCCCGCAAGAAAGCCTTGGCACCCCGCCGCCGCGACACTAGACTGAGGGCGATTGCGGTTCCGGCAATCCTTATTTTTCGTGTGCGCCCACCGGAGCGATGGCTTGCGGGCGAGCGGGCATCGTGCGGCGCGCCGTTGTGCCATGGAGGACATCGATCCCTAGACCACCTTTCGAGATGACGCCGTCCAAGGATGGGCCGGCGGTCAACGAGCAAATCCGCGCCCGCGAGGTGCGCCTGATCGACGAGAAGGGCGACAATATCGGCGTGGTGCCGATCGCGCAGGCGCTGGGACGGGCGGAGCAGGCGGGCCTCGATCTGGTCGAGATCGCCCCCCTCGCCAGTCCGCCGGTCGCGAAGATTCTCGACTTCGGCAAGTACAAGTACGAGGAGCAGAAAAAGAAGAACGAGGCGCGCAAGAAGCAGAAGGTCATCGAGATCAAGGAGATCAAGATGCGCCCCTCGATCGACAATCACGACTACCAGATCAAGATGAAGTCGATCGTGAAGTTCCTCGGCGAGGGGGACAAGGTCAAGGTCACCTTGCGCTTCCGCGGCCGCGAGCTCGTGCACCAGGAGATCGGCATCCGCGTGCTCGATCGCGTGCGCGAGAACCTGGTCGAGCTCGGCAAGGTCGAGCAGTTCCCGCGCATGGAGGGACGCCAGATGACCATGGTCATCGCGCCCAAATGACGCGGACGGCGCGGGCGCTTCTGGCGCCGGCGCGCGACGTGTTGAACGAGGAGACGCCATGATGAGGTCGAGGCTCGTCGAAATCGCCGCGCTGCTGGTCGCGCTTCTCGGCCTCGGCGCCTTCTCGGCTCCGGCCTTGGCCGACGCCGCGGCGAATTGCCGCCAAGAGACCCAGCCCAACGTCGCCCCCTGCGAGGCCAAGATCGCCGCCTCGCTCGAGAACCCCGCCGTGTGCGACTACATGATGGCGGGGCAGGCGCCCAAGGAGTATCTGCGCTGCTATCTCCCCATGGTGCTGTGCGAGGGCATCTCGAAGCCCGACGCCGAGGCCAAGGCAAGCGCCGATGCGGCCGCCGCGATCGCGAAGGCCAAATCCCAAGGTTTCTGCAAGTAGCGCCGGCCTCCGGTGCACGGTCGATCGTGACGCAGGTCGAGGTCGTGGCACGGGTCATGGCCGGACCTGGTCCGGCAATCCGCGTCTTGTCGCGGGAAAGACTGCGTCACGACCGAACGACCTCGGCTGCTGCAAAGCGGCACCCGTTCCGCTATCATTCGTCCGATTCGATTTTGGCCGCGCGGCCGCGCGTCACGGGGGGATGGGCGTGAGGGGAAGATTCGTCGGGTCGATCTTGCCGGGCGTCGCGGCGCTTGCGCTCGGGACGGCGCTCGCCGCAATTCCCGCGCGCGCGGCGGACGGACCGTGCGAGACCCAGATGACGAAAATCTGGCAGGACTACCAGAAGGCGTCCAACGGCTTCCACGATCCGGACAGCGCCGGCACCTTCAAGAAAGGCGCCGTCAACTTCATCCTGTTCGCCCAGAAGGCGGACGCGATCGTCGCGGGGGCGGCCAAGGGCGACTACAAGTCGGTTGCCGAGCTCCAGGAGGACGCGGGCACGCTCCTCAACTGGATGACGCTTCAGCGCAACGTGATCGCCGCCAACGTGGTGGACGCGATGCGCATCGATGCCGGGCGCGTGCGCACGGCGCCCGAGAGCGAGCGGGCCAAGCTCGAATCCCTCGAGGCGGTCCAGGAGCAGGCGGATTCGGACCTGCTCCACGGGCTCCAGCTCGTGATGGCGCAGTCGAACCAGGGCTTCGCCCAGGCCGAGCGCGCACTCGCCCAAAAGCTCGGGGAATAGGCCCGGAAAAGGGCCGAAGGCCGCGCCCGTGCGGCTCCGGGGCCGGAGCGATAGTGACGCAGTTTGAAACTCCGGCCATGGTCCAAATTCGCGTCATCACCGGGCTTGTCCCGGTGATCCACGTCTTTCCAGCGCTAAGGCGTGGATGGCCGGACCAAGTCCGGCCATGACCCATGCCAGGATTTCAAACTGAGGCACTACTCCCGGACCGGCGCCCTTGCCATCGACGCCCCCCCTCTGTATAACCCTCCGCTCGCAACGAGCGGCGCGGCCTCGAAGGGCATGCCCACCCGCTCATGAAGCGTCAAACCCAAGCCTCCGAAGGATACGCAAAATGCCCAAGCTCAAGACCAAGTCCGGCGCCAAGAAGCGCTTCAAGCGCACGGCGTCCGGCAAGATCAAGGCCGCCTTCGGCTCCAAGCGCCACGGCCTCTCGAAGCGCAGCCAGAAGATGAAGCGCAAGGCGCGCGGCACCTTCGTCCTCGAGCCGGGCGACGCCGCGTTGGTGAAGGGCTACATGCCCTACCTGCGGGGCTAGCCATGGCGCGCGCAACCTCATCTCCCGCGCGGCACGCCAAGCGCAAGAAACTGCTTGGCCTCGCCAAGGGCTTCCGCGGCCGCAACAAGAACAATTTCCGCATCGCCCTCGAGAAGGTCGAGAAGGGCCTGCGTTACGCCTACCGCGACCGGCGCAACCGCAAACGCGACTTCCGCGCCCTCTGGATCCAACGCATCAACGCAAGTGCCCGCGAGCACGGGCTCACCTACGCGAAATTGATGCACGGGCTCAAGGTCGCGGGCATCGAGGTGGATCGCAAGCTCCTCGCCGACCTCGCGGTGCGCGAGCCCGATTCGTTCAAGGCGCTCGTGGCCCAGGCGCAGGCGGCGCTCGGGTCGGCCGCCGGGTCCGCAGCCAAGGCCGGTTGATCCCGGCCCGAGCGCGGGCTGCCAAGGGGCCGCGGGCGACCGGGCCCCTTTTTGCTTGGTGATTTTCGCGTATTGATTTTCCCTTGGCGAACGAGCCGCGGCCCGCTAAGCCGGGGACGGCCGGGACGGGAATGAAGCGATGGCGGAGCTGGACGATCTCAAGGCCGAGCTGATGGCCGAAATCGCGGGTGCGCGCGACCTCGCGGCCCTCGAGGAGGCGCGCGTCGCTGCCCTCGGCCGCAAGGGGCGCGTGACCGAGCTCATGAAGGGGCTCGGCGCGCTCGACGCCGAGGCGCGCAAGGAAGCCGGGAAGGCGCTCAATCTCCTGAAGGACGCGCTCGCCGCGGCGATCGAGGCGCGCAAGGCGGCACTCGGCGCCGCCGAGCTCGATGCCAAGCTCATGCAGGAGAGAATCGACCCGACGCTGCCCGCGCGGCCCGAGCGTCAGGGCCGCATCCATCCGATCAGCCAGACCATCGACGAGCTCTCGGCGATCTTCGGCGAGATGGGCTTCGCCGTCGCCGAGGGGCCGGACATCGAGGACGATTTCCACAATTTCACCGCCCTCAACATCCCGCCCGAGCATCCGGCGCGCCAGATGCACGACACCTTCTACCTCAACGCCGCACCCGGGAAGGAGCGCATGCTGCTCCGGACCCACACCTCGCCGGTCCAGGTGCGCACCATGCAGGCGGGAAAGCCGCCCTTCCGCATCATCGCCCCCGGCCGCACCTATCGCTGCGATTCCGACATGACCCATACGCCCATGTTCCATCAGGTCGAGGGTCTCGCGATCGACGAGATCGGCAAGATCGCCATGGGACATTTGAAGGGCTGCCTCATCGAGTTCTGCCGCGCCTTCTTCGAAGTGAAGGACGTGCCGGTGCGTTTCCGGCCGAGTCATTTCCCATTCACCGAGCCCTCGGCCGAGGTCGATATCGGCTGCTCGCGCTCGGGCGGCGAGCTCAAGATCGGCGCGGGCGACGATTGGCTCGAGATTCTCGGCTGCGGCATGGTGCACCCGAAGGTGCTCGAGCTGTGCGGCGTCGACCCCGAGCGCTATCAGGGCTTCGCCTTCGGCATGGGCATCGAGCGCATCGCGATGCTCAAATACGGCATTCCGGATCTACGCACTTTCTTCGACGGCGATCTGCGCTGGCTCGGCCATTACGGCTTCGCGCCGCTCGACGTGCCGTCCCTCGTCGGGGGCCTCAGCCGATGAAAGGGCCTCAGCCGATGAAAGGGCCCGGCCGATGAAGCTCACCCTCGGTTGGCTGAAGCAGCATCTCGAGACCGCGGCCCCGCTCGAGGCCATCGTCGAGCGCCTCACCATGCTCGGGCTCGAGGTCGAGGGCGTCGACGACCGCGCCAAGACCTACGCGCCCTTCACGGTCGCTTATGTGGTCGAGGCGAAGCCGCATCCGAACGCGGACCGGCTCAAGGTGTGCATCGTCGAGACCGCGTTAGGCCGGGTCCAGGTCGTGTGCGGCGCCCCCAACGCGCACACGGGCATGAAGGGCGTGTTCGCGCCCGCGGGCACGCACATTCCGGGCACCGGCCTCGACCTGGTCAAAAGCACCATCCGCGGCGTCGAATCGAACGGCATGCTGCTCTCCGAGCGCGAACTCGGCCTCTCGGACAATCACGAGGGCATCGTCGAGCTCGACCCATCGGTCGAGGTGGGGGCGTCCTACGCCAAGCTCATGGGCCTCGACGATCCGGTGATCGACGTCGCGATCACGCCCAACCGGGCGGATTGCCTCGGCGTGCGCGGCATCGCGCGCGACCTCGCGGCGGCGGGTATCGGCACGCTCAAGCCCGACCCGCGTCTCGAGCCGGTCCCCGGCAAGTTCGAGAGCCCGATCGCGTGGCGCCGCGATCTCCCGGACGACGCGTCGGGTGCCTGTCCCTTCGTGGTGGGGCGCTATTTTCGCGGGCTCAAGAACGGCCCGAGCCCGCGTTGGCTCCAGGATCGCCTCGTCGCGATCGGCCTCCGGCCCATCTCGGCCCTCGTCGACATCACCAATTTCGTCACCTTCGATCTCGGCCGGCCGCTTCACGTGTTCGACGCGCAGAAGCTCGCGGGCGACCTCACCATGCGCCTCGCGCGCGCGGGCGAGACGATGGCGGCGCTCAACGGCAAGAGCTACGCGCTGGATGAGTCGATGACCGTGATCGCCGACGCGCGCGGCGTGCAGGGGATCGGCGGCATCATCGGCGGCGAGGCGTCGGGCTGCGGCGAGGGGACAACCGAGATGTTTCTCGAGGTGGCGCTCTTCGATCCGGTGCGCACGGCCGCCACGGGCCGCAAGCTCCAGATCGATTCCGACGCGCGTTACCGCTTCGAGCGCGGACTAGACCCGACCTCGGCCCTTTGGGGTGCGGAAGTCGCGGCGCGGCTCGTGCTCGAGCTTTGCGGCGGCGAAGCGAGCAAGACCGTGAGTGCCGGCGAGATGCCGGCCTGGCAGCGCACGGTCGTCTTGCCGTTAGAGCGCGTACGCACGCTGGGGGGCATCGATCTCGCGCCGTCCGAGCAAAAGCGCATTCTCGCGTCCCTCGGCTACGAGCTCGCCGACAAGGCGGGTGCGATCGAGGCCATGCCGCCGCCCTGGCGCGGCGACGTGGGCGGGCCCGCCGACCTGGTCGAGGACATTCTGCGCGTCAACGGCTACGACAAGGTCGCCCCCGTGCCCATGACGCTCGCGACCGCGTTGCCGCAATTGACGCTGACGCCGAGCCAGCGGCGCGCGCGCACGGTGAAGCGAGCACTCGCCGCGCGCGGCCTCATGGAGGCGGTGACCTGGTCCTTCGCGAGTGCCCGTACCGCGTCGCTCTTCGGCGCCAACGAGGCCTTGACCCTCGCGAACCCGATCTCGAGCGACCTCGACATCATGCGCCCCTCGATCCTGCCGAACCTGATCGCGGCCGCGGGGCGCAACGCGGATCGCGGCGTTGCCGATTTCGCCCTCTTCGAGGTCGGGCCGCAATATGCGGACGCGACGCCCGATGGTCAAAGCACGATGGCGGCTGGCCTCCGCGTCGGCCAGTCGGGCCCGCGCCACTGGGCAGCGCCGCCGCGCGAGGTCGATGCGTTCGACGCCAAGGCCGACGCGCTCGCCGTCATTCTCGAGGCGGGCGGGCCTGCCGAGGTGCAAGTCACGCGCGACGCGCCCGGCTGGTACCATCCGGGACAGTCGGGCACGTTGCGCCTGGGGCCGAGCGTGCTGGGCTGGTTCGGCGCGGTGCATCCGAAGGTGCTCGCCGCCCTCGACGTGAAGGGCCAGATGGCGGCGTTCGAGGTGTTCCTCGACCGCGTGCCGAGCCCGCGCGCGAAAAGCGGCAAGCTGCGCCCGCTCCTGAAGGCGTCGCCGTTCCAGCCGGTCGAGCGCGATTTCGCCTTCGTGGTCGATGCGGGCGTCGAGGCGGCAGCGCTCATGCGCGCGGCCAAGGGCGCCGACAAGGCGTTGATATCCAATGTCTCGGTGTTCGATCTCTACCAGGGCAAGGGTGTCGCCGAGGGCAAGAAGTCGATCGCGCTCAGCGTCTCGATCCAGCCCACCGAGCGCACGCTCACGGAGGCGGAGATCGAGGCGATCTCGGCCAAGATCGTCGCCGCGGTCGCCAAGGCGACGGGGGCGGCGCTCAGGACATGACCGACCTCGCCCATATCCGCAATTTCGCGATCATCGCCCATATCGTCCACGGCAAGTCCACGCTCGCCGATCGGCTGATCCAGCGTTGCGGCGGCGTGACCCAGCGCGAGTTCCATGACCAGCTGCTCGACAACATGGACATCGAGCGCGAGCGCGGCATCACCATCAAGGCGCAGACCGTGCGCCTCGCCTACACGGCGAGGAACGGCGAGACCTACCAGCTCAACCTCATGGACACGCCGGGCCATGTCGACTTCACCTACGAAGTCAGCCGCTCGCTCGCGGCCTGCGAGGGCTCGATCCTGGTGGTCGATGCAAGCCAGGGGGTCGAGGCCCAAACCCTCGCCAACGCCTATCTCGCGGTCGACGCCGGCCACGAAATCGTGCCCGTCCTCAACAAGATCGACCTGCCCGCGGCCGAGCCCGAACGCGTGCGCCAACAGATCGAAGAGGTGGTCGGGCTCGACGCGTCGGGCGCGATCCCCGTCTCGGCCAAGACCGGGGACGGCATCGACGACGTGCTCGAGGCCCTGGTCGAGCGCCTGCCGCCGCCCGCGGGCGAGATCGACGAGCCCCTGAAGGCGCTTCTGGTCGACAGCTGGTACGACGCCTATCTGGGCGTCGTGATCCTGTTGCGCGTCAAGGACGGGATTCTGCGCAAGGGTCAGAAGCTGCGCATGATGGCGACCGGCGCATCCCACGAGGTCGATCGGGTGGGCGTGTTCACGCCCAAGATGGAGAGCGTCGCCGAGCTCGGACCGGGCGAGATCGGGTTCATCACCGCCGGCATCAAGGCGGTCGCCGACTGCCAGATCGGCGACACGCTCACCGAGGAGAAACGCCCGGCCGCATCCCCCTTGCCCGGCTTCAAGCCGAGCGTGCCGGTCGTCTTTTGCGGCCTGTTCCCGATCGACACCAACGATTTCGAGCAGCTGCGCGACTCTCTCGCGAAGCTGCGCCTCAACGACGCGAGCTTCCATTACGAGCCCGAAACCTCGGCGGCGCTCGGCTTCGGCTTCCGCTGCGGGTTCCTCGGGCTCCTCCACATGGAGATCATCCAGGAGCGGCTCGAGCGCGAGTTCGACCTCGACCTGATCGCGACCGCGCCGAGCGTGGTCTACCGCATCCATCTCAGCAACGGCGAGACGATCGAGCTGCACAATCCGACCGACATGCCCGATCCCGCGCGCATCGACCATATCGAGGAGCCGTGGATCCGCGCGACCATCCTCTCGCCCGACGAATATCTCGGCGCGATCCTGGCGCTGTGCACCGAGCGGCGCGGCGAGCAGGTCGATCTCACCTATGCCGGGAGCCGCGCCATGGCGGTCTATCGCCTGCCGCTCAACGAGGTGGTGTACGATTTCTACGACCGGCTCAAATCGATCAGCCGCGGCTATGCGAGCTTCGATTACCAGATCGAAGGCTATCGCGAAGGCGATCTCGTCAAGCTCTCGATCCTGGTCAACGACGAGCCGGTCGACGCGCTCGCGATCATCGTCAACCGCACCCGCGCCGAGCAACGCGGCCGCCAGCTCTGCGAGCGGCTCAAGGAGCTGATCCCGCGCCAGCTGTTCAAGATCGCGATCCAGGCCGCGATCGGCGGGCGCATCATCGCGCGCGAGACGGTCTCGGCATTGCGCAAGGACGT
>DATJLQ010000154.1:0-3785 GCA_035509415.1 Alphaproteobacteria bacterium
GGCATGGTGCCGGCCGCCTCGGCGCGGCGCCTCAAATCGAGCATGAGGTAGGCGACCCGCTGGCCCGGCCCGTGATAGGTGTATTGGCCGCCGCGGCCGGCCTTGAACACGGGGAAGCGGCCGGGGGCGAGAAGATCGCCCGCCTTGGCGCTGGTGCCCGCGGTATAGAGCGGCGGATGCTCGAGGAGCCAGACGAGCTCGGGTGCCGCCCCCTCCTGGATCGCGCGCACGCGCGCGGCCATGGTCGCGAGCGCTGCTTCGTAGGCGACCGGGGCGCGCTCGACGCGCCATTCCGGGCGCGCTCGGGGCACCCTTCCGACCCCCTGCGGGACCGGCGGTTTTTGGCGCGTTTTCAACGCCTTGTCGCGGTGTGGCGGCATCCTTGATAAACCCTCCCCGATTTGCTATTCCCCCCGAACGGGAAAGGCAAGCACGCAACGATAACGGGCTCTCCGGGGTGCTTGTCCCTCATGCGGTCGTGGCGGAACTGGTAGACGCGCAGCGTTGAGGGCGCTGTGGGGGCGACCCCGTGGAAGTTCGAGTCTTCTCGACCGCACCAATGAAGACGGCCGGATCATGATCCAGCATCGACAATGCCCAAGGCCCGCCCTCCACGAGGCGGGCCTTGCGCGTCCCGAGGGTACGCGATGAGCGACGATCTGAAGCAGGCCGCCCTCGAGTATCACCGCTCGCCGACGCCGGGGAAGCTCGGCATCGTCGCGACCAAGCCGTTGGCCAACCAGCGCGACCTGGCGCTCGCCTACTCGCCGGGCGTCGCCTTCGCCTGCGAGGCGATCGCCGCGGACACAGGCCAGGCGGCCCATCTCACCGCGCGCGCGAACCTGGTGGCCGTGATCTCGAACGGCACCGCCGTGCTCGGCCTCGGGCAGATCGGACCCTACGCGGCCAAGCCGGTCATGGAGGGAAAGGCGGTCCTGTTCAAGAAATTCGCCGGCATCGACGTGTTCGACATCGAGATCGCCGAGACCGACCCCAAGAAATTCGTCGATATCGTCGCCTCTCTCGAGCCCACCTTCGGCGCCATCAACCTCGAGGACATCAAGGCGCCCGAGTGCTTCGAGATCGAGGAGGCGCTGCGCGCGCGCATGAAGATCCCGGTCATGCACGACGACCAGCACGGCACCGCGATCATCGTTGGCGCGGCCGTGCTCAACGGGCTGCGCGTGGTGGGGAAGAAGCTCGCGGACGTGAAGCTGGTCTCGACCGGCGGCGGCGCTGCCGGCATCGCCTGCCTCGACATGCTGGTGAGCCTGGGCTTGAAGCCCGGGAACGTGACGCTCCTCGACCGGCTCGGCGTCGTGTTCAAGGGCCGCAAGGAGGAGATGGCGCGCAAGGATCCCTACGCGCGCGACACGAAGGCGCGCAAGCTCGACGAGGTGATCGACGGCGCCGACGTCTTCCTCGGCCTCTCGGTGCCGGGCATCTTGACGCCCGAGATGGTGAAGCGCATGGCGCCGAAGCCCCTGATCCTGGCCCTCGCCAATCCGGTGCCCGAGATTCTGCCCGAGGCGGTGCACGCGGTCCGCGACGACGCGGTGATCGCGACCGGGCGCTCGGACTATCCGAACCAGGTCAACAACGTGCTCTGCTTCCCCTTCATCTTCCGCGGCGCGCTCGACGTGGGCGCGACCACGATCAACGAGGCGATGAAGCTCGCCTGCGCCCACGCGATCGCGGACCTCGCGCGCATGGAGCCGTCCGACGTGGTGGCCAAGGCCTATGGCGGCGAGACCACCGGCTTCGGGCGCGACAATCTCATTCCGCGCCCGTTCGATCCGCGCCTCATCATCGAGGTCCCGGTCGCGGTCGCCAAGGCGGCGATGGACAGCGGCGTGGCGGCGCGGCCGATCGCCGATTTCGACGCCTACCGCCAGCGCCTGATGCAGTTCGCGTTCCGCTCGGGGCTGGTGATGAAGCCGCTCTTCGAGCGCGCGCGCCAGAATCCGAAGCGCGTCGCCTACGCCGAGGGCGAGGAGGAGCGCGTGCTGCGCGCGGCCCAGGTGGCGCTCGACGAGGGCATCGCGCGCCCGATCCTGATCGGCCGGCCCGCGGTGATCCAGGCGCGCGTCGACGCGCTCGGGCTCAGGCTCAGGCCCGGCGTCGATTGCGCGGTGATCAACCCCGAGGACGATCCGCGCTACAAGGACTACCGCGAGACCTACCACAAGATCATGGAGCGCAAGGGCATCTCGCCCGACGCGGCGCGTACGATCGTGCGCACCAACTCGACCGTGATCGCGGCGCTCATGGTGCGCAAGGGCGACGCCGACGCGATGATCTGCGGCACGGTCGGACGCTTTCCCTACCATCTGCGCCACGTGCTCGATTTGATCGGGAAGCGCGAGGAGCGCCACGGCTTCTCGTCCGTGACCCTCCTCATCACCCAGACCGGCAGCTACTTCCTGTGCGACGCCTTCGTGCGCATCGATCCCACGGTCGAGGAGATCGTCGACATGACGCTCGCGGCGGCCGACGCGGTGCGGCGCTTCGGCATCGAGCCCAAGGTCGCGCTGCTCTCGCATTCGAACTTCGGCGGCGGCGACGCGCCGTCGGCGCGCAAGATGCGGCGCGCGGTCAAGCTCCTCCAGGAGCAGGCACCCGAGCTCGAGGTCGAGGGCGAGATGCACGCGAACGTGGCCCTCTCCGAGGAGCTGCGCCACGCGGCGTTCCCGAACTCGCGCCTCAAGGGACGCGCGAACCTCCTCATCATGCCCAACATCGACGCGGCCAACATCGCGACCAACCTGGTGCTCGCGACCGGGAACGAGCTCCGCGTCTCGGTCGGGCCGATCCTGCTCGGCGCCGCCTATCCGGTCCATATTCTGGTCTCGACCGTGACCGCGCGCGGCATCGTGAATATGACCGCGGTCGCCGTGGTCGACGCGCAGAATTTCGAGGCGGACAAGGCGCAGTCGCCGCTTCCGTTTGCGCCCAAGGGATAGGATGCGCCCATGGCGTGGCGGGTTTTGCGCGCCGTCGACAAGAAAGCCCTCGCGGATGCGAGGCTCCAAGCCCACCATGCGCTTCAGTGGCTCGCCCGCGCCGCGCGCGCCTACGTTTCCGAACAGCCCGACGATCTTCATACCAGCCTCCTGTGGGACGACGCGCTCGGCGGCTTCTTAACGCGCGCATTGCCGGGCGGCGCGCGGCTCGGCCTCGAGCTCGCGCAACTCAGGCTCGTTTGGCGCAACGCGCGCGGCGCGGAGGCGGCGTCCTTGGCGCTCGATCGGCGCCGAAATGCCGAGGTGTCGGTCTGGCTCGGCGAGCTGCTCGCGGCGCAAGGTCTCGACGCGGATTTGCTCGCGGCACCAGCACCCTACGAGATCGAGGATCACCCGGTCGCCCATGGCGCCGCGTACGACGTCGCGGGCTCGGCCGACCCGTTGCGCGCGCTCGCGGCGTGGTTCGGGAACGCGGCGGCGGTCCTGGAGCGCGTGCGCGCCGAGATGCTGACGCAGGGGCTCGCGGCCGCGGACCTGCTCGGCTGGCCCCATCATTTCGACCTCGCGACGCTCGCGCCCTTGCCGGGACCCGAGGCGGGGGCGGACGAAGGCGGCGCCGACGCGAGCCCGGACGGCGCGATCGGCGTCGGCCTTTCGCCGGGCGACGAATATTACGCCGAGCCCTATTTCTACGTGACGATCGACCCCGAGCCCGATCCGGCGGCGCTGCCGGCACTGCCCGCGCCCGGCCACTGGCACACAAACGAGTTCGTGGCCGCCATCGCGCCCGCCTCCGCGATCCTCGATGCTCCGGATCAAGAG
>DATJLQ010000155.1:0-28159 GCA_035509415.1 Alphaproteobacteria bacterium
GCGCTCCCGGTGACGGCGCACCATGCGCCGGTCGAACACGCGGATGGCACTCTCATCGCCTTCGCCCATGGCCCTATATCGCACGACCCATCGGCCAAGAACAGGGCGCGCCGGGGACAGGGCAACGCTGCTCCGGCACCCGCCATCCTCAACCTGAGGAACCCCGCCGCCATCCTTCGAGACGCTTCCCCACGCGCGGATCGCGCGCCTTTGTTGAAGATGAGCGGGCTACGCCCGCGGGCAAGCTCCTCGGGATGCGGCGCAGCGGGCCAGGCCCGCCCCTTGTTCGAGCAAGCGGTGCGCGGTGCGCGCCGGATGTCCCGAAGGACGACGCGCAGCGGGCAAGGCCCGCCCCTTGTTCGAGCAAGCGGTGCGCTGCGCGCACCGGATGTCCCGAAGGGCGGCGCGCAATGGATGCACTCCGCAGCGAGCCGCTCTAAGGACCGGCCGGTCCATTGACAGCTCGGGGGGCGCGGTCTCTCATGACGCAATGGACAGCGAACTTGCCGCTGGCGGCGTGGGGCGTTGGCTCGGCGGGGCGCTTCGGCGCGCGGGCTCGGGGGCGCTCGGCGCGGTGCTGCCGGCGCGCTGCCTCGGCTGCGGCAAGCTGGTCGATGCGCCGGGGGCACTCTGCGGCGCGTGCTGGAACGAGATCGATTTCCTCGCCCCGCCCTTTTGCGCCTGCTGCGGCATTCCCTTCGAGGTCGACCCGGGCGAAGACCTTCTTTGCGGCCTGTGCTTGAAGCGCCGCCCCGCCTTCGGACGTGCCCGCGCCGTGTTCCGCTACGACGAGGAAAGCCGGCGCCTCATCCTCGGCTTCAAGCATGGCGACCGGCTCCACGGCGCCCCCGCCTTCGGCCAATGGATGGCGCGCGCGGGGGCGGCGCTGCTCGACGACGCGGACTGGGTGGCTCCGGTGCCGCTCCATTGGACGCGCCTCTTCCGGCGCCGCTACAACCAGGCGGCGCTCCTGGCCCATGCGATCGGGCGCGCGCGCGGCGTTCCCGTGGTGCCCGACCTGCTCTTGCGCCGGCGCCGCACCCCGTCCCAGGGCGGGCTCAATGCGACCGAGCGCCAACGCAACATGCGCGGCGCCTTCGCGCTCAAGCCGACTTACGCGGGTGCGGTCGAGGGGAAGCGCGTGGTGCTGGTGGACGACGTGCTCACCACCGGGGCGACCGTCAATGCCTGCGCCGAGACGCTCATTGCCGCGGGGGCCGCGGCGGTCGACATTTTGACCCTGGCGCGCGTCGCCCGCGCCCAATACGTCGCGTGAATCGCGCGCGAATCGCGCCAACGCCACGCGAATTTGCCGTGCGCCGGATTTGCCTTATATTAGGGGCGTTTCCCGGTCGAGGACCGTCCCATGCCCGAATCGAGCAGCGCCCCGGCGCCCAAGATCGTCATCTACACCACCATGTGGTGCCCCTATTGCCATCGGGCGAAGACCTTGCTCGAGGCGAAGGGCGTGAAGTTCGACGAGATCGACGTGACCTATAGTGCCGAGAAGCGCGCCGAGATGAGCGCCAAGGCCGAGGGGCGCACGACGGTGCCGCAAATCTTCATCGCCGACCGGCCGATCGGCGGCTCGGACGAGCTCGCGGCCCTCGAGCGCGCGGGCGAGCTCGACCGGCTTCTGGGCCGGGCGGCTTGAAGGCGCCACGCATGAAAGAGGCACGCTCATGAAAGGATCGCCCAAGGGTGCGCGCGTCAAGGTCGCCTGCATCCAGACCAATTCCGGTCCCGACATCCTGCCCAACATCGAGGAGGTCGAGCGCATGGCGCGCTCGGCGCGCGCGGCGGGGGCCGAGCTCATCACGACGCCGGAAGTCTTCACCTCGGTCGAATCGACCGATGCGCGCCGGCTCGAGAAGGCGCTTCCGGAATCGAAGCATCCCGCGATCCCGCGCTTCACGGCACTCGCGAAGGAGCTCGGTTGCTGGTTCGTCATGGGCTCGCTCACGATCAAGCTCGCGCCCGCCAAGGTCAACAACCGCTCCTACCTGATCGATCCCTCGGGGCGCATCGTCGCGCGCTACAACAAGCTCCATCTGTTCGACGTCGAGCTCAAGGAGGGCGAGCAGTACAAGGAATCGGCGACCGTCGAGCCGGGCGACCGCGCGGTCTTGGCGCCCACGCCCTGGGGGCCGATCGGCCTCACCGTGTGCTACGACCTCCGCTTCCCGCAGCTCTATCGCGCGCTTGCGCAAGCGGGCGCCGTCATGCTTTCGATCCCGTCCGCCTTCACCAAGACCACGGGCAAGGCCCATTGGCACGTGCTGTTGCGCGCGCGCGCGATCGAGACCGGCGCCTACGTGCTCGCCCCCGCCCAATGCGGCCAGCACGCGGGCGGGCGCAAGACCTACGGCCATTCGCTCATCGTCGATCCCTGGGGCGAGGTGGTCGTCGACGGCGGCGAGGCGCCGGGCTACGTGCTCGCCGAGCTCGACATGGACAAGGTCGCGACGGCGCGGCGCATGATCCCGTCGCTCGAGCACGACCGGCCCTTCAGCGGCCCGGGACCCGCGCGGCGCATCGCCCAAGCGGGCGAGTAGCCGTGGCGGCCGAGGCGAAGCGGCTCGCGCGCAACGCGGCGGGCGATTTCTACGTCGATTCGACCTGCATCGATTGCGGCGCGTGCTGCTGGATCGCCCCCGAGACTTTCGCTCCCGCCGGCAACGCCTCGGTCGTGCAACGCCAGCCCAAGGACGCGCGCGAGACCCTGCGTGCCGAGATGGCCCTCGTCGCCTGCCCGGTGGCCGCCATCGGCACCCGCGCGCGTCACGACCTCAAGCCCGCGCGCGCCGCGTTCCCGGAACCGGTCGAGGGCGAGGTCCATTATTGCGGCTACCACGCGGCGGCGAGCTACGGCGCCTCGAGCTACCTGATCGTCCGGCCGCAGGGCAACATTCTGGTCGATTCGCCGCGTTACGCGACCGCGCTTGTCGAGCGCATCGCGGCCCTGGGCGGGGTCAACACCATGTTCCTCACCCACCGCGACGACGTGGCCGACCACCGCAAGTTCCACGCGCGTTTCGGCTGCGAGCGCGTGCTCCATAGACGCGACGTGACGCGCGCGACCGAGGAGGTCGAGCGGAAGCTCGAGGGCGACACCCCCATCGCCCTCGACGACGAGGTGCTCTTCGTTCCGACGCCGGGCCACACGGCGGGCTCGACCTCGCTGCTTTATCGCGGCCGATTCCTCTTCTCGGGCGACCATCTCTGGTGGGATTCGGCACTCGGCGCGATCGACGCCGAGGAAGGCGTGTGCTGGTACGATTGGGATCTCCAGCGCCGCTCGATCGCGCGTCTCGCCCAATACCGCTTCGATTGGCTGCTGCCGGGCCATGGCGAGCGGCGCCATCTGCCGCAAGCCGAGATGGCGGCCGAGCTCGCGCGCACCGTCGCGCGCCTCGGCGCGGTCGACGCCTAGCCGCCCTTCGCCGCGTGCTTCGGCGCGAGGGCGGCGAGCTCTTGCGCCAAGAGCTCGAACTCCTCCTGCCGGCCGGTGCCGCGGCGCCAGACGAGTCCGATCTTGCGCACCGGCGGCGTGCCCGCAAGCGGGCGCGTCACGAGGCGGGTCCCGCGCAGGATGCCCGCATCGATCGCGAGCTCGGGCAGGAGGGTGACGCCGAGCCCGTTATCGACCATCTGAACGAGCGTCGGCAGGCTGGTCGCCTCGACCGCGGCGCCATAACGCGGGCCCGCGAGGCTGCAGGCGGCGAGCGCGTGATCGCGCAGGCAATGGCCGTCCTGAAGGAGCAACAACTCCGGCGCCGCGAGCGACGCGGGCTCGATCTCGCGCGCCTTGGCGAGCGGGTGGTCGTGCGGGAGCGCGGCGAGGAAACGGTCCTCGAACAGGATGCGCGTCTCGACATTGCCGCAGGCGTAGGGAAGCGCCAACAGGATCGCATCCAGCTTCCCTTCCTCGAGGTCGCGCACAAGGCGCGCGGTCAAATCCTCGACCAGGAAAAGCCGCAGCTTCGGATATTTGCGCCGGAGCTTCGGAAGCGCCGTCGGCAACAGGTAAGGGCCGATGGTCGGGATCACGCCGAGATGCAAATCGCCGCTCAAGGGGGCTTGCGCCGCGCGCGCCGCGCGCGCGAGCTCCTCCGCCTCCGCGATCACGCGCCGGGCGCGCGCGACCGTCTCGAGCCCCAGGGGGGTCAACACCACCTTCCGCTTGGTGCGGTCGACGAGGGCCGCCTCGAGCCCGGTCTCGAGCTCCTTGATGCTCGCGCTCAGGCTCGATTGGGTGACGCTCGAGCGCGCGGCCGCGCGGCCGAAATGGCGCTCCTCGGCCAAGGCCACGAGGTGCTGGAGCTGGCGCAGGGTCGGGAGATTCATCATCGATTTTTCCACTCAATATAACATGAATAACTCGTTGGATCGATCATAAGATCGGCCCCATGTTTCCCTCTGTCAAGACCACCCCGATCGAAAGGAGACTAGAAATGCTAACCGTCGGCGACCGTTTTCCGGCCTTTTCCGTCAAGGCCACGATTTCCACCGACCCGCGCCAGGCCTTCGCCGAGGTGAGCGAGCGCTCGGACGCGGGCAAGTGGAAGATCGTCTTCTTCTGGCCCAAGGACTTCACCTTCGTCTGCCCGACCGAGATCGCGGCCTTCGCCAAGCTCAACGGCGAGTTCAACGATCGCGATGCGGTCGTCTACGGGGCCAGCATCGACAGCGAGTATGTCCATCTCGCCTGGCGCCAGAACCACGCGGACCTCAAGGACCTGCCCTTCGCCATGCTCGCGGACGTGAAGCGCGAGCTGAGCCAGGCGCTCGGCATCCTCGACAAGCAGGAGGGCGTCGCCTTGCGCGCGACCTTCATCGTCGACCCCGAGGGCATCATCCGCTTCGTCTCGGTCAACGACCTGAATGTCGGGCGCAACCCGCAGGAGGTGCTGCGCGTGCTCGACGCGCTCCAGACCGACGAGCTCTGCCCGTGCAACTGGCACAAGGGCGACGAGGTGCTGAAGGCGGCCTGACCCGAACGGGCCCCGGACCTGAACTGGCCCCGGACCTGAAATGGCCCCAGACCTAACAGGCCAAAGACGGCGCGGGGTGCAAGCCCCGCCCGTCCGCGGTCCGCGACGCAACCCATTCGCTTGGAGACAAGACCATGTCGATCGAATCCCTCAAGACCCGGCTTCCGGATTACGCCAAGGATCTGCGCCTCAACCTCTCGTCCCTCGCGAGCGAGACGGCGCTCGACGCGCAGCAACGCGCGGGCACCTTCGTCGCCTCGGCGCTCGCGTCGCGCAATGCCGAGCTCAGCGCCGCGATCCTCGCCGAGTTCGGCGCGCAAATGGCGCCCGAAGCGCTCGAGGCCGCCAAGGCCGCGGCCGCGATCATGGCGATGAACAACATCTACTACCGCTTCACGCACCTCGCCTCGGCGCAGGATTACCGCACCATGCCGGCGAAGCTCAGGATGAACGTGCTCGCCAAGCCCGGCGTCGCCAAGGCGGATTTCGAGCTTTGGTCGCTCGCGGTCTCGGCCATCAACGGTTGCGGGATGTGCATCGACTCCCATGAGCGAGCGCTCCGGGAGCAGGGTGTTGCGGCCGAGGCGATCCAGGCTGCCGTGCGCATCGCGGCGACAATGCACGCGGTCGCGGCGACCCTCGACGGCGAGGACGCGAAAGCTTCCGTACCGAGTCTCGCCGCCTAGGCTGACGCAACGATTTCCGGGCCCGCGCGCCCGAGCCACGCGCGATCAGGAGGAATGGACCATGCACAAGACCAAGAATTCGCTCTCTCAGAACGTGCGCCAAGAGGCGATCGAGCTTCTGAACCGGAACCTGGCTTTGGCGCTCGACCTCAAGCTCCAGTCGAAGCAGGCGCATTGGAACGTGAAGGGGCCGAGCTTCATCGCACTTCACGAGTTGTTCGACAAGGTCGCGACCTCGGCGGACGAATTCGCGGACTTGATCGCCGAGCGCGTGGCCGCCCTCGGCGGCACGGCCGAGGGAACGCTCGCTGCGGTCTCGAAGCGCACCACGCTCGCGGCCTACCCGCTCAAGCTCGCGAGCGGGGCGGAGCATGTGGAGGCGCTCTCGTCGGCGCTCGCCGCGTTCGGCACATCCGCGCGCGCCGCGATCGACGAAGCGACGCGCTTCGGCGACGCCGACACGGCCGACATCTTCACCGAGGTCAGCCGCGAGGCGGACAAGCAGCTCTGGTTCGTCGAGGCGCACGCCCAGGCGAAGGCCTGAACCGGCCCGCGCGCCCTTGCCCTCTCCCGAAATCGGGCGAGGGAGGGACCCGCCGCGAAACGACGGGAGGGTGAGGGGCGGCGCGGTTCAATTTCGCCCGCAGATACGTTATGGACGGAAACGGCGCGCCATTCCCGGGGATGACGCGCCGCTTTTCGTCTGCGACGATCTCTACTTGTTCGGCTGGGGCGTGAGCCGCAGATAGGGCTTGAGCGTCTTCCAGCCCTTGGGGAACTTGGTCTTCGCGACCTCGTCGGTGACCGAGGGGACGATGATCACGTCGTCGCCCTGCTTCCAGTTGACCGGCGTCGCGACCGAGAATTTGTCCGTGAGCTGCATCGAATCGACGACGCGCAGAATCTCGTCGAAGTTGCGGCCCGTGGTCTGCGGGTAGGTGATCATCAGGCGCACCTTCTTCTTGGGATCGATCACGAACACGGTGCGCACCGTGTACACCTCGTCATGCGCGGGATGCATCATGCCGTAGAGATTCGCGACCTTGCGGTCCGCGTCGGCGATGATCGGGAAGCCGACCTTGGTGTGCTGCGTCTCCTCGATGTCCTTGACCCAGCCGCCGTGGGACGTGATCGGATCGACCGAGAGGCCGATCACCTTGACGTTGCGCTTGGCGAACTCGGGCAGCAGCTTCCCCACATAGCCGAGCTCGGTGGTGCAGACGGGCGTGAAGTCCTTCGGATGCGAGAACAGGATGCCCCAGCTGTCGCCGAGCCATTGATGGAAGCTGATCTTGCCCTGGGTGGTGTCGGCCTCGAAGTCGGGGGCGGTGTCGCCGAGACGGAGCGTCATGGTCTCCTCCTTGGATTGGGCGCCGGTTGCGTGCGGGTCCCTTTGGCCTGCGTGGCACGGCGTCCGCGATGGCGTTCGATATAGACCCGCTTTGGCGGGTTCTCAAGTTACGTACTGTTGAATCGTTCTAATTAACAAAATCGTCACGTAATACCGTCTCTCGAGGCCGGCTACGTTGGGGAAACAAGCGTAGCGCTCCCGGCGTCCGCTGGCAACTTGAGGGCCGCGATTCGCTGCACCATCGCCGGGCGCGGCATGGCCACCGCGCCATGCTCGTAGGCGACGACCGCGAAGCGGCCGCGCGCCAGCTCGAGGAGCTCGCCGGGTGCGAGGAGGTAGTCGGGATTGCTCGGCTTCCCGAAGCGTTCGTTGCCGCGCGCGAAGGTTTCGTAGATCAAGGCGCCGCCCGGCTCGAGCGCCTCGACGAGGTGAGGGAAGAGCGGGCGCCAGAGATAATTCGCGACCACGATGCCGGCGAAGCGGCGCTCGGCGAGCGGCCAGGGATTGCGCTCGAGATCGGCCGCGATCGTCTCGATGCCGGGCAGATCCTTGAGCGCCCCGAGGCGCGTGAGATCGATGTCGAGCGCCGCCACGGGATGGCCGCGCGCGTGGAACAAACGCGCGTGGCGCCCGGCGCCGCAGGCGAGGTCGAGCACGGGCCCGCCCGCGCGCACGAGGGGCGCAAAGCGGCGCACCCAGTCCGACGGCGCCGTCTCGGCATGGCGATCGGACGGCCCGGCGGGGGTCGTTGCGCAGGGCGCGCGCGTCATGTTTCTTTCTCGTGACAAATCGCTATATTAAGGGAAGTGCGGGCCCCGCGGCCCGTGGGCCGGACGACGCACCGCGTCGCGAAAGCAAGGACCGAATGATTCTCTATCGACTGCGTTGCGCCAAGCGTCACGAGTTCGAAGCGTGGTTCCGCGACGGCGCCGGCTACGAGGCGCAAGCGGCGAAACGCGCCATCGCCTGCCCCGAATGCGGCAGCACCAAGATCGCGAAGGCGCCCATGGCGCCGCGCCTCGCCCGCGGTCGCGCGGCGGCCGAGAACGCCGAGGCCAAGCCCGCGCCGGCAACCCAAGGGGCGCCGCAGCCGGGCACGACCATGGTCTCGGTGCGCGAGGCGCGCGCGGCCCTCGAGGCCCTGCAAAAACGCATCGAGCAGAACTGCGACTATGTCGGCGAGCGTTTTGCCGAGGAGGCGCGCAAGATCCATTACGGCGAGGTCGCGGCGCGCGACATCTACGGCGAGACCAGCGACGAGGACGCGGCCGCGCTTGCCGACGAAGGGGTCGAGTTCCAGCGCATTCCCTGGGTCCGCCGCCGCGAGAGCTGAGCCCACGGGAACTATGCCCGCAAGAGCCGCGCCCGCGCTCACGCCCGCTCCACCAACGCCATGTAATTGACCGCGAGATCGTCGCCGAGCGCGAAGCGCCCGGTGATCGGGCTGTAGACCACACCCGTGAGCGCTGCAATGCGGCCGCCATGGGCGCGCAAGGCCTTGGCGAGCTCGGAGGGACGCAAGAATCGGTTCCAATCGTGGGTCCCGCGCGGGAGCCAGCGCAGCACCATCTCGGCGCCGACGATCGCGAAGGCGTAGCTCTGGAGCGTGCGGTTGAGGGTGGCCAGAATCATGAGGCCGCCGGGCTTCACGAGCGCCAGCGACGCCGCGAGGAACGCGTCCACGTCCGCCACGTGCTCGACCACTTCCATGTTCAGCACGAGATCGAAGCGCTGCCCTTCTGCCGCGAGCGCCTCGGCGCTGGTCGCGCGATATTCGATCGCGAGGCCGTTGACCGCCGCGTGGCGCCGCGCCGCCTCGACATTGCGCTCGGCCGCGTCGATCCCCACGACGCGCGCGCCGAGCCGCGCCAAGGGCTCGGTCAAGAGCCCGCCGCCGCAGCCGATGTCGAGAATGGCGAGCCCGTCCAAGGGACGCAGCGCCTTCGCGTCGCGGCCGAAGCGGCGCAATGCCGCGTCGCGCACATAGGCGAGGCGCACCGGGTTGAGCTTGTGGAGCGGCTTGAACTCGCCCGCCTCGTCCCACCAGGCGTCGGCAAGGGCGCCGAAGCGCTCGACCTCGCGCGCGTCGATGCTCGCCGCCGCCGCCCCGGAGCCGGCCTCTACCGTCGCGCGCTCGTCCGTCCCTCCAGCCATTCTCGCCTCGAAGTTCGCCCCAGGCCGCCCATGGCACCCGCTCGACCGGCCCAAACCCTTGGAATCCCGTCCGCGGGCGGGCTTGCGGGACCGGCACCGAATTCAGTATGTATAGCCCGCCTTCCGGCGGCAACCCGAGTGCATTCTCGACCCCAACAGGAGCCCGTCCCTCGCCCGGCGGCGATGGGCGGCTGAAAGCGCATGGCTCGAATCGTCCAGAAATACGGCGGCACCTCGGTCGCCGACATGACGCGCATCCGCCACGTCGCGGCGCGCGTCAAGGCCGAGGTCGAGGCCGGCAACGAAGTCGCGGTCGTGGTTTCGGCCATGGCGGGCGAGACGGACAAGCTCGTGGCGCTCGCCGAGGCGGCGAACCCGGTGCATGACGCGCGCGAGTACGACGTCGTGGTTTCGTCGGGCGAGCAGGTGACCGCCGGGCTCCTGGCGCTCGCGCTTCAGGCCGAGGGCGTCGACGCGCGCTCCTGGCTCGGCTGGCAGATTCCGCTCGCGACCGACGACGTGCACGGGAAGGCGCGCATCGAGGGCATCGAGGGCGCCGAGCTCCTGCGCCGCATGGCGACGGGCCAGGTGCCGGTCGTGGCCGGCTTCCAGGGCATCGGCCCGGACCGGCGCATCACGACCTTGGGGCGCGGCGGCTCGGATACCTCGGCCGTCGCACTCGCCGCCGCCCTCGGCGCCGACCGCTGCGACATCCTGAAGGACGTCGAGGGCATCTACACCGCCGATCCGCGCATCGTTGCGAAGGCGCGCAAGCTCGGTAAAATCACCTACGAGGAGATGCTGGAGATGTCGTCCCTCGGCGCCAAGGTGCTCCAGACCCGCGCCGTCGAGATGGCCATGAAGCACCATGTCCGGCTCCAGGTCGTCTCCAGCTTCAACAACGAGCCGGGCACCTTGGTCGTGGGGGAGGACGAGATCGTGGAATCGGCAGTCGTGAGCGGCATCACCTACGATCGCAACGAGGCGAAGATCACGCTCGCGGGGGTCGCCGACCGGCCGGGAGTCGCGGCCGCGATCTTCGGCCCGCTTGCGCAGGCGAACGTCAACGTCGACATGATCGTCCAGAGCTCGTCCCAGGACGGCAAGACGACCGACCTCACCTTCACCGTCGCGCGCGGCGACCTGAAGCAGGCGATCCACGTGCTCGAGGGGCAGCGCAAGATTCTCGGCTACCAGCACCTCGTGCCCGACCCGAGCGTGGTCAAGGTGTCGGCGATCGGCGTCGGCATGCGCACCCACGCGGGCGTCGCCCAGCAGATGTTCACCACGCTCGCCAAGGAAGGCATCAACATCCAGGTCATCTCGACCTCGGAGATCAAGGTCAGCGTCCTGATCGACGAGAAATACACCGAGCTCGCGCTGCGCGCGCTTCACGCCGCCTACGGCCTCGACAGCGCCTGAGATCATGGAACCCGCGAGCGCCCGCGCCCACCTGGACCGGCTCTGGCACCGCGGCGTCCAATTCCTGGGCGCGAGAGTCGCGATCATGGGGGGCGCCATGACCTGGGTGTCGGAACGCCATCTGGTGGCCGCGATCTCGAACGCGGGCGGCTTCGGCGTGATCGCGTGCGGTGCCATGGAGCCGGACCAGCTCGCGGCCGAGATCGCCGGCACGCGCGCCCTCACCGCGAAGCCCTTCGGCGTCAACCTGATCGTGATGCACCCGTCGCTCGACCGGCTGGTCGAGGCGTGCATCGAGAACGGCGTGAGCCACGTGGTGTTCGCGGGCGGCATGCCTAGTGGCGCGCATCTGAAGCGCCTCAAGGCCGAGGGCATCCGCACCATGGGCTTCGCGCCGGCGTTGGCGTTCGCGAAGAAGCTCGTGCGCATGGGCATCGACGGGCTCGTGATCGAGGGTGCCGAGGCGGGCGGCCATATCGGCGCGGTCTCGACCTCGGTGCTGGCGCAGGAGATCCTGCCCCAGATCCGCGAGGTGCCGGTGTTCGTCGCGGGTGGGATCGGGCGCGGCGAGGCGATCCTGGCCTATCTCGAGATGGGGGCCGCGGGCTGCCAGCTCGGCACGCGCTTCGTGTGCGCGGCCGAATCGATCGCGCACCCGGCCTTCAAGGAGGCCTTCATCCGCGCCGACGCGCGCGACGCCATGCCGTCGGTGCAGCTCGACCCGCGCTTCCCGGTGATCCCGGTACGCGCGCTGGCGAACCGCGCGACCGATCTCTTCGTCGAGGCCCAACGCGACATGATCGCGCGCTACAATCGGGGCGAGATCTCGAAGGAGGCGGCCCAGCTCGGGATCGAGCGCTTCTGGGCGGGCGCCTTGCGCCGCGCCGTGATCGAGGGCGACGTCGAGACCGGCTCGCTCATGGCGGGGCAGAGTGTCGGCATGGTGTCGCGCGCGCAATCGACGGCCGAGATCATCGACGAGCTGGTCGACCAGGCGGTCGCGGCGCTCGAGGCAAGGGAGCGGCTCGGAGCCGCAAGCTGATGGCGGAATCGGGGGGCTGGGTCGGCGCGCGCAGGCTGTTGAAGCGCTTGCGCGACATCATGGCCGGGGGCGGCTCCGCCCAGGACCGGCTCGACCGGATCGTGCGCGTGATCGCCGCCGACCTCGTGGCCGAGGTGTGCTCGGTCTACGTGCTGCGCGCGGGCGAGGTGCTCGAGCTGTTCGCGACCGAGGGGTTGAAGCCCGAGGCGGTGCACCGCACGCGGCTCCGCGTGGGCGAGGGCCTGGTCGGCGACGTCGCGGCCCATGCGCGGCCGATCAACCTCGCCGACGCCCAATCCCATCCCAAATTCGCCTACCGGCCGGAGACCGGCGAGGAGGTCTACCACTCCCTCGTGGGTGTCCCGGTCCAGCGCGACGGGCGCGTGCTCGGCGTGCTCGTGGTGCAGAACCGCACGCGGCGCACCTACACCGACGAGGAAGTCGAGACGCTCGAGACGGTCGCGATGGTGCTCGCCGAGACGATCGCGACCGGCGACCTGGTCGACCCGGCCGAGCGTGCGCCGACCGACGGCATCGCGGTCCTGCCGCTGCGCCTCGACGGCATGCGCATCAACGAAGGGGTCGCGATCGGCCGCGCGGTGCTGCACCACCGGCGCGTCCAGATCCGCGAGGTCGTGGCGGAGGACCCGCAGGCCGAGCTCGCGCGCCTGGACGCAGCGCTGGCGACGCTGCGCTCCTCGCTCGACGACATGATCGCGTCGCCCGAGCTCGCGGCCCACGGCGAGCCGCGCGAGGTGCTCGAGGCCTACCGGCTCATTGCGGGCGACAAGGGCTGGACCCGGCGCCTGCGCGAGGCGGCGCTCACCGGCCTCTCCGCCGAGGCCGCGGTGCAGAAGGTGCAGAACGACGCGCGCGCGCGCATGGGCTCGCTCACCGACGCCTTCTTCCGCGAGCGCTTGGCCGAGCTCGACGATCTCGGCAACCGCCTCCTGATCCATCTCGGCGCCGAGGACGATCGGCCGCGCCTCGCCGAGAACCCCGACGACATGATCATCGTCGCGCGCGAGCTCGGGCCCGCGGAGCTCCTCGACTACGACCGGCGCAAGCTCAAGGGCCTGGTGCTCGAGGGCGGCGCACCCACGTCCCACGTCGCGATCATCGCGCGCGCGCTCAACATCCCGGTCGTGGGACGCGTCGGCGCGGCGTTCAACAAGATCGACATGCTCGATCCCCTGATCGTCGACGGCGACAACGGCATCGTGTTCGTGCGGCCGGCCGAGGACATCGTCCAGAGCTTCGACGAGAGCGTGCGCCTGAGCGCCGAGCGAAGCGCTGCTTACGCCGCCGCGCGCGAGCTGCCCGCGGTCTCGCTCGACGGCGAGCGCGTGGCGCTCAACATCAACGCGGGCCTTCTCATCGACATGCCGCACCTCCTCGACAGCGGCGCCGACGGGATCGGCCTCTACCGCACCGAGCTCCCGTTCATGATGCGCGACAGCTTCCCGACCGTCGAGGAGCAGGCCAACACCTACGGCCGCGTGCTCGACCTCGCGGGCGGCCGGCCGGTCATCTTCCGCACCCTCGACATCGGCGGCGACAAGGCGCTGCCCTACCTTCCCGACCGGGGCGAGGAGAACCCGGCCATGGGCTGGCGCTCGATCCGCATCGGGCTCGACCGGCCGGCGATGCTGCGCCAGCAGCTGCGCGCCCTGGTGCGCGCGGCGGCCGGGCGCGACCTCCACATCATGTTCCCGATGATCGCCGAGGCGGCCGAGCTCGAAAGTGCCCGCCGCGTGCTCGCCCTCGAGCTCGAGCGCGAATCCGCGCGCGGCACGCCGCCGCCGCGCCGGCTCCGGGTCGGCGCCATGCTCGAGGTCCCCTCGCTCGTGTTCCAGATCGCGGCGCTTGCGGGCCGGGTCGATTTCGTCTCGATCGGCAGCAACGATCTTTTGCAATTCCTGTTCGCGGTCGACCGCACCAACCAGCGCCTCGCCGACCGCTACGATTTGCTCGCCCCGCCGTCCCTCGCCATGTTCCGGCGGGTCATCGTGGGGTGCAAGAAGGCGGGCATCGATGTCGGCCTGTGCGGCGAGGCGGGCTCGCGCCCGCTCGAGGCGATGGCGCTGGTCGGCCTCGGGCTCCGGAGCCTCTCGCTCGCCCCCCACGCGCTCGGGCCGGTCAAGATGATGATCCGGAGCTTGAGGGTGCGGCCGCTCGAGGCCTATTTGAAGACCGTCATCGGCCTTCCCGACCATACGCTCCGCGAGAAGCTGCGCGGCTACGCGCGCGATCACGGGGTTGTCATTTAAGGCAATCGGCTCAAGGGCCTGGAGCCCGGATTTCGAGCGCCCAGGCGGCTGTAATCGATTGCCTCGACAGGCCTTTCTTTGCTAAGACCATGGCGCTGGGGGACGCGGACCCGGGGACGCCGGCGGGGGCTGGGCGCCGATGGGTCGAGGCAAGAGAGCCGAGATGGCGAACGTGGAAAAGTCCCATTCCCAAACGGAAACGGGCGAGATCGGTGGGGTTTCCACCATGCTCCACACGGCGCGCATGCGCGCCGGGATCGAGCTCGGCGACGTGGCGGAGCGCTTGCGCATCCGCTTCGCCTATCTCGAGGCGATCGAGGAGGGGCGCTTCTCGGATTTGCCGGGTCCGACCTACGCGCTCGGTTTCGTGCGCGCCTATGCCGATTTCCTCGAGCTCGACGGGCGCGAGATCGTGCGCCAGTTCAAGGAGGAAGGGCAGGGGTTGAGCCGGCGCCAGGAGCTGGTGTTCCCCGAGCCGATCCAGGAGGGGCGCTTCCCCGGGACCCAGCTCGTGATCGCGGCCCTGGTGCTCGCGGGCCTCGTCTATGGCGGCTGGTACTATTGGCAGCATCGGCGCAACCACACGATGGCCGAAGTGGCGCCGGTGCCCCCGAACCTCGCGGGCCTCATCCATCCGAAAGAGGCCGCGCGCGAAAAGCCCGCCGCCACGACTTCGACGTCGGCGAAGCCCGAGCCCGAGCCCGCGACCGAAGCCGCCTCGACGCAATCCGCCTCCGCGCCTACTACCTCTACGTCCACGCCCTCCACGCCCTCCACGCCCGCCGCTTCCTCGCCGCCGACGAGCGCTGCGATGGCGCCGACATCCGCGCCGTCATCGAATACCGCCGCGACGGCGCCGACCGCGGCCAGCGAGACGAGCACGGCGAACGGAGGGTCGTCCGCCTCGACGGCGCCCACGCAGCCCGAGGATCAGGACACGGTCCCGCAGGCGCCGACGCCGCTCGCCACGACGACGAGCAACGCGCCCGCCGGGTCGGCGTCCGAAGCGACACCGTCCGCGAGCGCGCCCGAGACATCGAGTGCCGCGTCCGCGGCGCCGGAATCGTCGACGCCGGAATCGTCGACGCCGGAATCGTCGAATGCGGAATCCTCGAAGACCGAATCCGCGAGCAGCGGCGCGTCCGCGCCGTCGATGCCGGTCGCGGAAATTCCCAAGCCCGAGCCGCCGCCCACGCGCACCTCATCGAATTCGGCCGCGCCGGGCGCGATCGCGCCGACGAGCGCCAAGACGATCTCGGCCAATTCGGAATCCGCGCCGGCCGCGAAGACCGAAGCGGCCAAGGCGACCAAGGCGGAGACGGCTAAGGCCCAAGCGACAAAAGCCCAAGCGACAAAAGCCGAGACGGCGCAACCCGCTTCGGCCGCCAAGGCACCCGCTTCCGAGGCGCAGCTCGCGGCACGTCCGAGCGAGCCCCATATCTTCAGCGCCGTCGAGGGCGGCTCCCAGGTGACCCTCATCGCGCGGCAGGACAGCTGGCTCCAGGTGCGCGACAAGACCGGCCAGGTCATCTGGACCCGCATCCTGCGCGCGGGCGAAAGCTACAAGGTGCCGAACGAGCCGGGCCTCACGCTCGCGACCGGGAACGCGGGCGCCCTCGAGGTCACGGTCGACGGGAAATCGGTGCCCGCCTTGGGCGCCGTGGGGGCGGTCCGGCGCAACATCTCGCTCGATCCGGCGAAGCTCGTGGCCGGTACCGCGGCAGGCCAATAGACGCGGCGCCTAAAGCCGCCGGGCCACGCTTGTCGGGGTGCCGGTACGAGACCTATATCGAGGTGGCTCAAAAGGGCTGAAACGGGCCGGAGACGGCCGGTTTCCGCCGGGGCTCTCGGCCGCGAAGCTGGTTTGGGGCGGGCTTTTGCGCTATAACCCGGACCAATTCAGGGAATGAGGCCTCGGGCCCGTCAAGCGCCTCGGGCCGCTCGATCCCCCAGGCCGCGCCCCCGAGCGAAGCAACGCAGCAAGCGAGACAGGAATCGATCATGAGTGTGCGTCCCTACCGCGACATAATCCGGCGCAAGAGCCGCCAGATCCACGTGGGCAAGGTGCCCGTCGGCGGCAACGCGCCGATCGCGGTCCAGACCATGACCAACACGCTCACGGCGGACGCCGCGGCGACCATCGCCCAGGTGCGCGCGGCCGAGGCCGCGGGCGCCGACATCGTGCGCGTCTCCTGCCCGGACGAGGAATCGACCGCGGCCCTCAAGGAGATCGTGCGCGCGGTCAAGGTGCCGATCGTGGCCGACATCCATTTCCACTACAAGCGCGCGATCGAGGCGGCCGAGGCGGGCGCCGCGTGCCTGCGCGTCAATCCCGGCAACATCGGCGGCCAGGCGCGCGTGCGCGAGGTCGTGAAGGCCGCGCGCGACCATGGCTGCTCGATGCGCATCGGCGTCAACGCCGGGAGCCTCGAGCGCGAGCTGCTCGAGAAATACGGCGAGCCGTGTCCCGAGGCGCTGGTCGAAAGCGCGCTCAGCCACGCCAAGATGCTCGAGGACGAGGATTTCCGCGAGTTCAAGATCAGCGTCAAGGCATCGGACGTGTTCCTCGCGGTCGCCGCCTATCAGGGCCTCGCGGACGCGTGCGACTATCCGCTCCATCTCGGCATCACCGAGGCGGGCGGCTTGCGCATCGGCACCATCAAGTCCTCGATCGGCATGGGCTCGCTGCTGTGGGCCGGCATCGGCGACACGATTCGCGTCTCGCTCTCGGCCGACCCGGTCGAGGAGGTCAAGGTCGGCTTCGACATGCTGAAGGCACTCGGCCTCCGCTCGCGCGGCGTGAACCTGGTCTCGTGTCCCTCCTGCGCGCGCCAGAACTTCAACGTCATCCCGACCGTCGAGAAGCTCGAGCAGCGCCTCGCGCACATCACGACGCCCCTGACGCTCTCGGTCATCGGCTGCGTCGTCAACGGCCCCGGCGAGGCGCGCGAGACCATGATCGGCCTCACCGGCGGGGGCAAGACCTCGCACCAGGTCTACATCAACGGCGAGAAGCACCACGTGCTGCACGGCTCGGACGACGAGATCGTCGACCATCTGGTCGAGCTGGTCGAGAAGCGCGCCGCCGAAATCGAAGCCGAGAAGGCAAAGCGGGAAGCCGAGCGGCGTTCCGCCGCCGAGTAGGACGGAGCCCGATCCTTGAAAGCGCTGCAGCCGGTCCGGGGCACGCGCGATCTGTTGCCCGACGAAAGCCGGCGCCTGCGCCACGTGGTCGAGACCGGCCGCGCGACCGCGGCGCTCTACGGCTATCAGGAAATCGCGACTCCGATCTTCGAGTTCACCGAGGTGTTCAGCCGCACGCTCGGCGACACGTCCGACGTGGTCACCAAGGAGATGTACAGCTTCGCCGACCGCGGCGGCGAGAGCCTGACCCTTCGTCCCGAGGGTACCGCGGGCGTGATGCGCGCCGTGGTCTCGGGCGGGCTCGCGCAGAACCTGCCGCTCAAGTTCTTCTATGCCGGCCCGATGTTCCGCTACGACCGGCCGCAAAAGGGACGCTACCGCCAGTTCCACCAGATCGGCATCGAGCTCTTGGGCGTTCCCGAGCCCGAGGGCGACGTCGAGACGATCGCCCTGGGGGCGCATATCCTCGCATCCCTCGGCGTGCTCGGGAAATGCGTGCTCGAGCTCAATACGCTCGGCGACGGTGCGAGCCGCGCCGACTATCGCGCGGCATTGGTCGGGTATTTCGAGCGCCACGAGGCCAAGCTCTCCGAGGAGAGCCGCCAACGCCTGAAGCAGAACCCGCTGCGCATCCTCGATTCGAAGGATCCGGGCGACCGCGCGCTCATCGAGGGTGCACCGGTCTATTCCGATTATCTCAACGAGGCGTCGCGCGACTTTTTCGCGACCGTCCGGCGCGGGCTCGAGGCGATCGGCGTCGCCCATACGCTCAATCCGCGCATCGTGCGCGGCCTCGATTACTACTGCCACACGGTGTTCGAGTTCACGACCGACGCGCTCGGCGCGCAGGGTGCCGTGCTCGCGGGCGGCCGCTACGACGGGCTATCCGAGACCATGGGCGGGCCGAGTGTCCCGGGCGTCGGCTGGGCCGCGGGCGTCGACCGGCTCGCGTTGCTCGAGGACTCCGTGCCCGCACCCGCGCGGCCCGTGGCGGTGATCCCGATCGGCCAAGAGGCGGAGGCGGCGGCGCAACGCATCGCGCGCGATCTGCGTTACGCGGGGGTGGCGGTCGAGCTCGGCTTCCGCGGTAATCTGAAGCGGCGCCTGCAACGCGCGGACAAGCTCGGCGCGCGCGCGGCGATCCTCTTGGGCGAGGACGAGCTTAAGCGCGGCAGCGCCACGCTGCGCGATCTCGACAGCGGCGCGCAGACCGAGGTGCCGCTCGGCGCCCTCGTCGATCGCCTGGCACGGGAGCGATAGCGAACCATGGCCGGCGGCGCATCTGCGCCGGCCCAATACGTCGTGGTCGGCGCCAATCATCGGTCGAGCAGCGTCACCCTCCGCGATGCCATCTTCGTCGAGGATGGGGCGGCGCCCGCGTTGCTGCGCGCCCTCATGGGCGCCGGCTTCGAGGAGGCGCTCCTGCTTTCGACCTGCGACCGGGTCGAGATCCAGGGACGGACGCGCGATCCCGAGACCGCGCGCGCGGCCGTGGCCCGGGCGCTTGGCGCGCATGGCGGGGTCGAGCCCCAGTCGCTCGCGGCGTCGCTTTATCTCGAGACGGGCGCCGCGGCACTCAAGCACATGTTCGCGGTGGCCGCGTCCCTCGACAGCGCGGTTTTGGGCGAGCCCCAGGTCCTGGGCCAGGTCAAGGCCGCGCATCGCCTCGCGCGCGACGCGGGCACGGTCGCGAGCGCGCTCGAGGCCGCGATCCAGGCCGCCTTTGGGGCGGCGAAGCGCGTACGCAGCGAGACCGCGATCGCCCAGGGCCCGGTCTCGATCGTCGCCTCGGCGGTCGAGCTCGCGCGCGAGGTTCATGGCGATTTGGCGCCGCTTGCGGCCTTGCTGATCGGCACCGGCGACATGGGCCAGCTCATGGCCGAGGAGCTTCAACGCGCGGGCCTCGGCCAGGTCCTGGTCGCCGCCCCCAAGCTCGCGCGCGCGGCCGAGCTCGCGCGCCAGCTCGGCGGCCATTTCGCCGATTTCGAGACGCTCGCGGCCCGGCTCACCGACGCCGACATCGTGATCGCCTGCGCGGGCTCGGGGCGCTATCTGGTGACCCAGGAGATGATGGAGCAGGCGTTGAAGCGGCGCCGGCGCCGGCCGGTCTATCTCATCGACCTCGGCGTGCCGAGCGACGTCGAGCCGGGGGTGAACCGGGTCGACGACGCCTATCTCTACGATCTCGCCGATCTCGAGCGCTCGGCGCTCGCGGGCCAGGCGGGGCGCGCGCAGGCGTCGGACGCCGCCTGGCGCATCCTCGACGAGGAGCTCGCGTCCTTCCAGCGCCACCGCGCCGAGCGCGAGGCCGTGCCGGCGCTCGTCGCCTTGCGGCGCCATTTCGAATCCCAGCGCGAGCAGGTGCTGGCGCAGGCAGCGGGGCTGGATGCGGCCGAGGCGACGCGGCTCCTGGTCAACCGGCTCCTCCACGAGCCGTCCGAGGCGTTGCGCGCGCTCGCGGCCGAGCTGGGCGACAGGCGCGCGCGCGCCGAGGCGGAGGCGCTGCTGCGGCGCCTGTTCCGGCTGCCGCCCGATCCGTCCGGCTCGAGCCCCGACAAGGAGTGACGCGACCGTGAGTTTCGATCAAAAGCTCGATACCATCGTGAGCCGCTACCGCGAGATCGCGGCGAGCCTTTCGGGCGGCGGGCTCGACACGCCGTCGCTCACGCGCCTCTCGAAAGAATATGCCGACCTGACCCCCGTGGTCGCGAGCATCGACGCGCTCAAGAAGATGACCCGCGAGCTCGCCGATCTCGATTCGCTGATCGCCGACCCGAAGGCCGATGCCGAGATGCGCTCCCTCGCCGAGGCCGAGCAGCGCGAGCTCAAGGCGCGCTTGCCCGATCTCGAGAAGACGCTCCAGCGCATGCTGCTGCCCAAGGACGCGGCCGACGAAAAAAGCGCCATCCTCGAAATCCGCGCCGGCACCGGCGGCGAGGAGGCAGCGCTGTTCGCGGCCGATCTGTTCCGGATGTATCAGCGTTACGCCGACCTCCATGGCTGGAAGGTCGAGATGCTCGACCTCAGCGACACCGGCATCGGCGGCTACAAGGAGGTGATCGCGTCGATCTCGGGACGCGGCGTGTTCGCGCGCCTCAAGTTCGAATCGGGCGTCCATCGCGTGCAGCGCGTGCCCGCGACCGAGGCGAGCGGGCGCATCCACACTTCGGCGGCGACGGTCGCGGTGCTGCCCGAGGCCGAGGAGGTCGACGTCCATATCGACGACAAGGATCTGCGCATCGACGTGTTCCGCTCGAGCGGCCCGGGCGGCCAGTCGGTCAACACGACCGATAGTGCCGTACGCATCACCCATTTGCCGACCGGCATCGTCGTGCAGCAGCAGGACGAGAAATCGCAGCACAAGAACAAGGCCAAGGCGCTCAAGATCCTGCGCGCGCGCCTCTACGAGGCCGAGCGCGAGAAGCGCGAGGCGGAGCGTGCCGCCGCGCGCAAGAGCCAGGTCGGCACCGGCGACCGCTCGGAGCGTATCCGCACCTACAATTTCCCCCAAGGCCGGGTCACCGATCACCGCATCAATCTGACGCTTTACGATCTCGACCGGGTGCTCGCGGGCGATTCCCTCGACAAGCTGATCGACGCCCTCATCGCCGAGGACGAGGCCGCACGGCTTGCAGAGCTGCCATGAATAAAATGCAAACCGATGGCTCGGCCGTTGCCGCGCGCGCGTTGAGCCTCGCCGACGCGATCGAGAGCGCTACGGGTCGCTTGGCCGCGGCGGGCATTCCGCGCGCGCGCTTCGAGGCGATGCTGCTGATGGAAAGCGCCATCGGGCTCGGGCGCGAGTGCTTGCTCGCCGAGCCCGCGCGGGCCCTCACGCAAGAGGAAACGGCGCGCCTCGAGGCCTTGGTCGAACGCCGCGCGCAACGCGAGCCGATGGCGCAGATCAGGGGAATGCGCGAATTCTGGAGCCTCGATTTCGCGGTCTCGCGCGCGACGCTGATCCCGCGGCCCGAGAGCGAAACCCTGATCGAGGGGGCGCTCGAGCGCGTCGCGGACCGAAATGCCGCCCTGCGCATCCTCGATCTCGGCACCGGAAGCGGGTGCCTCCTTTTGGCACTGCTCGCCGAATTGCCGCGCGCAAGCGGCCTCGGCATCGACAAGAGCGAGGCGGCATGCGGGATTGCGCGCGACAATGCGCGCCGTCTCGGGCTCGAGGCGCGCGCCCGGTTCCAAACCGCCGATTGGACGGCGCCCGGATTCGGGGATGAAATCCGCGCCGCCGCATCCCATATGAAGAACGAGGCCGAAACGCACGCGGGCGCCGTGGTGCGCTTCGACCTCGCGATCTCCAATCCGCCCTATGTCGCCGACGCCGAGATCGAGGCGCTCGAGCCCGAGGTGCGGGATTACGAGCCGCGCGCGGCGCTCGCGGGCGGAAGCGACGGGCTCGATGCGTATCGGGCGCTGGCACCGCTCGTTCCCGCACTCCTTGCGCCCAAGGCCGTGGCGCTCTTCGAGATCGGCGCGGGCCAGGGACGCGAGGTCGAGGCGATCATGAGGGCTTCCGGGCTCGGTTCCACCGGCGTTTGGCGCGACCTTGCCGGGATCGAGCGCTGCCTTGGCTTCGCAAGCCCTTGACAAACCTGTCGGGGACGCTAGGGAGCGCGTCCGGGAGGCCGCAAAATGGGTAGCGTGGGGGACGGCTTTCTGCTATGAGGGATTCGGCGCGTTTGGAAGCGCGCAACCAAATCAGACAACAAGCCCGGTCGAGGTCGCGTCGTGAGGACACTGAGGGGTGTCCGCGAGCGGGCTCCGCAGACAAACTGCGAGTATCGAAGAACGAGCGCAACGGAACCGTAATTTCAACATCGATGTGATGGTGCGATGAGACCAGGTCCCAACGCAAAAAGATCGCGCGGGCGCGGCAATGGCGGCCCGGGCGGAAACATGGGCGGCAACAACATGGGCGGCGGACGGCGCCAGAACGTGCCGCTTCGCCTCCAGACGATGGACTCGAGCGGGCCGACCGGAAAGCTGCGCGGCAACGCCTACCAGCTCCACGAGAAGTATCTCGGCCTCGCGCGCGACGCCCACTCCTCGGGCGACCGCGTCGCCGCCGAGAACTACTTCCAGCATGCGGAGCACTACTACCGCATCATCAACGCCTCGGGCGGGCAGACCTCGCGCCACGATTTCGACGCCTTCGAGAACAGCGACGGCGAGCAGCCCGAGATCCCGCAGAACTATCAGCCGAACGGCGGTCAGCCGCAGCCCTACAACCAGCCCTACAATCAGCCCAACGCGCCGATGCACGGCCAGCCGCAACCGCAGCCGCAAACGCACGGCCAGCCTCACGGCCAGCCGCAATATCACGGCAACAATCACGGCCAGGGCGGCCAGGGCAACGGGCCGGCACACGGGCCGGGCCCGAACGGCGGCCAGCCCTCGGGCGGCAATCAGCCGCAGCCTTCGGGCAACCCGAACGACCGCAACGACCGCCAGCCTTACTGATCGAATTTTAGTATCGAGCTTGAACTCGTCGCGCGCGTGAGCGCGCCGGCGTAGCGGTCGAGCGCGCGTCTCAGCCCGCGCGTTCGAGCCGTGCCGCGGGCCGCATCGCGACCTCGGTCCGGAACGCCTCGAGCCAGCGCCCCGCCGCGGCGCGTCCCGCCTCCGCCAAATGCCGCATCAGCGCCGCGTCCGGCTGGAGCCGGCTCGATTGATCGAGCCGCGCCATGGTCGCGTCGTCGGCCACGGTGTGGAGGCGGAGGCGTCGCAGGCGGCGGCCGAGCGCATCGGGCGCGTCGCTCTCGCCGCTCATGGCGCCGAGACGCTCGACGATCTCGAGCTCGCGCTTCAGCGGCGATTCGAAGGCGATCCGGCTCAGCCGCGTGCGGATCGCCTGCGGGTCGGTCGGCACACCCTCCTCGCGCGTCGGGTTGACGCGCACCAGCACGAGATCGTCCGCGAGCCCGAGCTCGACCAAGGGCAGGATCGGCGGATTGGCGGTGAAGCCGCCGTCCCAGTAATAGCCGTCCCCGAGCTTGACCGCCTGGTTGAGCGTCGGGAGACACGCCGAGGCGAGCAGCACGTCGGGCGAAAGCTCCTCGTTCGCGAAAATGCGCCCGGCGCTGGTCTCGACGTTGGTCGCGGCGATCAGGAGGCGCAACGCCTTCCGGCCGCGTAGGCGCTCGAAGTCGACGAGATCGACCAGCACGTCGCGCAGCGGGTTCAAGCCGAGCGGATTGAACTGATAGGGCGAGGCGAAGCGCATCAGGAGATCGAGCGCCGAGTTCGGGAACGCCCATTCGGCGTTCCAGGACGGCGCCACATGCTCGAACGGATCGGGCCGGCGCGGGATGAGCCGCGCAAGCGCGCTCACCCGATGCCAAAGCGCGCTCAACTTGGCGCGCGCGGCGTCCGGCCCACCCTCGACCAGGCCCGAGGCGAGGACGGCGGCGTTGAGCGCCCCGGCCGAGGCGCCGCTCGCGGCCACGAGGCGCAGCCCCGGCTCGGCGAGGAGACGGTCGAGCACGCCCCAGGTGAAGGCGCCATGGGCGCCCCCGCCCTGGAGCGCCAAGGCAATGGGCGGCAGCGGCGTCGCGCGCGTGGAGAAGCGCGCCACGTTGGCCGCCGCCGTGCCCGTGGCGGGCACCTTGGGGGCCTTCGAGCGGCGGGCCATTTCGCTCAGGCCCCGAACCCGGCTTTGCAGCGCGCGAAACATGCGCGCGAGGGGCAAGGCGACCCGGACAAGACTGTTTTGCATTGCGTCATACTCTCACTAACCCATTGGCTAAGACAAATGAATTTATTGTGCAATGCGATATAAGCCGGGTTTGGAGCGATTCCAAGGGCCGATCCGCGACCTTTTCGGCACCCCCGCCGGCCCTTGAGGAATGACCTCCCCGCCGCCATATAGCCAGAGCGGGCGCCCATCAGGGGCCCGCCCATCCGGCCGCCCGACGACGGGGGCCCGAAGAAGGGGATGCCGATCCATGGATCTCGAGAAATACACCGAGCGCGCGCGCGGTCTCATTCAGGCCGCGCAGACCTTGGCTCTCCGCACCGGACATCAGCGCCTTTCGCCCGAGCACCTGCTCAAGGTCCTGCTCGAGGACAAGGAGGGGCTGGCGGCCAATCTCATTCGCGCCGCGGGCGGCGACCCCGCCGCGACCCTCGAGCGGATCGAGCGCGAGCTCGAGAAGCAGCCGAGAGTCGAGGGCAGCGGTGCCGGCCAGGTCTATCTCTCGCCCGAACTCGCGCGTGTGTTCGACCAGGCCGAGAAGGTTGCGGACAAGGCGGGCGACAGCTACGTCACCGTCGAGCGTCTGTTGCTGGCACTCGCGCTTGCGACCGGGACGCCGGCGGCGGCGCTCAAGGCCGCGGGTGTGACACCCCAATCCCTCAATCAGGCGATCGAGCAGGTGCGCAAGGGCCGCAGCGCCGACAGCGCCAATGCCGAGGGTGCGTACGACGCGCTCAAGAAATACGCGCGCGACCTCACGCAGGACGCGCGCGGCGGCAAGCTCGATCCCGTGATCGGGCGCGACGAGGAAATTCGGCGCACCATCCAGGTGCTCGCGCGCCGCACCAAGAACAACCCGGTCCTGATCGGCGAGCCCGGCGTGGGCAAGACCGCGATCGTCGAAGGCCTGGCGCAGCGCATCGTCAAAGGCGACGTGCCGGAGGGCCTTAAGGATAAGCGCCTCATGGCGCTCGATTTGGGCGCGCTCGTCGCGGGCGCCAAGTTCCGCGGCGAGTTCGAGGAGCGCTTGAAGGCCGTGCTCGCGGAGATCGGCGCCGCCGAGGGCGAGATCGTCTTGTTCATCGACGAGCTGCACACGCTCGTGGGCGCGGGCAAGGCCGAGGGGGCGATGGACGCCTCCAACATGCTGAAGCCGGCCCTCGCGCGCGGCGAGCTCCATTGCGTGGGGGCCACGACCCTCGACGAGTATCGGAAGCACATCGAGAAGGACGCGGCGCTCGCGCGCCGGTTCCAGCCGGTGTTCGTCAACGAGCCCAATGTGGAGGATACGATCTCGATCCTGCGCGGCCTGAAGGAGCGTTACGAGCTCCATCACGGCGTGCGCATCACCGACGGCGCCATCGTCGCGGCGGCGACGTTGTCCAACCGCTACATCACCGAGCGCTTCCTCCCCGACAAGGCGATCGACCTCATCGACGAGGCGGCGAGCCGGCTCAGGATGGAGGTCGATTCGAAGCCCGAGGAGATCGACGAGATCGACCGGCGCGTGATCCAACTCAAGATCGAGCGCGAGGCACTCAAGAAGGAGAGCGATCCCGCGTCCCAGGACCGGCTCAAGAAGCTCGAGGGCGAGCTGAAATCGCTCGAGGCGCAGTCGGACGAGCTCACCGCGCGGTGGCGCGCCGAAAAGGAGAAGCTCTCGAGCGCCCAGGACTTGAAGGGCAAGCTCGACCAGCTACGCGTCGAGCTCGAGCGGGCCCAGCGCCAGGGCGAGTTCCAGCGCGCGGGCGAGCTGCTTTACGCCAAGATCCCCGAGCTCGAGAAGAAGCTCAAGGCGGCCGAGGGGGCGTCGGCCCAGGCGATGCTCAAGGAAGAGGTGACGGCCGAGGACATCGCGGGCGTCGTCTCGCGCTGGACCGGGGTCCCGGTCGACAAGATGCTCGAGGGCGAGCGCGCGAAGCTCCTCCACATGGAGGACAATCTGAGGAAGCGCGTGGTGGGCCAGGAGGACGCGCTCGTCGCGGTCGCGAACGCGGTCAGGCGCGCGCGCGCGGGGCTCCAGGATCCGAACCGGCCCTTGGGCTCGTTCCTGTTCCTCGGGCCCACGGGCGTGGGGAAGACCGAGCTCACCAAGGCGCTCGCCGAGTTCCTGTTCGACGACGAGCAGGCCATGGTGCGCATCGACATGTCCGAATACATGGAGAAGCACGCGGTCTCGCGCCTCATCGGCGCACCCCCCGGCTATGTCGGCTACGACGAGGGCGGAGCGCTCACCGAGGCGGTGCGGCGCCGGCCCTACCAGGTCGTGCTGTTCGACGAGGTCGAGAAGGCGCACCCGGACGTGTTCAACGTGCTGCTCCAGGTGCTCGACGACGGACGCCTCACCGACGGCCAGGGCCGCACGGTCGACTTCCGCAACACGCTCATCGTCATGACCTCGAACCTGGGCAGCGAAATCCTCGCGCACCAGCCGGCCGACGAGCATGTCGAGATCGTGCGCAACGCGGTCATGGAGCTGGTGCGCGCCCATTTCCGGCCCGAGTTCCTCAACCGGCTCGACGAAATCCTGCTGTTCCAGCGCCTGACCCGCGCCGAGATGGCGGCGATCGTCGAGATTCAGCTCGGGCGGCTCCGGAAGCTCTTGGCCGAGCGCAAGATCGCGCTCGAGCTCGACGCGCGCGCGACCGAATGGCTCGCCGAGGCGGGCTACGATCCGGTCTACGGCGCCCGGCCGCTGAAGCGCGTGATCCAGAAGAGCCTCCAGAACCCGCTCGCCTCCCTCATCCTCGAGGGCAAGATCGCGGACGGCGAGACCGTGCGGGTGAGCGTCAAGAACCGGCAGCTCGCGTTCAACGGCAAGGTCGCGACCGAACAGGCGGCGTAAGTCGCGACGCGCGCGATAGCGTCCGCCGAGATTCGACCGTCATGCCCGGGCCGACCGAAGGTCGCGTCCCGGGCATCTACGGCTTCGCCCTCTACGCAAAAAGACGTGGATGCGCGGGTCGAGCCCGCGCATGACGGCGTTTCGCAATCGGAGGATCGGAAGCCGGCCGCCCGCTAGAAATTCGCGCGCGCGGTCTTGGTCGCGGCCGAGGGCAGCGAGGCGAGCTCCCGATCGACCTCGATCTTGTCGCGGTCGAACGTTTTGAGCTCGGTGCCCGCGAGCTTGACGCCGGTCGGAAGGCGCACGCTCAGGGGATTGATCTGCTTGCCGTCGACCAGCACCTCGTAATAGAGGTGCGGGCCCGTCGCGAGCCCGGTCTGGCCCACATAGCCGATCACCTCGCCCTGGCGCACGCGGGTACCGACATGGATGCCGGCGGCGATGCGGCTCATATGGGCGTAGGCGGTGCTGTATTCGCTGTTGTGCTTGACGCGGATATAGATGCCGTAATTGCCGCTGAGCCCCGCCATCTGGACCACGCCGGCACCCGCCGCCATGATCGGCGTGCCGGTGGGCGCGCCGAAATCGACGCCCTTGTGCATCACCGTATAGCCGAGGATCGGATGGAGGCGCATGCCGTAGCCGGACGTGATGCGCGCGCCGTCGATCGGCGTACGCAGGAGCGCCTTCCGCACGCTCTCGCCCTTGGCGTTGAAGTAGTCGGCGACGCCGCCCTTGGGCTGGAATCGATAGACGCTGAGCCGGCGCCCCGCGAGCACGAGGCTCGCATAGACCAGCGGTCCGCTCTTCGCGACGCGGCCCTGGCCGTCAACGTAACGCGTGAAGGCGGCCTCGAACCGGTCGCCCGGCTTGATCTCGCGCTGGAAGTCGACGTCGTAGCTGAAGGCGCGGATCATCTCGGAGAGGATCGGCGCCGGGATGCCGGCGGCGATGCCGTCCTCATAGAGGCTCGAGCGGATGGTCCCTTGGGCGCGTACCAGCTCATGCGCCAACGGCTGCGCGACGTTGCTGGCGTCGAAGCCGTCGGTCGCGTCGCGCCGCACTTCGACGGTGCGGGTCGAATCGAGCGGCAAGCTCACCTTGATGAGCTTGGGCGGCGTCGCGGAATCGCTGTCGTCGGGACCGAAGGTCACGGTGAGCGCGTTCCCGGGCCGAATGCTGCGCGGGTCGAACACAGCGCGGATCGCATCGATCGCGTCCTGGGCGTCGGCGCTGGTGACGCCCGCGCGGCGCAGGAGATCCATGAGCGTGTCGCCCGGGCTCACCACGAGGGTGCGTTGGACCGGCGCGGGCGTCGTCGTCGTGTCGGGGAGCGATGCGGTCGCGAGCGGCTGAGGTGCCGGTGCGGGCTCGGCCGTCCACCATTGCGGATTGGCCGCGCGCGCGCGCGCGTCGGCGAGATCGAGGGCGGTGGGCGCAGGATGCATGATGCGCTTGGCGCTGATTTCGCCGACGCGAATCGCGCCGTAGAGTCCGGCGACCACCGCGAGCGTCAGCAACGCAACGCCGCGCTTGCGCAGCCTC
>DATJLQ010000156.1:0-10957 GCA_035509415.1 Alphaproteobacteria bacterium
GCCATGAGCCAGGCGCCGCGCAGATTGACGCCCATGACCTTGTCCCAATCCGCCTCGCTCACCTCGAGGGCGCGGCGCGTGACCGCGGTGCCCGCATTGTTGACGAGGATCGCGATCGGCCCGAGCGCCTTGGCCGCCGCAGTCACCGCCGCGCGCACGCTCTCGGGCTTCGCCACGTCGAGAGCGATGGGCACGGCCTTCCTGCCCGCGCGCTCGATCTCGCGCGCGAGCGTCTCGAGTTCGCCCACGCGCCGCGCCATGAGCGCCACCGAAGCGCCGTGCCGCGCGAGTGTCGCCGCGAAATGCCGTCCGAGGCCCGAGGAGGCGCCGGTCACGATCGCGGCCTTGCCGGTGAGGTCGAAGCGCTCAGGCACGAACTTCCCCCATCTCGCGGGCGCGACGCAGGTGCCCGCTCACGCGTCCTTCGCCTTTTCGCGTAGGACGAATTTCTGGATCTTGCCGGTCGAGGTCTTGGGCAGCGGGCCGAACACCACGTGCTTCGGCGCCTTGTAATGCGCCATGTGGGCGCGGCAATAATCGATGATCTCGCGCTCAACGGCCGCCGCCCCCGCCTTGAGCGTCACGAAGGCGCAAGGCACCTCGCCCCATCGCTCGTCCGGACGCGCCACCACCGCCGCCTCCATCACGGAGGGATGTTTGTAGAGCACCTCCTCGACTTCGAGGGACGAAATGTTCTCGCCGCCCGAGATGATGATGTCCTTGGAGCGGTCCTTGACCTCGACATAGCCATCCCCGTGGCGCACGGCGAGATCGCCGGTATGGAACCAGCCGGCGCGGAACGCGTCCTCGGTCGCAAGCCCGTTCTTGAGATAGCCTTTCATGATGGTGTTTCCGCGCAGCATGATCTCGCCGATGGTCGCCCCGTCGGACGGCACCGGCGCCATGGTCTCCGGGTCGGCCACCATCATGTCGCCCATGGTGAGGTAGCCCACCCCCTGGCGCGCCATCATTGCCGCGCGCGCGTCGAGCGGCATGGGGGCCCAATCCTCCTGCCATTCGCACACGGTCGCGGGCCCGTAGCTCTCGGTGAGCCCGTAAAGATGGGTCACGCGGAAGCCCATGCGCTCCATGGCCGAGATGATGGCGCTCGGCGGCGCCGCACCCCCGGTCGCGACCTCGATTTTGTGGTCGAAGCGGCGCTTAATCGCGTCCGGCGCATGCACCAGCATGTTGAGCACGATGGGGGCGCCGCACATGTGAGTCACGCGATGCTCGGCGATCGCGGGGAAGATAAGCGCGGGGTCGACCCGGCGCAGGCACACATGAACCCCTGCGACCGCGGTCACGGCCCAAGTGTAGGTCCAGCCGCTGCAATGGAACATGGGGAGCGTCCAGAGATAGACCGTGCTCTTGTCGAGGCCGAACTCGATCGCGTTGCCGAGCGCATTCAGGAACGCGCCGCGATGATGATAGACGACGCCTTTCGGATTGCCCGTGGTGCCCGACGTATAGAGAAGGCAGATCGCCTGCCATTCGTCGGCCGGCCCGTGCCAGGAAAATTCCGCATCGCCCTCGGCGAGGAGCGCCTCGTAATCCTTCTCGCCGAGCAGCTTCCCGCCCTCATAGAGCGGATCGTCGATGTCGATCACGATGGGCTTCGACTTCGCCGCCGCGAGGGCGGGCTCGACGGTGCCGGAGAATTCGCGGTCCGCGATCAGGAGCTTCGCGGCACCATGGTCGAGGATGAAGGCGACGGTCGGCGCGTCGAGCCGGTAGTTGAGGGCGTTGAGCACGCCGCCCGCCATGGCGACGCCGTAATGGGCCTCGAGCAGTGCCGGCACATTGGGCGCCATCACCGCGACCGTGTCGCCGAGGCCGATGCCGCGTTTCGTCAGCGCCGAAGCGAGGCGCCGGCAACGCCCATAGAGCTCGCGATAGGTGAAGCGTTGCGCGCCATGAATGACCGCGATCCTGTCCGGATGGGTCGAGGCCGCGCGCTCGAGGAAGGTGAGCGGCGAAAGGGGCGCGAAATTGGCCGGGTTGCGCGCGAGATCGCGCTCATAGAGGCCCGCATCCCCGGGCGCTCGAGGCGCTTCGAGCGTTGCGCCCGCGCCGCGTTCGGCGCCGCTTTTCTGGCTTCCTCCCATGGGCCTATGGAACGGCGCCCGGAGGCCCCCGTCAAGCACCCGCCGTCAAGCGCCCGCCCTCAAGCGCCCGCCCTCCAGCGCCGCGTCAAACGGCGACTCAGCTCGCGGCCGGCCAGTAGAACGAGAGCTCCGACGGCAGGCCCGCGCGGATCACGACCGGCTTGGTCTGGCTGCTGCCCTGGTTCGACGCCGTGACCCGGTACTTTCCGGGTGCCAGCTGCGCCAAGAAGAACGGCCCGCCCGCGACCGTCTTCACGACCACGTCGCCCTTCGCGTTCTCGATCGAGACCTGGATGTCGGCGAGATACTGGCCCGAGCGCTCGACCGCGAACAGGAGATGGAGATCGTAATGCTTCTTCGCGGCCTGGATCGCCTCGATCCCGCCATCGCCGATGCCGCCGCTCACATAGGTGACGCCGTTCTGTGTCTCGGGCTGGAGAGCGTCCTGAGCGTGGGCCGGGATCGCGAACGAGGCGAGGCCGACGCCGAGTGCGAGCGCCAAGGGGGTCAGAATGCGCTTGATCTTCTTCATGATTGCGCCTCCGAGAAGGATGAGCGCCTACTATATGGCCCGCGGGCGCGCCGGCCGCAAGCCGGTCCTAATTTTGTCCGCTCGCCCCTCGCCTTTCGCGCGGCCGCGGGCTAACTTACAGCCATGATCATCGACATCGTGTCCGACACGGTCTGCCCCTGGTGCTTCATCGGCAAGCGACGCCTGGAGCGGGCCCTCACCCTGGCGCCCCAGCCGGATCTCGTCGTCACCTGGCACCCGTTCCAGCTCAATCCCGAGCTGCCGCCGGGCGGAATGGACCGGCGCGACTATCTGCGCGCGAAGTTCGGCGACGAGAAGGGCTCGGGCGCTTATGACCGGATTCTCGAAGCGGGGGCGGCCGAGGGCATCGACTTCAACTTCAAGTCCATCGCGCGCCAGCCCAACACGGTCGATTCGCACCGGCTCGTGCGCTACGCGGGCGAGGTCGGCCTCCAGCACCAGGCGGTCGAGGCGCTGTTCAACGCCTATTTCATCGACGGGCGCGACATCGGCGACGCGGCGACGCTGCTCGACATCGGCTCGGAAGCGGGCCTCGAGCGCGGGCCGCTCGCGGAGTATTTCGAGCGCGGCGCGGGGCGCGAGGAGGTCGAGCGCGAGGACGAGATGGCGCGCGGGATGGGCATCCAGGGCGTGCCCTGCTTCATCTTCGAGCGCAAGTTCGTGGTCTCGGGCGCCCAATCGCCCGAGCTTCTGGTCGAGGCGTTCGAGCTCATCAACCGGAAGATCGCCGAGGGCGAGCTCGAGAGCGCGGCCGAGCACGATCATGAGCACGGCCACGGTCACGACCATGGTCACGGGGGGCACGATCACGACCATGACCACGACCACGGTCATGAGGGGCATGACCATGACCACGGGCACGAGCACGATCACGGCCGGGATCGTGACGAGTAGACGCGCATCCTAAGCGACGCATTCAAGCCAGCCGAATTGTAAATTTGCTCAACGTCAATATTTCCGCGTCAGACGTTGCCGACTCACGCCATCGACCGCGTGCCGGCACCCGTCGAATCTTCGATGTCGATGACGTCTCGAAATACCGAACGGAAAAAATCAGATATAGTCTGAACGATCTACGCCGCCTGCCCCACCGCGGTCGCGGCGATACGCGCGATCTCCTTGAGGAGAGTCTCGACGCCCTTGAGCCGGTCGGGCTCGGCGTCCCACACGCGGCGCACGACGAGCTTCTGGTCGGGCCGGAAATTGACCGTGCCGCCGCTCTTGCCCGCGAAATCGACGAGTCCGGCCGGGTTCGCGAATTCATTGTGGCGGAACGCGATCACCGCACCCTTCGGCCCCGCATCCAGCTTCTCGACGCCGGCCGCGACGCAGAATCGCTTGATCGCGACGATCTTGAGCAAATTCTCGACCTCGCCCGGCAGCGGCCCGAAGCGGTCGACGAGCTCGGCGGCGAAACCGTCGATCTCCTGGGCGTCGACCAGGGTCGCGAGCCGGCGGTAGAGGCCCAGGCGCACGCCCAAATCGGGCACGTAGCTTTCGGGAATGAGCACCGAGGTGCCGAGGCTGATCTGGGGCGTCCAGTCGCGCTCCTCGGCATTCGCGGCTCCGCCCTTCGAGGCGGCGACCGCCTCCTCGAGCATCTGCTGATAGAGCTCGATGCCCACCTCGCGCACATGGCCCGACTGCTCCTCGCCGAGCAGGTTGCCGGCGCCGCGAATGTCCATGTCGTGGCTCGCCAGCGTGAAGCCCGCACCCAGGGTGTCGAGGGTCTGCATGACGTGGAGGCGCTTCTCGGCCGCCTCGCTCAACGCCTTCCCGGGCGGCAAGGTCAGATAGCAATAGGCGCGTTGCTTCGAGCGCCCGACGCGCCCGCGCAGCTGGTAAAGCTGCGAGAGGCCGAACATGTCGGCGCGGTGGATCACCATCGTGTTGACCGACGGGATGTCGAGGCCGGATTCGACGATGTTGGTCGAGAGGAGCACGTCGAACTTGCCGTCATAGAAGGCGCTCATCGTATCCTCGAGGGCGTGGGCGCCGAGACGTCCGTGAGCCAGCGCGATCTTCACTTCGGGCACCAGCGTTTTGAGCTCGGCCGCGACGGGAGCCAAATCCTCGATGCGCGGGCAGACGTAATAGCTCTGGCCGCCGCGGAAATGCTCGCGCAGCAGGGCCTCGCGCACGATCACCGGATCGTAGGGCAGAACGAACGTGCGCACCGCGAGCCGGTCCACGGGCGGGGTCGCGATCACGCTCATGTCGCGCACGCCGCTCAAGGCCAGCTGGAGCGTGCGCGGGATGGGCGTCGCGGTAAGAGTCAGCACATGCACGTCGGCGCGGAGCTGCTTCAGGCGTTCCTTCTGCTTCACGCCGAAATGCTGCTCCTCGTCCACCACGAGGAGGCCGAGATGGCGGAACTTGATACCCGTGCCCAAGAGCGCGTGGGTCCCGACCACGATGTCGATCGCGCCCTCGGCGAGCCCCTGCTTGACGCGCGCCGTCTCCTTGGCCGAGGTGAGGCGCGAGAGCTGGCCGACGCGCACGGGCAAATTGGCGAAACGCTCGCCGAGCGTCTTCGCGTGCTGGCGCGCGAGCAACGTGGTCGGCACCACGATCGCGACCTGGAGCCCCGCCATGACCGCGAGGAAGGCCGCACGGAGCGCCACCTCGGTCTTGCCGAAGCCCACGTCGCCGCACACCAGCCGATCCATCGGCCGGCCCGAGGCGAGGTCGCGTACGGTCTCGTCGATGGCGCTGGTCTGATCCTCGGTCTCGGCATAGGGAAAACGCGCGCAGAACTCGTCATAGAGCCCGTCCTGCGCGCTAATGACCTCGCCCGGCTTCACGAGGCGCGCGGCGGCGACGCGGATGAGATCGTCGGCGATCTCGCGAATGCGCTTCTTGACGCGCGCCTTCCGCGCCTGCCAGCCCGCGCCGCCCAGCCGGTCGAGCGGCGCTTCCGCCTCGTCGGAGCCGAAGCGCGACAGCACCTCGATGTTCTCGACCGGGACATAGAGCTTGTCGCCGCCTTCGTAGACGACGCGCAGGCAATCGTGGGGTGCGCCCGCGACGTCGATGGTCTCGAGCCCCTGATAGCGGCCGATGCCATGCTCCACATGGACCACGAGATCGCCCGCCGAGAGGGTCGAGATCTCGGAGATGAAATTCTCCGCGCGGCTGCGCTTTCGCGCCGGGCGCACCAGGCGGTCGCCCAATATGTCCTGCTCCGAGACGACCGCGAGGCCGCCGCGCACGAAGCCATGCTCGAGGCCGAGCACGATAAGCCCGACCGAGCCCGGCGGAAGCCGGTCGAGCTCGGCCCAGCTCGCGACCTCGACCGCGCGTCCAAGCCCATGCTCGCGCAGGAGTGTGGCGAGCCGGTCGCGCGAGCCCGCGCTATAGGCCGCGATCGCGACGCGCCGCCCGGCCTCTTCCTCCGCCGCGATATGGCGCCGCACTTCGTCGAACAGATTGGCGTCGGGATTGGCGCGCGCGTCCGCGAAATCGCGGCCGGTGCGGCCGCCGGCATCGATGCGGGCAATGCCCTCGCCCCCCTCGGGCAGCCTGAAGGGCGAAAAATGCGCGACCCAGCGCTCGGCCAATAGCGCCTCGAGCGCCGCGCGGTCGAGGAACAAGCGCTCGGGCGGCACCGGCTTGTAGATCGTCTCCTTGCTCGCATCGGCGAGGCTTTTGCGCGCGCCATAGAACTCGGCGATGGTCTCGAGGCGCCCCGATATCGCCTCGTCGCCCTGGTGGTCGAAGCTGACCGCGGCATTGGGCAGGTAATCGAGGAGCGTCGCGAGATGCGGGTAGAACAGCGGCAGCCAATGCTCCATGCCGATATGGACGCGGCCCGCGCTCACCGCCTCGTAAGGCGGGTCGTCGCGCGTGGCGCCGAACAGCTCGCGATAGCCCATGCGGAAGCGTTGGATCGAGCCCTCGTCGAGCAGCACCTCGCTCATCGCCGCGAGCTGGAGCCGGTCGAGGTTTCCGGTCGTGCGTTGGCTCAGGGGATCGAAGCCGCGCATGCGCTCGACCTCGTCGCCGAAGAGATCGAGCCGCACGGGCTCCGAGATGCCGGGCGGGTAGATGTCGACGATGCCGCCGCGTAGCGCGAATTCCCCCGGCTCGCGCACGGTCTCGGTGCGCCGGTAGCCGTTGGCGGCGACGAAGCGCTCGAAGGCCGCGCGGTCGAACGCCTGCCCGACCGCGAGCTCGAGCACCGCGTCGCGCAGGGTCTCCGGCGGCGGCACCTTTTGCAGAAAGGCGCTCACGGTCGTGACCAGGATGCGGCTCTTGGCGGGCGTGGGATCGCGCGCGAGGCGGGTCAACGCGTCGATACGCCGGCTCACGATCTCGCCATTGGGCGAGACCCGGTCGTAGGGCAGGCAGTCCCAGGCCGGAAAGGTCAGGATCTCGAGCCCGGGCGCGAAGAAGGCCAACGTCTCGGCGAGCCTTCCCATACGCGCATCGTCGCGCGCCACATGGAGGATGGTGCGCGGCCCGTCCTCGGAAGCGAGCTCGGCGAGGAGCAGAGCGTCCACCCCTTCGGGTGCGCCGCCGATCGCCACCCGGCCCGGCGAGAATTCATGTTTATCGTGCATCGTCAGAGATTTGCGTAGGTAATCCTGAAGTTCTTGATGAGCGCGAGAAGAGGCGTGTCGAACGGCGCTGGCACGGGCGCCAGCTCCGCGATCCAGGCATAGAGGTCCGTGTCGGCGACCTCGAGCAACGCCTCGAACCCGTCGAGCCCGGCCCCGTCGAGCTCGGCCAGATGCCGGTCCGCGAAGCCGCCCATGACGAAATCGAGCTCGCGCGTACCCCGGTGCCAGGCGCGGAAGCGGAGGCGCTTCAGGCGTAGCGCCTGGGGGTCGGCTGGGAGGGGGGCGTCGGTCACGCGCGGGTCCTTTCAGGGCTTTCGGGCCGGCTTTCGGCCAAACGCCAGCGCCCCCAAGGGAAATCCCGAGGGGGTGCGTGCGCCCGCCCGGCGTCGCCGGGCGCTGCGGTCTAGGATATAAGACCGGGAACGCGCGGTGTCAGCACCTTCGACCCTCCAAAGCGGCAGCCCATGCGCCCCGAGATCCTGTTTCCGCTGTTCAAGCCCATCACTTCGCTCCCGGGCGTCGGCCCGCGGATCGGGAAGCTTTACGGACGCCTCGGGATCGAGCGCGTACTGGATCTCTTGTGGCACCTTCCGGTCGCGATCATCGACCGGCGCTACGCACCCAAGATCGCCGAAGCCATCGACGGCCAGTTCGCGACCCTCACGGTCTGGGTCGACCGGCACGAGGCGCCGCGTACGCCCCGCCTGCCCTACCGCGTGCGTTGCCGGGACGAGACCGGATTCATGGCCCTGGTCTTCTTCCACGCGCAGCCGGACTATCTCGAGAAGACGCTTCCCGTGGGCGCGCAGCGTGTGGTGAGCGGGCGGCTCGAGAAGTTCCGGGACGAGCTTCAGATCACCCATCCGGACCGCATCGGCACGCTCGACGAGCTCGACCAGATCAAGAGCGTCGAGCCGGTCTATCCGCTCACCACGGGCCTCACCCTGCGCACGGTCGGGAAGGCCATGCGCGCGGCCCTCGATACGGCGCCCGAGCTCCCGGAATGGATCGACGCGGCTTACATGAAGCGCGAGGGTTGGGCGCCGTGGCGCGCGGCCCTCCGCGCGGCCCACACGCCGAAGGAATCCGAGGATACTTCGCTCGCGACACCCTGGCGCGCGCGCCTCGCCTATGACGAGCTCTTGGCGAACCAGCTCGCGGTCGCCCTCGTGCGCGCGCACCTGAAACGCCTCGCGGGCCGCCCCATCAAGGGCGACGGCCATCTCCGCGCGAAGGCGATCGCCGCCCTGCCCTACGCCCTCACCAAGTCCCAGGAGCAGGCGGTCGCCGACATCGTCCGGGACATGGCGGGCGAGACGCGCATGCTGCGCCTCCTCCAAGGCGACGTCGGCAGCGGCAAGACCGTCGTCGCCTTCATGGGCTTGCTCAACGCGGTCGAGGCGGGCGCCCAGGGTGCGATCATGGCGCCGACCGAAATCCTCGCGCGCCAGCATTTCGCGACCATCGCACCCTTGGCCCAGGCGGTCGGCGTGCGCGTGGCCTTGCTCACGGGCCGCGACAAGGGACGGCCGCGCCAGGTCGTCCTCGACGGGCTCCGGGACGGCTCGATCGGCATCGCGATCGGGACCCACGCGCTGTTCCAAGAGGAGGTCGAGTTCGACGATCTGGTGCTCGCCGTGGTCGACGAGCAGCATCGCTTCGGCGTGCATCAACGCCTCATGCTCGCCTCCAAGGGCCGGGCACTCGACCTGCTGGTGATGACCGCGACGCCGATCCCGCGCACGCTTCTGCTCGCGGCCTATGGCGACATGGACGTCTCGCGCCTCACCGAGAAGCCCGCGGGGCGGAAACCGATCGACACGCGCACGATACCGCTCGAGCGCTATGACGAGGTGATCGAGGCCCTGAAGCGCGCGCTAGCCAAGGGTGCCAAGATTTTCTGGGTCTGCCCGCTGGTCGAGGAATCCGAGCTCGTCGACCTCGCCGCCGCGAGCGAGCGCCACGCGGAGCTCTCGGCGCGCTTTCCGGGCAAGGTGGCGCTCGTCCATGGCCGGCTCAAATCGAGCGCCAAGGACGCGGCGATGGAGGCCTTCGCCCATGGCGCGGCCCAAATCCTGGTCGCGACCACGGTGATCGAGGTCGGCGTCGACGTGCCCGACGCGACCGTGATGGTGATCGAGCATGCGGAGCGTTTCGGCTTGGCGCAGCTCCATCAATTGCGCGGGCGCATCGGGCGCAGCGACAAGCCGGCGACATGCCTCCTGCTTTACGCCGCACCGCTCGGCCAAGCGGCCAAGGCGCGCCTCGCGATCCTGCGCGAGACCGAGGACGGGTTCCGCATCGCCGAGGAGGATTTCCGCCTACGCGGGCCCGGCGAGATGCTCGGCACGCGTCAAAGCGGGATGCCCGAGTTCCGCCTGGCCGACCTTGCCGCGCACGAGCAATTCCTCACCGCCGCGCGCCACGACGCGCGTTTGGCGCTCGAGCGCGATCCCGACCTCAAATCGCCGCGCGGCGAGGCGCTGCGCGTATTGCTCTATCTTTTCGAGCGCGACGGTGCGGTCAAATATCTGAGATCGGGCTAGGCGCCGTGCGGCCCGCCGCGTAACGCTCGCGCGGAACGGCGATCGTATCCCAGACCGGATGATCGAGAGGCACGGGCCGCTCCGCAGCACCGTCGAGCATGACGTAGTCGCAGCGCCGGAAGAAATCGCCCATCGGCGCCCAAAGCTCCTTGGGCCCCTCGATGAGGATCGCGGGGCGGCAGCGGGCGATGGTGTCCGCGCCGCCCTCGAGCACGCGCATCTCGGCGCCCTCGACGTCGATCTTGAGGACGCTCGGCGGCTCGAGCGTGCGCGCGAGCGTGTCGATGCGCGCGGTCTCGGTTTGGCGTGTCTCGAGTGCGCGGAATTCCTGCGCGTGCCACGGGCCCGCCTTGTCGAGCTTGTTCATGGCGCGGCTGTATTTCGAAACATGGAATCGCGCGACGCCGTCGCGGTCCGCGAGTGCTAGCGCATGGACCGAGACGCGGAGCCCGGCATTGCAGTCGAGGCGCAGGCTGCATTCGAGCTTGGCCGCGAGATCGCGGTCGGGCTCGAAGGCGTGGACCCTGCCCTCCTTCGCCTTGAGCGAAGCGGGCAGCGCGAACATGCCGAGATGGGCGCCCACGTCCCAGACGATCGAGCGCGCCTCGACCCAGTCGCGGATGAAGCGCCGGTGCACCGGCTCGACCGAGAGCCCGCGCGGGTCGAGGAGCTTGAGGCGGCCCGCGCCGGAGACATAGGCCTCGAACCCGCCGTCGTCGGTCGCGCAACGCCGGCGCAGGTAAATCGGCGCCAAGGATCGGAGCAGGATTCTGCGCCACAGCGGCGACGTCGCGCCGATCCCCATCTCGCCTCCCCGCGCGGCGCGTGCCAAGCCTGCGCCTGCCGCCCGAGCATAGCGCGCGGCGGAGGGTCGCGCGAGCCCGCCCTCGGGCCGGTAGTGACGCAGTTTGAAACTCCGGCCATGGTCCAAGCTCGCGTCATCACCGGGCTTGTCCCGGTGATCCACGTCTTTCCAGCGCTAAGGCGTGGATGGCCGGACCAAGTCCGGCCATGACCCATGCCAGGATTTCAAACTGAGGCACTACTGCCAATCGAGGTTGCAAGAATTTTAGTATTATGTTAGCGAATTCTCGGTTGGCCGACGCACCGAGGCATCAGGCGCCGGCGAATCGAACGGGGGATCCTTTCTCGAGATCTCGCGAGCTGCCGGGCTCATGACGCCGAGCC
>DATJLQ010000157.1:0-7840 GCA_035509415.1 Alphaproteobacteria bacterium
CAAGGCGCGCGCGCTCGGCTGCCGCGCGGTCGAGCTCGACGCGCGCCTTTCGCTCGAGGGGGTACCGGTCGTCTTTCACGACCAGACGCTCGAGCGCACCACGGACGGCACGGGCCCGGTCGGCTCGACGCCGCTCGCGGCTTTGCGCGCGCGCGACGCGGGCTCCCACTTCGATCCGAGCTATCGCGGCGAGCCGATCCCGACCCTCGAGGAAGCGCTTTCGTTGCTGCGCGAGCTCGGGCTCGGCTGCAACCTCGAGCTCAAGGCCGACGAGGGCCGCGAGACGGCGCTCGCCGAGGCGGCCGCGCGCGCGCTCGAGCGCCTGTGGCCACCGGCTTTCCCGATCCTGGCCACGAGCTTCTCGAGCGTCGCGATCGAGGCCTTCGCGCGCGCGGCCCCCGCGGTGCCGCGCGGCCTCCTCGTGAGCACGCTCAACGCCGACTGGCGTCTCAAGGCGGTGCGCCTCGGCGCCGCGGCCCTGGTCGCGGATCATAAGAGCCTCGACGCCGCGATCGCGCGCACGGTCAAGGAAACGGGCCTGCCGCTACTCGCCTACACGGTCAATCACGCGGTGCGCGCGGCCGATCTTTTCGCCTGGGGCGTCGACGGCATCATCAGCGACGTGCCCGACGCGATCCTGGCGTCGCTTCGCTAGAGCGGTGCGCGGCGTCAGGACCGGGCCGGGCGCTCCGCCTCGTGCCGCCGGGAGTCCAGCAGATGCGCCAGGTACTGCGCCGGATCCTCGAGGAAGCGGCGCATCAGCCGGTAATGATCGGTATCGCGGTAATCGACCGCGAGAATCTCGCCGTCCTTGATCTGGAGCACTTCAGCGCCGGGATACGCCATGAGCATCGGCGCGTGGGTCGCGATGATGAATTGGACGTCTCCGCTCTCCTCCATGTCCTTGAGAAGGGCGATGAAAGCGAGCTGGCGGCTCGGCGACAGGGCCGCCTCGGGCTCGTCGAGCAGATAGATCCCGCGCGCACCGAAGCGCTCCTGGAACAATGCGAGGAAGGATTCGCCGTGGGACAAGGCGTGCAGCGATTGACGGCCGTGGCTCTGGCGCGCCTCGAACGAGCCGCCGCCGGCGTCGAGATAGGCCGCGAACTCGAAGAAGCTTTCGGCGCGCAGGAAGAATCCGCTCGTCATGCGCGGCAGCCAGGAGAGCCGCAGCGCCCGGGAGAGGGGCGCCACGTCCACGGTCGCGCCTTGCCCGGGCCGGTAACCGTGATTCCGGTTGCCGCCGAAGACGTTGAACCCGCTTTGATGCGCGATCGCCTCGAGGAGGGTCGATTTACCGGTGCCGTTTTCGCCGACGAGGATGGTCACGCGCTTCTCGAACGCGATCTCGAGCCTGCCTTGCTGGAGGATGGGGAGGTCGAAGGGATAGCCGCCCGGCGCCATGCGCTCGGGCACGAGCGCGAGCCGGCGCAGGAACGGCGCCGAGAGCCTCGATTTGACCGCGCGTCGCGCCATGGGCGGGCGTCTCCGAGTTGTTCATGGTCGTCGGAATTCTGCCCCCGATGGAATAGAACATATGAGGAACATATTCCGCCGTCAAGCCGGCGCCACGCCTCGGCGTGGGTAACGCGCGATTTCACATGTGGACGGAGCAACGAGCGCTTGTGCGCCGCGGCTACGAGCCGCCGCGCGCAAGTCGGACGGCATTCGCGAGGCGGGTTAGCTCGGCCGTCGCTTCCTGCTTGTTACCTCTGGGCGTGTTGAAAATCCCCGGCATCCAATGATCGTCCTGGATGCGTGCGCAATCGGCGCGCGTGGCCTCCACGTTGCCGAGCCTCGCGTGGCTAGCGGCCCGGTAGAAAGGTCCCCAGATCAGCGGAAAATCCTCGGGGGACAGGCTTTCGACACGGTCGAAATCGTCGACGGCCTTTTGATATTCGCCCATGGTGAGAAGGAGAATTCCCCGATCCATATAAGCGAGTGGATGCGGGTCGGGATCGAGGGCGATGGCCCGGTCCATGTCCTGTAGCGCGAGGTCTTTGCGCCCGAGACGGTTGAGCCCGTAGTATCGGCTGCTGTAGCCATTCGGATCGGAAGGGTTCTGCTCGATGTATTGATCGCAGAGCGCGACGAATCGCTCCGGATCGGAACGCAGGAGCTTGTGCTGCTCCATCAGGTCGTCATATGTGACCTTGTCCATTGCCAATCGTCGTTCGACGCTATGGTTTCAACCGTTCACTTCGTGTTGGGCCTACTCCGTTACGCTGACGGCGCTGAACTCCCCGGTATTCACATCAAACGCCGTAATCCGCATGACTAGCTTCTCGTGCGGGAAACAACTTTCAATTTCGCGGACACGCGCGTCAACGTCCCGCGCACAAGCGATCACGACCCTGATTTTTCCATCGCAATGCGCGACTGCCGAATTGATGTTTTCGATACGCTCCTGATTCCCCGCTCTGCCGCCCCAATCGACTTCTTCGCTTTGTCCGGTCCGGTACGTCGCCACCCCATCGGACACGCGAAATTCATCTTGCCACATCGTGAGGACAACGATCTTGCCGTCCGCGGAGCGAGCCGACCAGCTCCATCGGGGATTCTTTCCGCTCGCCCCGAAATAGGCGAACGCTTCGCTCCTGGTCCCTTCCTTCGCCATCGCCTCTCCGGCGAACGATAGAAGATAGCACTAGAGCAGGATCATAAAACGTGAAAACCAACCCGGCTCGGCTCGCGCGCATTTCGGGCGCCAGCGCCCGTCCGCTCAGCCCGGCAGCTCGCGCCGGACGAGCTCGGCGAAGCCCGAGATGCCCTCGACCATGTAGCTGTGGGACGCGGTCGGAAATTCGAAATAGTGGCTGCTGAGCGTCATGTTGACGGCGACGCCATCGTCGGAGAGCGGCAGGGTCAGGCGCTTGGTCAGCATCGGCACCGCCTGGGCCGCGAGCGTGTAGGTGTTCTCGGTGTAATAGGGCTTCTTGGTCTCGACCACGGTGCGGTAAACGCCGGTCACGTAATCGCGGTAGCCCCCTTCGTTGGGCAGCACCGTGTCGTAATATTCGCCCACGGGGTTGCGCCCGAGGGCGTCGACCAGCTGCTCGCCCACGAGCCGGTAGCGGAAGCGCATGACGCCGCTCTCGAGGACCACGTCGGCAAGCGTGAGATGCTCCCACACGCGGCCCGGAAGCTCGGTCGGGTCGATGTCGACGCGGCGCGGCATCGGCTGGCCGTGGCGCGCGCCGAGCCAGTAGCCGTAAAGCAGGCGCAGGTCGGGATGGGTGATGTTCTCCGGCATGTCTCGGGCGCCGCCCCTGGTCAAGCGCGCGAATGATGGTCCCCCGCCCATGTTGCCCGAATCGGGGGCGCTGTAAAGCCATGCTGTTGCCCGGAAGGGCGCGGATTCCCTGGGCTCGGGCCAATATGCCGCGGCCCCCGCCGGCCCCTGGCCCCAAATTAACTTCATATAAGCGTCAAACGGCACTATATCCTTGGTTGGGCGGAGCGATTTGGGGGCCGGGACGCCGGCCCGAGACGAGGGTGCCGCGTGGGTCCCGGGGGATCGGGCCGCGGGCTTGGGGCGGGCGAAGGGACGGATTTTGAGAGCGCTGAATTCGGTTTTCATCTCCGGCAGGGAGGTGCTGCCCATCATCGAGGGCGGCAAGGGCATCTCCGTCTCGAACGGCGAGAGCTCGGGCGCCTGGGCGGCGGCGGGCGGGGTCGGCACCTTCTCGGGCGTCAACGCGGATTCGCGCGACGAGCGCGGTGCCATCATCCCCCAGCTCTATTACGGCCGCACGCGGCGCGAGCGCCACGACGAGCTCATCGCCTACGCGATCAAGGGTGCCGTGCACCAGGCCAAGGTCGCCTACGAGGCGGCCAAGGGCGGGCGCATCCACATGAACATCCTGTGGGAGATGGCGGCGGCCGAGACCATCCTCAACAGCGTGCTCGAGCGCGCGAAGGGCCTCATCAACGGCGTCACCTGCGGCGCGGGCATGCCGTACCGCATCGCCGAGATCTCGGCCAAGTACGGCGTCCATTATTATCCGATCATTTCCTCGGCGCGCGCGTTCCGCGCCCTCTGGAAGCGCGCCTACCACAAGTTCCAGGAATGGCTCGGCGGCGTGGTGTACGAGGATCCGTGGCTCGCGGGCGGGCACAACGGCATCACCAACGCCGAGGATCCGACCAATCCCGAAGCGCCTTACCCGCGCGTCAAGGCGCTGCGCGACATGATGAACGAGTTCGGCCTCACGAAGACGCCGATCGTGATGGCGGGCGGCGTGTGGTTCTTGCGCGAATGGGAGGATTGGATCGACAATCCCGAAATCGGCCCGGTCTGCTTCCAGTTCGGCACGCGGCCGCTGCTCACCCAGGAGAGCCCGATCTCCCAGGCATGGAAGGAGCGGCTCCTGCATTTGAAAGCGGGCGACGTGCTGCTGCACCGCTTCAGCCCGACCGGATTCTATTCCTCGGCGGTCAAGAACAAGTTCTTGGACGAGCTCAGCGAGCGCTCGAACCGCCAGGTCGCCTTCACCATGGAGCCCGTGGGCGAGCACGACACCGCCTTCAACATCGGCCCGCGCGGGCGCACGATCTATCTCACCGCGAGCGACCGCGACCGCGCCCAGGCCTGGGTCGACCAGGGCTTCACCGAGGGATTGCGCACGCCCGATTCGACCGTGATCTTCGTCACACCCGAGAAGGCGCGCGAAATCCGCACCGACCAGATCAATTGCATGGGCTGCCTCTCGGCGTGCCAATTCTCGAACTGGGCGCAGGCCGAGCCCTATTCGACCGGCCGCAAGGCCGATCCGCGCTCCTTCTGCATCCAGAAGACGCTGCAGCACATCGCGCACGACAGCGATGTCGACGGGCAGCTCATGTTCGCGGGCCACAACGCGTTCCGCTTCGCCGACGATCCGTTCTACGCCAACGGATTCATCCCGACCGTGCGCCAACTGGTCGAGCGCATCGTGACCGGCGACTGAGGGCACCCGGCGGCCTTATCCGGGCGCGTCTCAAACCCTTCCAATAAACGCCGCAGTCGCTTGACGGAGCGAGGTTTTCGGCATTTAATCCAAGACCGGCTTCAGCGTCGATCGAGGCAGATCGTGCCCCAGCGCCAGTTCACCCCCGCCCTCGAGCGTCTCCGCGCCGCCGGCCTTCGGCCGACGCGTCAGCGCTTGGCGTTGGCGAAGCTTCTGTTCGGCGGCGGCGACCGGCACGTGACCGCCGAGCAGGTCCATGCCGAGGCGACCCAGGCGGCGATCCCGGTCTCGCTCGCGACCGTCTACAACACGCTCCACCAGTTCACCGGCGCCGGCCTCTTGCGCGAGGTGGTGGTCGAGCCCGGCCGCTCCTATTTCGACACCAACATCGCCGAGCATCACCACTTCTTCCACGAGCATAACGGCCGCCTCCAGGACATTCCGGGAAGCGAGCTTCGGGTCGCCGAGCTTCCGGCGCCGCCCGACGGCACCTCGGTCGCGCGCGTCGACGTGATCGTCCGGCTACGCAAGAACGCGTAAACGATGCCTGACATCGCCGGGTGTTTTGAAGGCGATGAAAACAATATTGGAACAATTCTAAACTATTGACAGGGCGCTTTCGTGAGCGCTTAATTCCGTCTCGGCCGCGTGCCCGCGGGTTCGCCCCCGGATGCGGCCGGCCCCGTTCGACACCCAACCCGAGGGAGGATGCCATGGCATCTCTGAAAGGCAGCAAGACCGAGCAAAACCTGAAGGACGCGTTCTCCGGCGAGTCCCAGGCCAATCGCCGTTATCTCTATTTCGCGCAGAAGGCCGACGTCGAGGGCTACAACGACGTCGCCGCCGTGTTCCGCTCGACCGCGGAGGGCGAGACCGGCCATGCGCACGGCCATCTCGAATATCTCGAGGCGGTGGGCGACCCGGCGACGGGAAAGCCGATCGGCCGCACCTCGGACAATCTCGCCGCCGCCGTCGCGGGCGAGACCCACGAATACACCGACATGTATCCGGGCATGGCACGTACGGCGCGCCAGGAAGGCTTCGAGGAGATCGCCGACTGGTTCGAGACCCTCGCCAAGGCCGAGCGCTCCCATGCGGGCCGCTTCACCAAGGCCTTGAACGAGCTGAAATAGCCGCGCTTACGGCATCCTAGGGGCAAGGGCGGCGCGGGCTTCGACGTCTGCGCCGCCCACCCTCACGCTCCAGCGCGTACGCGCATCGAAGCGATCCGACATGCCGCGCGTACGAGCGCCGATCGGCCGCCAATCCGGGTTCCGTCCATGAGCGAAGGCAGCCTCAAAGCGCCCATGCGCCATCCGCTCGCCTGGCAGGATGCGGATTTCTACGATCCGGCCAAGCTCGAGGCGGAACTGCGGCGCGTGTTCGACATCTGCCATGGCTGCCGGCGCTGCTTCAATCTGTGCGACTCGTTCCCGCGCCTGTTCGACCTGATCGATGGCAGCGAGAGCGGCGAGCTCCACAGCGTCGCGAGCACGGCGCTCCAGCCCGTGATCGACGCCTGCACGTTGTGCGACATGTGCTTCATGACGAAGTGCCCCTACGTGCCGCCCCACGAATTCAATCTCGATTTCCCCCATTTGATGCTGCGCGCGCGCGCGATCGAGGCGCGCCAAGGCCGGGTTCCCTTCGCCGACCGCGCGCTCGCCGCGACCGATCGCAACGGCAAGCTCGCGGGCGCGGTGGCGCCGCTCGCGAATTGGGCCGGCGACGTCAAGAACAAGCTCACGCGCCCCGTGCTCGAGACGGCCGCCGGGCTCGACCGGCGCGCGGCTTTGCCGAAGTTCCACGCCAAGACTTTCATGCGCGCGGCGCGCGATCTCCCGCTCGAGCTCGACAAGACCGCCCCCGCCTATGGACGCAAAGCGGTGCTCTACGCGACCTGCTTCGTCAATTACAACGATCCCGAGGTCGGGCTCGCGACGCGCGCGGTCCTGGCGAGGAACGGGGTCGAGACCGAGATCGTCTATCCGCGTTGCTGCGGCATGCCGCTCTTGGAGCAGGGCCGCATCGACAAGGTCGCGGAGAGTGCCCGCGAGGTCGCGGCGACGCTCGTGCCCTGGATCGAGAAGGGCTACGACGTCGTGGCGCTGGTGCCTTCCTGCGCGCTCATGCTCAAATTCGAATGGCCCCTGATCCTGCCGGACGACGAGAACGTGAAGCGCCTCGCGCGCGCGACGCGCGACGTGAGCGAGTATGTGGTCGAGATCGCGAAGACGAGCGGCCTGGCGCCGGGCATGAAGCCGATCCCGGGCGGGGTTGCGGTTCATCTTGCTTGTCATGCGCGCGCCCAGAACATGGGGCCGAAGGCGGCGGACATGCTGCGCCTCATCCCCGAGACGGAGGTCGAGGCGATCGAGCGCTGCTCGGGCCATGGCGGCTCGTGGGGCTTCAAGAAGGCGAACTTCGACGTCGCCCTCAAGATCGGCCGGCCGGTCGCGCGCCAAGCGCGGAGCGGGGGCAAGGCCTACATCGCGTCCGAATGCCCGCTCGCGGGCGTGCACATCGCCCAAGGCATGGAGCGGGTCGACGGCGAGGGCGAGAAGAAGCCGCCCCGGCTCGTGACCCATCCGATCCAGCTGCTGGCCCTCGCCTACGGCATCGGTGGCTGAGCGGGGCGTCATGGCCAAGCATCATATCGATCCCGCCGACATCCTGCCGCTCGCGGAATATCTGAAGCGCCGCAGCGCCGAGCGCACGCGCATCTCGGGCGTGAAGCGCGCGCGCCGGGTCGAGGTCGGCCCGTTCGTCACCTTCTATTTCGAGTGCTACGACACCATGCGCCATCAGGTGCAGGAGATGGTCTACATCGAGAAAGGCGGGCCCGAGCAGGTGCCGGGCGAGATCGCCGCCTACGATCCGCTCGTGCCCAA
>DATJLQ010000158.1:0-1348 GCA_035509415.1 Alphaproteobacteria bacterium
ACCGAGGTCGATTCCGAGCGCCTCATCGCGGTCTACGAGAAGGCCCACCCGCGCGCCAAGGCGAAGCTCGCCAAGCAACGGGTCTAGGCCGGCCCCGACGCGTCGCGCGGGCGCAGGATCACGAGGGCGAGCGCGCCGCAGCCGACCGCGATTCCGAGGGACGCGAAGGCGAGACCCCAGGACGCGACGTGGCTCGGCCCGCCCGCGCGGTCGAGCATGGTGCCGAACACGATCGGGCCCAGAAACGCGCCCATGAATCCGATCGAGGAATAGACCGCCATGGTGGCGCCGCGATAGCCGGGCGTCGCGACCTCGACCAGGCCCGCGGTGAGCGACGAGGAATCGACCATCACGAGCCCGCCATAGAAGAGGCACAGACACGAGACGAGCGCGTTGTTCCAGGGTGCCGTGAAGCCGATGCCGCAAGCGGCGATGCAGGAGGACAGCATCAAAAGCGGCAGCGTCCGGCGCCGGCCGAAGCGCAGGCAAAGCTCGTTGCCCGAGATGCTGAACACGACGCCGAGGAGCGTCAGGAGCGTGGCGATCAGCGTCGGGCTCCAGTGGGCGGAGCCGGGCGGCTGGAGCGTCACGCTGAAGGCGAGGAACGCGACCACCCAGGAGCGCACGCCGAACAGCTCCCAGACGTGGAACCCGTAGCCGACGACATAGCCCATGGCGGCGCGGTTCGTGAGCACGGGCCGGAAATCGAGAAGCCGGGTTTGCGGCCTTGCATGCGACTGAGCCGGGATGGGCTTGAGCGCCAACGAGGCGATGAGAAAGGCGAGGGCTGAGGTCGCGGCCGGCACGAAAAACGCCCAGCGCCAGCCATAGGGCATGCCGAGGGCGCCCGCGATCATGAACGAGCCGCCGATGCCGACGGAGAAGCCGCTCGTGTAGGACGCGAGCGCGCGCGACTGGTGCGGGCCCGCGACGCGGTCGGTCAGCGCCTTCAAGCCCGGCATGTAGGTGCCCGCGAGGCCGAGGCCCGAAAGCACCTGCCAGCCGACCGCACTCCAGAATCCGTGCGCGGTGAGCGCGAAGCCGAGATTGGCGATCCCGCCGAGCGCCGTCGAGGCGAGATAGATGCGGCGCGGATCGATCCGGTCGGTGAGTGCCGTCAAGACCGGCACCGCCGCCACGTAGCCCGCGTAATAGAGGCCGCTGATCCAGCCCGCCTCGGTGGCGCTCAAATGCCAGAGGCGCGCGAATTCCGGCAACAGGCCGGCGAAGGACGAGATGCCGAGCATGCCAAGAACTTCGGCCGTGACGATGGCGGCGACGAAGGGGACCTGGCTCTTGGATGCGGACGGCGCGGCGGGCGGCATGGGGAGCGAATCTTATGCGCGCG